>JBPYFA010000335.1:0-15806 GCA_051986585.1 Vicinamibacterales bacterium | reverse complement strand
CAAGCGTTCCCGTACGATCTCGATCCCGTCGTCCACCCGCGTCCTCAATTCGCCGTCACACTTCGCGCAAGCGTCGGTCCACTCGAGCGAGGCATTCGACCCGCACTTGCTGCAAATCCGTCGCGTCGCCAGCCGCAGCGCCAACACCTCTTCCGGCACGACAATATCGATCACCACCAGCGGCGCGCCATTGCCGAGCATCCGGTCGAGCGCCGTGGCCTGGATCACCGTTCGCGGAAAGCCGTCGAGGATGAAGCCGCCATGCGCATCCGAACGGTTCAATCGATCCTGGACGATGGCGATGATCATGTCGTCGCCAACCAGGTTCCCGGCGAACATGGTTGCCTTCGCGGCGCGCCCGAGCTCGGTGTCGGCCTGCACCGCTTCGCGCAGGATATCTCCAGTCGATATCTTGGGCAGCTTCCGAGTACGCGACAGCCGTTCCGCCTGAGTGCCCTTTCCGGCACCCGGAGGTCCAAGCATCACTACGTTGACGGCGCCCGGGCAATCTCCCTGGAGCTTCGTCACTATTGGCCCCGTCGTCCCCTGATCCGCGTCTTCTTCATGAAGCCGTCGTAGTGGCGCATGATGAGCTGGGACTCGACCTGCTGCACCGTATCCATTGCGACGCCGACGATAATCAGGAGCGACGTGCCGCCGAAGTAGAACTGCACGTTCATGCCTTCGGTGATGAACCGCGGCAGGAACGCATCGAGCCGCTCACCAATGAACGGAATCGGTGCGACCTTGAAGCCGCTGATCAGGAACTGGGGCAGAATCGCCACGATTGCGAGATAAATCGCGCCGACGAGGGTAATCCTCGTCAGGATCGTGTCGATGTACTCTGCCGTCCGTTTGCCCGGCCTGATCCCCGGGATAAAACCACCGTACTTCCGCATGTTCTCCGCGACATCGTCCGGATTGAAGATGATCGCGGTATAGAAGTAGCAGAAGAATATGATGCCCACGATATAGAGCAGATCATGGAGCGGCATGCCCGGCGCGATCTGCTCGATCGGGCGCTTCAACCATCCGAGCCAGCTGTCCTCGCGAATCAGCGGCGCGAGCGTCGCAGGAAACGCGAGAATGGAGGACGCAAAGATTACCGGGATCACGCCTCCGGTATTCACCTTCAGCGGAATGTGCGTGCTCGACCCGCCATACATCCGGCGTCCGACGACGCGTTTGGCGTACTGAACCGTGACCCGCCGGTGCCCCCGCTCGACGAACACAATCGCGGCGATAACGGCAGCCATCAGGATGATCAGCAAGAGCAGCCGGACCAGGCCCATCTGGCCCGTCCGCAGCTGCTCCATCGTAACGATCACCGCATGCGGGAGGTTGACCACGATCCCGGCGAAGATGATGAGCGACATGCCGTTGCCGATGCCGCGCTCGGTGATCTGCTCGCCCAGCCACATGATGAACGTCGTGCCGGTTGTCAACGTGAGCACGGTCAACAGACGGAAGCCCCAGCCCGGGTTGTACACGAGCGGAAGCCCACCGGCGATCCCGGTATTCTTCTCGAGAAAGTATGCGATCCCCAGCGACTGGACGATGCTGAGCAGGATCGTTCCGTAACGCGTGTACTGCGTGATCTTGCGGCGGCCGAGCTCCCCTTCCTTCGACAACCGTTCCAGGTACGGCCACACGACCGTCAACAGCTGCAGAATGATCGACGAGCTGATGTAGGGCATGATGCCCAGCGCGAAGATCGTCATCTGCGACAGGTTCTTCCCCGAGAACATGTCGTAGAGACCGAACATCGTGTTCTTCGCCTGATCGACGAGCGCCGCCAGCGCCTCCGGGTTGATACCCGGCGTCGGGATGTGGCCGCCCACGCGATAGACCGCAAGCAGTCCCAACGTGAACAGCACACGTTTCCTGAGATCGGCAACCGCGAAGATGTTCTTCAGGCTTTCCATAACCGCCCCCTACGCGAGGACTTCGGCCTTACCACCTGCGGCAGCGATCTTTTCGGCCGCTTTGCCGCTGAACTTGTGCGCGCGAATCGTCAGCGCCTTCGAAATCTCACCGCGCGCCAGCACCTTGATCTTGCCAGCACGGGCCACGAGCCCATGCTCGCGCAGGAGCTCCGGCGTAATCTCCGTGCCGGCATCGAACCGTTCGCCGAGCGCGTCGAGATTCACGACCTCGAACTCCTGCCGGAACAAGTTGTGAAATCCGCGCTTGGGCACGCGCCGATGAAGCGGCATCTGACCGCCTTCGAATCCGCGCTTGTGCTTGAACCCGGAGCGCGATTTGGCGCCCTTATGTCCGCGGCCGGCCTGCACACCCTGGCCCGACCCCTGGCCGCGTCCAATCCGCTTCTTCGAGTGCGTCGCCCCCTTGGGAGGACGCAGATTGCTCAGATCCATGTTTCCTGTCCCTGAAATTACTCGACTTCCACCAAGTGGCGCACTTTCAGGATCATGCCGCGAGTTGCCGGCGTGTCCATGAGCTCCACGGTATGGCCCAGCCTGCGAAGTCCCATCCCCTGAACCGTATCGGCCTGTGTCTTGTTGAAGCCGATCGGGCTGCGCACGAGCCTGATGCGAACCTTACGGCCGCCGTCGGTCTTTTTCGTCGTCTTCTTCGCCATGATCGTTTTCGTTATCGCGTTGCCGCGGCGAGATCGCCGGGTTGCTCTTCTTTCCCGCGCAGTTGTCGCACGGCACCGGGATCCTTCAGCCGCATCAGGCCGGCGAAGGTCGCCCGCACCACGTTATGTGAATTCGCCGACCCGATCGACTTGGTCAGGACGTTCTGAATTCCACATGACTCGACGACGGCGCGGACCGCTCCGCCGGCGATGATGCCCGTGCCGTCCGGAGCCGGCTTGAGCAACACCTGCCCGGCGCCAAAGCGGCCAAGCACCGGGTGCGGCACGGTAGTCCCCGCCAGCGGCACGCGGATCAGCGACTTCTTGGCCGCCTCGATCCCCTTCTTGATCGCCGATGGCACTTCCTTCGCCTTGCCGACGCCGAAGCCAACGACGCCTGCGCCATCGCCCACGACGACGAGCGCGCTGAAGCTCAGGTTTTTGCCGCCCTTCACGACCTTGGTGACGCGGCTGATGTTCACGACCGTGTCCTTCAGATCCAGCTGCGACGCGTCGATTTTCTCTCGTGTTTCAATCATAGCTTCCAGTTTCCAGTTGCCAGCTTCCAGCTAAGTCCTTGCTGTTGCCCGCTACATGCTGCTCCCTTGCTCCGGCCCTCCAGCTGGAAGCTGGAAGCCGGGAGCTGGAAGCTAGAACTCGAGTCCCGCTTCCCGCGCGGCCTCGGCCACGGCGCGAATCCGGCCGTGATAGAGGAAGCCGCCGCGATCGAAGACCACTTGCTTGATGCCCTTGTCGATGAGCCGCTCCGCAATCGTTTTGCCGAGCGCCTTTGCGCCCGCGACGTTGCCGCCGCGCGTCGATCCCGCGAAGGTCGTCTTCAGCGCCGGCTCGGTGCTCGCCGCAGACGCGAGCGTCGTGCCGGTCATGTCGTCGATAACCTGCGCGTAAATGTGCGACACGCTGCGGAAGACGCGCAACCGAGGCCGCTCCGGGGTCCCCTTGATCCGCTTCCGCTGCCTCAGCGCAATGCGCGTGCGGCGATCTTTTGTCGTGTTGATCTTCATATCTCTCAGCTTCCAGTTTCCAGCTTCCAGCTTCCAGCTTGTTCCAGTCGAGGCTGGGAGCTGGGAGCTGGCAGCTGGGAGCTTATTTCGCTCCCGTCTTGCCTGCCTTCTTCTTCAGCACCTCGCCCGTGTAGCGAACGCCCTTCTGCTTGTAGGGATCGGGCTTGCGAAGACGGCGGATATTCGCGGCCACCTGTCCCACCGCCTGCCGGTCGATCCCGGTGACGGTGATGTGCGTCTGCTTGTCGATCGTGATGTCGATGCCGGCGGGAATATCGAACACCACCGGGTGCGAATAGCCGAGCGCGAACACGACCTGCTTGCCCTTGAGCTCCGCGCGATAGCCGACGCCGACGATGTCGAGGTCCTTGCGGAATCCGTCCGTGACGCCGCGGACCGCGTTGGCGACGAGACTGCGCGCGAGGCCATGAAATTTACCCAGCTCGGGATCCTCACGCAACGTGCGCGCGTGCAGCTGATCGCCGTCCACCTCGAAGCCGATACCGGCCGGGAGCGGCTGACGCAGCTTTCCCTTCGGGCCCTGGATCTCGACGGCGCCAGGCTGCGTGTCGACCTTGACGCCTTTCGGGATTGCGATTGGTTTTTTTCCTATGCGAGACATGTCAGTTTCCAGCTTCCAGCCGCCAGCTTCCAGCATGACGGCTCGGGATTTCCGGTCACCAGCGCCGCGGCCTCCATGTGCTCCTGCTGGGAGCTGGAAGCTGGGAGCTGGCAGCTTCAATCACCACACATTACAGAGCACTTCACCGCCAACCCCGGCCTTGACCGCTTCCCGCCCGGTCATGACGCCGCGCGAGGTGGTCAGGATACTCGTGCCGAGGCCAGCGAGCACGTCGGGCACTTCATCGCGGCCGAAGTAGACACGGCGCCCGGGACGGCTGACGCGCTGGATGCCGCTAATCACTCGCTCGCCGCGAGGGCCGTACTTGAGAAACATCCGGAGCTGCGCCTGTGCGCGCTCGCCCGCCTGCGGCTCCAGCACTTTGAAGCCCTGGATGTAGCCTTCGCTTTCGAGGATGCGCGCGATCTCCACCTTCAGGCGCGACGACGGCATCTCGACCCGGGCGTGCCGGGCAATCGTCGCGTTCCGGATGCGCGACAGCATGTCTGCGATTGGATCGGTCATAACTCTTGTTCTCTGTAGTTGCCAGTTACCAGTTGCCAGTTACCAGTCATCTTCCAATCTCCGACTGGAAACTGGAAACTGGTTACTGGCAACTTCACCATGAACTCTTCGTCACTCCGGCGATATCCCCTTCGAGCGCCAGCTTGCGGAAGCACAACCGGCACAAGGCGAACTTCCGCATGTACGCCCGTGGGCGTCCGCAACGCTGGCAGCGGTGGCGCAGCCGGATCTTGAACTTCGGCGGTTTGACTTCTTTCGCAACTTTGGCGGTTGTGGCCATGTGAATCCCTAATCTCTAATCACTAATCGCGAATCGCTAATCCTTGAATCGCTAATCCCTGAATCCGCGAATCGCGAATGCTCAGTTCGGCCTGAACGGCATGCCCAGCAACTGCAGCAGCTTTCGCGACTCCTGGTCCGACTTTGCGGTCGTCACCACCGAGATGTTCATGCCGCGCGCCTTGTCGACCTTCATGTAGTCGATTTCCGGAAACAGCAGCTGATCCTTCAAGCCGAGCGTATAGTTGCCGCGTCCATCGAAGCCGCGCGGAGACACGCCGCGGAAGTCGCGGACGCGCGGGAGCGCAACCGCGATCAGGCGATCGAGAAACTCCCACATCCGCTCGCCGCGCAGCGTGACCATCGCCCCAATCGGCATCCCCTTGCGGACCTTGAACTGCGCGATCGACTTCTTCGCCCGGGTCGTCACCGGCTTCTGTCCGGTGACTCGCGCCACTTCGTCGGCCCCGGTATCGACGATCTTCGCATTCTGCGTCGCCTCGCCGAGTCCCATGTTGACGACGATCTTCTCGATCTTCGGGATCGCCATCACGTTGCGGTACCCGAACTCCTTCTTCAGCGCTGGCGCGACTTCCTTGTCGTAACGGTCTTTCAGGCGGCTCATTTGTCGACCACTCCCTCGCACTTCCGGCAAATCCGCACTTTGCGGCCATCGCCGAGGATTCTGCGGCCGAGCCGCGTCGGCTTGCCGCATTCCGGGCAAAGCACCTGCACGTTCGACGCGTGCAGCCCGGCTTCTCGCTCGACGAGCCCGCCCTTGATCTGGCGCTGCGGGTTCGGCTTGGTGTGGCGCTTGATGATGTTCACGCCCTCGACCACCAGCCGGTTCTTCTCCGCCAGCACCTTCAGGACACGCCCACGCTTGCCGCGATCCTTGCCGGTGATCACGATCACTGTATCGTTCTTCCGAATCGGAGTTGCTAATCTAGACATGGGTGAACTCTGAAAATTCTGAATGCTGAATTCTGAATGCTGAATGACGAGCGCCGCTTTTACATTCAGCATTCAACATTGAACATTCAGCAGTTACTCTGGCTCCTCACAGCACCTCGGGAGCCAACGATATGATTTTCATGAACCGCCGCTCGCGCAGCTCGCGGGCGACCGGCCCGAACACGCGCGTCCCGATCGGCTCGTTCTGATCGTTGATGAGGACGGCCGCGTTCCGATCGAAGCGGATGTAGCTGCCATCCTTGCGGCGATGCTCCTTGACGGTCCGCACGATCACCGCTTTCACGACCTGCCCCTTCTTGATGTTGCCGTCGGGGGTCGCTTCCTTGACCGAGGCGGTGATGATGTCGCCAAGACGCGCGTATCGTCCGGTCGATCCGCCGATCGGATTGATCGCGGCAATCTTGCGGGCGCCCGAGTTATCGGCCACGTCAAGAATCGAACGCATCTGGATCATGGCTAGATCTCCTTCGCCTTCTCGATGACGCGAGTGACGACCCAGCGCTTGCGTCGGCTCATCGGCCGTGTCTCGACGATGGCGACCCGGTCCCCGACCTTCACGTCGTTCGCCTCGTTGTGGGCGAGAAACCTCGACGTCCGCTTCTGGGTCTTGCCGTAGAGGGCGTCGCGAATCTGCCGCTCGACCGCAACCACCACGCTCTTGTTCATCTTGTCGCTGACGACAAGCCCTGTAATCTCAGCTTTCGTGGCCATGAATGCTCTTTTCCCTCGACCGGCCTACTGGCCCGTCGCCTGGGCCGTCTCTTTTTCGCGCAGCACGGTCTTGACGCGCGCGAGATCCCGACGCAGCGACTTCAGTTTGTGCGCCGCTTCGAGCTGCCCCATCGACTTCTGAATGCGCAACCGGAACAGCTGATCGTCCATGTCCTTGGCGCGCTGCTGCAGCTCGTCGACCGCGAGATCGCGAATCTCGGTCACTTTCATGACGCCTGCTCCTCCGCGAACCGGGTCGCGAACTTGGTCTTGATCGGCAGCTTCGCCGCCGCCAGCCGCATCGCCTTGCGCGCTTCGGCCTCGTTGATCCCTTCCATCTCGAACAGGATGCGGCCCGGTCGAACCACGCAGACCCATTCCTCCGGCGCGCCCTTGCCTTTACCCATTCGAGTTTCCTGCGGCTTCTTCGTAATCGGCTTGTCCGGAAACACCCGGATCCAGATCTTCCCGCCGCGCTTGATGAAGCGGGTCATGGCCACGCGCGCCGCCTCGATCTGCCGCGCCGTCATCCAGCATGGCTCGAGCGCCTTGAGCCCGTAGTCGCCAAACGACACGTCGGACCCGCGCCACGCTTTCCCCGCCATCCGGCCGCGCTGCTGCTTCCGGTACTTGACCTTCTTCGGCATCAACATAATGGTGAATCCTGAAAATGCTGAAGTCTGACCTTCAGCCTTTTCATCCCCGCCCTCCCGCAGCACGGCGAGGAGCCCTATAGTCTTCTTCGCGCCCAATCCGCGGGACCAGACGCTCACCTTTGTAGAGCCACACCTTCACGCCGATCTGGCCGTAGGTGGTGCTCGCCTCGGCGAACCCGTAATCGATGTCGGCGCGCAGCGTCTGCAGCGGCAGCTGACCGTGCAGATACCATTCGGACCGCGCAATCTCGGCGCCGTTCAATCGTCCCGACACGCGCACCTTGATGCCGCGAGCGCCGAACCTGAGCGCGGACTCGACCGCTTTCCGCATCGCCCGCCGGAACGCGACACGCTTTTCGAGCTGCATCGCCACCGATTCGGCGATGAGCTGCGCATCGAGCTCGGGCTTCTGGATCTCCTGAATATTGATGAACACTTCGCGGTTCGTCTTCTTCTGGATTTCCTGCTTCAGCTTGTCGACTTCCGTCCCCTTGCGGCCGATGATGATGCCCGGCCGCGACGTGTAGATGTCGATCTTCAGCGTGTTGGCGGCGCGCTCGATTTCAATCTTCGACACGCCGGCGTGGGCAAACCGCGTCTTGAGTGTGTCGCGCAGCTTCAGGTCTTCGTGCAGCAGCTTCGAGTAGTCCTTGTCGGCGAACCACCGCGAGCGCCACGTTTTGTTGAAGCCGAGGCGAAATCCGTGCGGATGTACTTTCTGACCCATAAGTCTCCGTTTGCCGTCAGTCTCAGGCTTTCGCGGCCTTCTTCGCGCGGCCGCCCTTCGCTGCCGCCTTCTTCTTCGCGCCGCCGGCCTTCCCCGACGCCGCCTTGGTTCGGCCCTTCGGCGCGGCCTTCGGCTTCGGCTTGGCGCCGCGCGGCCGCTTGCGGCCGGGCTCGCCCGTTTCAGGTTCCGGCGTCACCGGCTGCGCCACGACCGGCATCGGCCGCTCCGCGACCTGCACGGTGAGGTGCGCCGTCCGCTTCAGCACGCGGAAGGCGCGGCCCATCGGGGCCGGACGGATCCGTTTCTGCGACGGCCCCTGGTTGGCGTAGCACGCGGTGACGAACAGGCGCTCGACGTCGCCGCCGAAGCCGTCCTTCTGCGACGCGTTCGCAATCGCCGACCGCAGCACCTTCTCGATGTCGCGCGCGACACCCTTGCGCGCGAAGCGCAGTGTCGCCAGCGCCTGGTTCACATCACGGCCGCGAATCAGGTTCAGCACCAGGCCGGCCTTCTGCGCGGAGGTGCGGACGTATTTCGCGGTGGCGTGGGCCTGTACCGCCATTACCCACCTGCCTTCGGCGCCGCAGCACCCGCCGGCGCTCCGGCCGGCGCGGCCACCGCAGCCGCTTTGTCGCTCTTGGTGGTGTGTCCCTTGAACTGCCGCGTCGGCGCAAACTCACCGAGCTTGTGCCCGACCATGTTTTCCGTCACGTACACGGGGATGAACTTCCGCCCGTTGTGCACGGCAATCGTGTGTCCCACCATTTCGGGAATCACGGTCGAACGACGCGACCAGGTCTTGATGACCTTCTTCTCGCCGCCCCGATTCATCACTTCCACTTTCTCGAGCAGCGGAACGTCGACGAAGGGGCCCTTTTTCAGTGATCTAGACATTGTCAGTTACCAGTTGCCAGTCACCAGTTCCCAGTCGTTCTGGAAACTGAACGCCAGTTTGCCAGTCACCAGTTGCCAGTAATTGAACATGCCGTTCTGGAAACTGGAGACTGGAAACTGGAAACTACTTCGGTCGCCTTTGCACAATGAACCGATCCGTCGCCTTGCGGTTCCGGGTCTTGAACCCCTTCGTCGGCTGGCCCCAGGGCGATACCGGATGACGGCCGCCCGAGGTCTTGCCTTCGCCGCCGCCAAGCGGATGGTCGACCGGATTCATCGCCACGCCGCGCACGTGCGGCCGCTTCCCAAGCCAGCGGCTGCGCCCCGCCTTGCCGATCGACACGTTCTCATGATCGACATTGCCGACCTGGCCAATTGTCGCCAGGCACTCGATGTTGATCTTGCGAATCTCGCCCGACGGCATCTTCACCGACGCATACTCGCCTTCCTTGGCCACCAGCTGCACTGACGACCCGGCGCTGCGCGCGATCTGTCCTCCCTTGCCCGGCTTCAATTCGACGTTGTGAATCTGGGTGCCAAGCGGGATGTTCTTCAGCGGCAGCGCGTTGCCGGGGAGGATGTCGACGTTGTCGCCGGAGACGATCGTGTCGCCGACCTTCAATCCGAGCGGCTGCAGAATGTAGCGCTTCTCACCGTCGGCGTAAGTCAGAAGCGCGATCCGCGCCGACCGATTCGGGTCGTACTCGATCGTCGCCACCTTCGCCGGGATCTCGCGCTTGTCGCGCTTGAAATCGATGATCCGGTAATTGCGCTTGTGGCCGCCGCCGCGCCACCACGACGTCAACTCGCCGTGGTTGTTGCGGCCGCCAGACTTGCGCAACGGTTCGATCAACGGCTTGTGCGGCTCCGACGTGGTCACCTCGTCGAACACCTGGACCGTCTGAAAACGCCGGCCGGGCGACGTCGGGTTGTATTTGCGAATAGGCATCTTCGTTGATCCTGCAAGTGCTGAATTTCGTGTGCTGAATGCTGAATGAAAATCACTCCACATTCAGAACTCAGCATTCAGCATTTACTTAAGCTCCTTCGAGGAACTCAGGGATCTTCTCGCCTTCCCTGAGCTTCACATAGGCCTTCTTCCAGTCAGATCGCTGGCCGACAAACCGTCCCTGGCGTTTCATTTTGCCGTGCGAGATCGAAGTCCGCACCGCCTCGACTTTCGAACCGAGCAGCTTTTCGACCGCCCGCTTGACGTCGACCTTCGTCGCCCCGGGCGCCACTTCGAACACCAGCGTCCGGTTCCCCTCGCGGATGACGGTCGTTTTCTCGGTGACCAGCGGCCGTCTGATTACGTCTGTGAGTTTCATGTCAGCTTCCAGTTGCCAGTTTCCGGTTACCAGTTGCCAGTTGCCAGTGAGTCTTCGTTTCCTTCACTGGCAACTGGAGACTGGGAACTGGAAACTAGGCGAGAGCCTCCTGCAACTTCTCCAACGCCTCTCGCGTCGCGATCACGTGCGAGGTGTCCATGATGTCCCGAGCGGTCACTCGCGACGCGGCCACCAGCTGCACGCCCGCAATGTTGCGCGCCGACAGCATGAACTTCTCGTTCGGCTTCACATCGATCACCAGGGCCTTGCCCGATACACCAAGGCGGCGGAGCATCTCCGCCGTGGCTTTCGTCTTGCCGTCTGCGGTCTCGAGCTTGTCGACCACGATCACCGCGCCGTCGCTCAGCTTCTGCGACAGGGCCGCTCGAACCGCGCCGACGTGCACCTTCTTGGGCAGCTGGAATTCGTAGCTGCGCGGCTGGGGGCCGAACACGGTGCCGCCCTTCCGCCACAGCGGCGTCCGGCTCGATCCGACCTGCGGCCGCCCGGTGCCCTTCTGCTTGTAGGGCTTCTTGCCACCGCCGCTGACCAGCGCGCGATTCTTGGTCGCGTGCGTGCCCCGCCGTTCCGACGCGTTCTCCTGAACGACTGACGCCCAGATCAGGTCCGCCTTCACACGGCCGCCGAACACGTCGTCGTTGAGGTCGATCGTGTCGACCGTCTTGCCTTCGGAATTCTGGATGTTCAATTTCATGAGAGTTTCCAGTTTCCAGTTTCCAGTCTCAGCCCCGTTCTTACTGGGAACTGGCAACTGGCAACTGGAAACTGAGACTCATTTCTTTCCCTTCGCCGCCTTCGACGGTTTCTCCACCTGCGGCACGCTGACCTTCTTCGCCGCCACCGCCTTGCGGATGACAACGTAGCCACCGGGCGCACCCGGCACCGCGCCATGAATCACGAGCAGGTTGTTCTCGCCATCGACTTGCACGACTTTCAGGTTCCTGACCGTCACCCGATCGCCACCCATCCGGCCGCCGGCGCGCATGCCTTTGACGACCCGCGAAGGGAACGATGAGGCGCCAATCGATCCGGGGGCGCGATGGAACATCGACCCGTGTGTCGCCGCGCCGCCGCCGAAGTGATGCCGACGGACGACGCCCTGGAATCCTTTGCCGCGGCTGATACCGATCACGTCGACCCGGTCGCCATTGTTGAACACGCCGCCAACCAGCACCTGATCGCCGGCCTTGAGCGGTTCCGCGCCGCCAGCCAGTTTCACCTCACGGCGCACTCGGGTGGGCGGCACGTCGGCTTTCTTGTAGTGACCCGCAAGCGGTTTGCGAACCCGGGCAGGCTTCTCTTCCACCAGCCCGAGCTGTACTGCCTCGTAGCCGTCGGTCGAGGTCGCCTTGGCCTGAACCACCACGCACGGACCGGCCTTGATAACCGTCGCGGGCGACACCGTGCCGTCCTGCGCAAAGACCTGGGTCATGCCAACTTTTCGTCCGATGATTCCTGTAACCATTTTTTACTGCTCGCGGGGCCCCACCCCCGCTCGCGCGCGCTCGGCGACTTCGCGCCTCGCGCGGGCCGCAGGCGCTGCTGATTGCATGCCTGTGCCGGATTCATCAATTTCCCAGCACGACCATTCGTGCTGCGTGTCGCTGTTCGAACCGCGAATCGCGAACCGCGATTTTATTTATGCTCTTTCCCAAACGCCTTGATCTCGACATCGACGCCGGCTGGCAAATCGAGCTTCATCAGCGCGTCGACGGTTTGCGGCGTCGGCTCGAAGATGTCGATCAGCCGCTTGTGCGTCCGCAGCTCGAACTGCTCGCGCGACTTCTTGTCCACGTGCGGCGAACGCAGCACGGTCCACTTGTTCTTCTCGGTCGGAAGCGGAATCGGTCCCGCCAGCCGCGCACCCGTCCGTCGCGCCGTGTCCACGATTTCCGTCGTCGACTGATCGAGCACCCGGTTGTCGTAGGCCTTCAAACGGATGCGAATCTTGTCGCTGAATGCAGTTGCCATATGTCTGATCTCGCCTCGCCCGTAGCGCGCCGCTTCAGCGGCGCGTCTCTGACGCGGGGCGAAAGCCCCGCGCTACGAGTGTCTCTACTACTTCCCTTGAACTCTCGCCACGACCTCTTCGCTGACGTTACTCGGCGCCGGCTCGTAGCGATCGAAGTGCATCGAATACGTCGCGCGACCTTGCGTGCTCGAGCGCAGATCCGTTGCGTAGCCGAACATTTCCGACAGCGGCACGCGCGCGTTGATGATCTGCGTTCCGCCACGGTCTTCCTGCGATTGAATCTGCCCGCGGCGGCTCGAGAGATCGCCCATCACGTTGCCGAGATGCTCTTTCGGCACGACGACCTCGACCCGCATCATCGGTTCGAGCAGCACCGGCTTCGCCTTCTTGGCGGCGTCCTGGAACGCCATCGAGCCGGCAATCTTGAACGCCATTTCCGACGAGTCGACCTCGTGGTACGACCCGTCGTAGAGCTCGATCCGCACGTCGTCGACGGGGTAACCCGCGAGCACGCCGCGCGTGAGCGCTTCCTTGATCCCTTCATCGACCGGCTTGATGTATTCCCTCGGAATGGCGCCGCCGGTGATCTTGTTCTCGAACACGTAGCCCGACCCAGGCTCACCGGGATAGAGGTGAATCTTGGCATGGCCGTACTGACCGCGGCCGCCCGTCTGCTTGGCGTATTTCATTTCGCCGTCAGCCGCACGCGTCAGCGTTTCCTTGTAAGCAACCTGCGGACGCCCGACGCTGGCCTCGACGTTGAACTCGCGCTTCAACCGATCGACGATGATTTCGAGGTGCAGCTCGCCCATGCCCTCGATCACGACTTCGCCAGTCGCCTGATCCGTCTTCACACGGAAGGTCGGGTCTTCGGCCATCAGCTTCTGCAGACCAACCCCGAGCTTCTCCTGATCGGCCTTGGTCTTCGGCTCGATCGAGAGGGAGATGACCGGCTCAGGGAAGTCCATCGATTCGAGCACGACCGGCTTCTTCTCGTCACAGATCGTGTCGCCGGTCGACACGCTCTTCAGCCCGACCGCTGCGGCGATGTCGCCGGCGTAGACTTCCTTGATCTCTTCGCGCTTGTTCGCGTGCATCTTCAGCAGACGTCCAAGACGCTCGGACTTGCCCTTGGTCGCATTGAAGACGGACGAGCCGGCGGTCATGACGCCGGAATACACCCGAATGAAGGTGAGTTGACCGACGAACGGGTCGGTCATGATCTTGAACGCGAGCGCAGCAAATGGCGCGTTGTCTTCCGCCGGACGCTCGATGATCGCGTCCTCGCCTTTGTTCGGATCGAAGCCCTTGATCGGCGGGACGTCGACCGGGGAGGGCAAATAGTCGACGACGGCATCGAGCAGCGGCTGCACGCCCTTGTTCTTGAACGCCGACCCGCAGATGACCGGCACGAAGGCGGGCTCCGCTTTCTCGCCGGTCGTGTGAACCGAACTGTTCACGCGCTTGCGCAGCGCCGCCTTGATCTCGTCTTCGGAGATGTCCTCGCCGTGCAGGTACTTCTCGAGAATCTTGTCGTCGGCCTCGCTGACCTTCTCAATCAGCTGCTCACGGAAGTGCTTCGCCTCGTCGAGCATGGCGGCCGGGATCTCGCCGACGACGTAGTCGGCGCCCATGGTTTCGTCCTTGTAGGTGATTGACTTCATCCGGACGAGATCCACCACGCCGACGAACTTGTCTTCACTGCCGATCGGGAGCTGAATCGCGACCGGGTTGCCGCCAAGCTTGGTCGTGATCTGCTCGAACGTCCGCTTGAAGTCCGCTCCGATGCGGTCCATCTTGTTGACGAAGCAGATCCGCGGCACGCGATACTTGTCGGCCTGGCGCCACACGGTTTCGGACTGCGGTTCGACGCCGGCCACGGCATCGAACACGGCGACCGCGCCGTCGAGGACGCGCAGCGATCGCTCGACTTCGGCGGTGAAATCGACGTGACCCGGCGTGTCGATGATGTTGATCCGGTGGTCGCGCCAGAAGCAGGTGGTCGCGGCGGAAGTGATCGTGATCCCGCGCTCCTGTTCCTGCTCCATCCAGTCCATGACGGCAGTGCCCTCGTGCACCTCGCCGATCTTGTACGTGATGCCCGTGTAGAACAGGATCCGTTCCGTCGTCGTGGTCTTTCCGGCATCAATGTGGGCCATGATGCCGATGTTCCGAGTCCGATTAAGCGGTGTTTCTCTTGGCATTGAATTCAGTAACCAGTTCCCGGTGGCCAGTTCCCAGTTACTGGAGACTGGAAACTGGTAACTGGCAACTCTTGCTTACCACCGATAGTGCGCAAACGCCTTGTTGGCTTCGGCCATCCGGTGCGTGTCCTCGCGCTTCTTCACCGCACCGCCGCGCAGGTTGGCCGCATCGAGCAGCTCGTTGGCCAGCTTTTCCTGCATCGTCTTGCCGTCCCCTCGCGAGCGGGCGAAACCCACCAACCAGCGGATGCTCAGCGACAGCCGTCGATTTGGATTCACTTCGACCGGCACCTGGTAGTTCGAGCCGCCGACGCGGCGCGACTTCACTTCGAGCGCCGGCTTGACGTTCTCGACCGCCTTCTTGAAGACCTTCAATGGATCGTCGCCGGTCTTCTCCTGAATCGAGGCAAGCGAGCCGTACATGATCCGCTCGGCGGTGCTGCGCTTGCCGTCGCGCATCAACGTGCTGATGAATTTCGTCACCAGCGCGCTGCTGTAGAGCGGGTCGAGCGCGGCTTCACGTTTTGGAATTTCTCTTCGTCTTGGCATTTGTCAGTTTCCAGTTGCCAGCTTCCAGTTGCCAGTGCTCCGAAACTCCGTTTCCTCTACTGGAAACTGGAGACTGGAAACTGGCGAGTCTCCTACGATTTCGGCCTTTTCGCGCCGTACTTCGATCGACCTTGCTTCCGGCCCTGGACGCCAACCGCGTCGAGCGTGCCGCGCACCACGTGGTAGCGCACACCAGGGAGATCCTTGACGCGGCCGCCGCGGATGAGCACCAGCGAGTGCTCCTGCAGGTTGTGGCCGACGCCCGGGATATAGGTCGTCACTTCGATTCCGTTGGTCAGGCGCACGCGCGCGACCTTACGCAGCGCCGAATTCGGCTTCTTCGGCGTCTGGGTGAACACGCGCACGCAGACGCCACGCTTCTGCGGACTGTTCTGCAGTGCAGGGCTCTTGGTCTTGGTGAGGACCTTGTCGCGGCCCTTGCGAACAAGCTGGCTGATCGTCGGCACGGTTCGGACAACTCCAGTCACGCACGCCACAGCTGGCGCCGCGCGCGAAATATGAAACACACGACAGCGGCGGCACGATTGCTCGTCGCGCGCGCCATCGGCTCGAGTGTCCCAGGCCTCAGGAGCCGCAAACACGGTCCGGCACCTGGAACTGACTTACCCTATAAAGTTGTTATGCGGTGTCCGTTCGGACAACCTTGATACGACCCACGTCGTGCCGGGTCGCTTTTTCGTGATGTCAGGCCCTAG
>JBPYFA010000334.1:0-9120 GCA_051986585.1 Vicinamibacterales bacterium | reverse complement strand
ACGGGTTGGTGAAAGTCGCGAGCGATGCCTGCTTGATGGTGTTGTAAGCCTGTCCCAGCGCGTACCAGACACCGGGATTCTGTGGCGCGGTGAGCGAAGCCGCGCGGAGCTGGGCCACCGCGTCCATGGAACGTCCCGCCGTCAAGTACGCATCCGCGAGCATTTCACGCGCGCGGACGTCTGCCGGGTTTGCGGCGACGGCTTTTTCGAGCGCCGGTAGATTTGGACCTTGGGCAACGGCCGCGATCAGGACGATTGCGGCCGGCAGCCCTGCGGCATTCATGGTGCGATGTAGGTCGTCTTCACTGTCGTGTAGAACTCGGCGGCGTAGCGGCCTTGCTCGCGCGGACCGTAGCTCGAGCCTTTGCGTCCGCCGAATGGCACGTGATAGTCGACGCCCGCGGTCGGCAGGTTGACCATCACCATTCCCGCTTGCGCGTGCCGCTTGAAATGCGACGCGAGCTTCAGCGAGGAGGTGACGATCCCCGACGACAGGCCGGTGTCGGTATCGTTTGCGATTGCGAGCGCTTCGTCGTAGTTCTTCGCGCGGATCACGCAAGCGACCGGGCCGAAAATCTCTTCACGTGAAATCCGCATCGAGTTGGTCGCATCGACGAACAGCGCGGGCGCCATGTAGTACCCATCGGTCGCACGTTTGATGCGATCGCCGCCCGCCACGAGGCGGGCGCCCTCCTTCTGGCCAACACCAACGTATTCCAGGTCGGTGTCGAGCTGTGGCTGCTCAACCACCGGTCCTATTTCAGTCCCGGAGGTCAGCGCGTTATCGACCTTCAACGTCGCTAACCGTGAGGTCAGCGACTCCACGAACCGATCGTGGATCCCATCGGTCACGACGAGACGGGACGAAGCCGTGCACCGTTGGCCGGTGGAGAAGTACGCGCCTTGAACCGCCACATTCACCGCTGTCGCCAGGTCCGCATCGTCAACCACCACGAGCGGGTTCTTGCTGCCCATCTCGAGCTGGAACTTCGCCATTCTCGCGGTGGCCTTCTGCGCGATCGCTCGACCGGTCTCCATCGATCCGGTGAAGCTGAGGGCGGCGACATCACGATGGTTGACCAGCGTGTCGCCGACAACCGAACCGGATCCCATGACCAGATTGAAGACGCCGGCGGGAATACCGGCGTTCGCGAGGATCTCGGTCAGCGCCCATGCGCAGCCAGGCGTCCACTGTGCCGGCTTGAACACGACGGTGTTGCCGAACGCGAGCGCCGGTGCGATCTTCCACGCGGGAATCGCGATCGGGAAATTCCATGGCGTGATCAGCCCGACCACGCCAATCGGTTCGCGCGTGATCTCGACGTCGACGCCCGGACGCACCGACGGAATTTTCTCGCCGGCCAGCCGGAGCACTTCACCGGCAAAGAACTTGAAGATGTGCCCGGCTCGGACGGTTTCACCAATACCTTCCGGTAGCGTCTTGCCTTCTTCGCGCGCCAAGAGCCGGCCGATGTCATCCTTGCGCGCCAGAATGTCGGACCCTACTTTGTCGAGCAGGTTGGCGCGATCCTGGATCGATCCGATTGACCAGGCTGGAAACGCCCGTTTCGCTGCGTCCACGGCCGCGTTGGTCTGCGCCTTATCCGCAACCGCGTATTCGCCGATCACATCCGAAAGATCCGACGGGTTGCGATTTGGAGACCACGAAGATCCGGGAACCCACTCGCCATTGATGTAGTTCTGAAATCGATTCGCCATATTCCTGTAATATCACTCCGAGGGGCTTTCGCCTCTCGAACTCCTTTTGTAGCTACACGCTCTCTCGCGAGCCGCTTCGCTGCGCTCGCTCGCATCTCATCTTTCGGCGGTGCCTCACGATCGAAGCGCGGGATCCTTAGACCCAGCCAGCAGACCGCGTTGTGCGAGATTCGTCATCAGTGCCACAGCGCCAAACGTCCACGGCGCGATGCGATCGGTGTGATTGATCCGGTTGACCAGGGCGCCCAGCGCTGGGGTAGACACCGTGACGACGTCGCCGATGGCGTGGGTGAAGCCTTGGCCGGCGGCGAAGCGGTCGATGGTCGGCGCGAACATGGTGCCGAGAAACAGCATCATCCCGTCGGGGTACTGATGATGGGCGCCCATGGCATGTTGAACCAGTTCCAGCGGATCGCGGCTGATCTGCGACATCGAGCTTTCCGCTGTGAACTCGAACCCTTCCGGGCCCTTCACGTGCAGCGCGACATCGCACTTCCGCACGTCGTCAATCGTGAAGTGCTCGTCGAACAAGCGGATGAAAGGCCCGATCGAGCCCGAGGCGTTGTTGTCCTTGGCCTTGCCGAGCAGCAGCGCGCTCCGGCCCTCGAAATCGCGCAGGTTGACGTCATTGCCGAGCGTGGCGCCGACGATGCGGGCGGCACTGTTCACGGCGAGCACGATCTCCGGCTCAGGGTTATTCCACTGCGACTTGGGATGGATTCCGATCTCCGCGCCGGTTCCGACGGCGGACATCGGCTGTCCTTTGGTGAAGATCTCGGCGTCCGGACCGATGCCTACCTCGAGGTATTGCGACCAGACGCCCTGCGCAATGAGTGCGTCCTTGACCGCGGCGGCCTGCGGCGAGCCGGGTCGAATGTCGCGAAGATTACTCCCGATCACGGCGACGATCGCCTGCCGCACTGATTCCGCTTTGCTGGCGTCGCCCCGCGCCTGCTCCTCGATCACGCGCTCGAGCAGGCTGGCGACGAACGTCACACCGCTGGCTTTGACCGCCTGCAGATCGCATGGGGCGAGGAACCATGGAACGCGGGGATCTCTGTTCTCGACCGTCGAGTTTGCCAGGATGTCGCTCGTCGATCCGAGTCGGCCGAGCGGACGCGTTCCTGCAATTGCCCCCACCGGATTCGGCAAGTCCAGCAACTGGCTGCAGGTAGGGGCGACGTTCGTCACATCGAAGACGCCGTCCTCAGCCACTCGTACCAACGCCGGGCCCTCGACGTCTGGCCGCCACACGCGGCCGACGAGAGTGGCGCGTCCGACCTCGGCGGGGAGACAGTTGACGCGGGTAAGCCAGTCGGTCATGTCCATTCAGAATAATGCAAAACGATTCCGAAACCTGCGACTTGCTACTTGCTCTCAGCCGTACGGATCGCTATCCTCGCGCGCGTAACCAGTTTGTAACTACACGGGAGGGCTCACGGACGGTACGGAGGACACGGAACAAGATCAACACGGAGGCACGGAGTTTTTCAACCTGGGTTTCTATACCTCCGTCTCCGCGTCTCCGTCCTTCGGCAAGCTCAGGACGCCCCAAGCAACGTCGTGGGGCGTGTTAAGGCTTGTTCCGTGCTCTCCGTCACCTCCGTAACCGAACTGGAAACTGGGAGCTGCCAACTGGAAACTGACTAGCGAAGGGAACTCAGAGATGTGGAGCCGCAGGCGCTTTCTTGAAAGCCTCGCCGTGTCGCCGATGTTCGCCGGTTTGCGACGCAATCCAGGACGCGCCGCCGACGCGGGCGCGATCGGCGTCGCCGCCGGCAAGGGTGGCCGCGACTACTTTCGCGAGCTTGGTGTCCGTCCCTTCATCAACGCAGCGGGAACCTACACCGCCATGACCGCATCGCTGATGCCGCCCGAAGTCATGGACGCGATCGACTACGCCTCGAAGCAGTATGTGATGCTCGACGAGCTGCACGATCGGGTGGGCGAGCGAATCGCGAAACTCGTTCGCGCCGAAGCCGCGATGGTGACGTCGGGGGCAGCGTCAGCGTTGACGCTGGGCACGGCGGGCGTGCTGACCGGAACCGATCGGCAGAAGGTTGGCGAGATCCCCAATCTCGCGTCGATGAAGAGTGAGGTCATCATCCAGAAGGCGCATCGCTTTGGCTACGACCGCGCCGTTCGCAACTGTGGCATCCGGCTGGTCGAAGTCGAAACGCGCGAGGATCTCGAGCGTGCCGTCAACGACAAGACCGCAATGATGCTCTTCTACAACAACAACAACAAAGAAGGGCGAATCCAGGACGAAGAGTTCGCGCAGCTCGGGATCAAACACGGCGTGCCGACGATGAACGATGCCGCTGCCGACGTGCCGCCGGTCGAGAACCTCTGGAAATATACGGCGATGGGGTTCGATCTCGTCGCGTTTTCAGGCGGCAAGGGCATCCGCGGGCCGCAGAGCGCTGGCCTGCTGGTCGGGAAGAAGCCGTTCATTGAAGCCGCACGCCTGAACGGTTCGCCCAACGGGAATGCGATCGGCCGCGGCATGAAGGTCAACAAGGAAGAGATGGTCGCGATGCTGGCGGCGCTCGAGCTGTTCATCGCGAGGGATCATGCCGCCGACCAACGGGAGTATCAGCGGCGTGCCGAGGAGATTCGACGCAGCGCCATGTCTGTGTCGGGTGTGAAGGCCGAAATCTTCGTTCCCGAAGTCGCCAACCATGTGCCGCACGTCCGCGTGACCTCGGAGAACAGCGCGAAGCCACTCGAGGCCGCCGCGATCGTCCGTGCTCTGCAGGAGGGAGAACCGTCAATCGCCATTCGATCCGAAGGGGAGTCACTCGTCATCGGTGTCTGGATGATGCAGCCGGGAGAAGAGAAGATCGTCGCCCGGCGGCTGCGTCAGGAACTCGACAAGCGGGCATAAGTCACCGGATCGACCGCGTCGATGCGCGGCCGGAGGGGAGGGGAGAATGCTACGTCGGATACCGTCGTTCCTCTGTATCGGAGTGCTTCTCGCCACCAGCGCCTGGGCCCAGTTGTCTTCACAAACTGCGCTGGTTGGCACCGTCACCGACAGCGGCAACCTGGTTGTACCAGGGGCGCAAGTCACTGCCGTCAACGTCGGCACCAAAGACACGTACTCGGCCACCACGAACTCGGAGGGGTACTACAACATCCAGTTCGTCCGCGCGGGCACCTACGAAATCACGATCTCCCTCTCCGGCTTCCAGACGTTCAAGGCGACCGGCGTCGAGGTGACGAACAACCAGGTCGTGCGCACGAACGCTGTTCTCAAAGTCGGCGGCCTGAGTGAGTCGGTCAACGTCGAGGCCAAGGCGCAGCTGTTGACGACCGACAGCGCGGTCGTGTCCGAAACGATCGGCAAGAAGGCGATTGTGGAATTGCCGCTCAACGGTCGGAACGTCTGGAATCTTGCCGCAACCACTCCTGGCGTACTCGCCGGCATCAACAGCGACATCGGCTTGAGCTTCAGGGGTGCCGGTCAGCGCGAGATTCAAAACAGCCTGTCGCTCGACGGCATCAACTCCTCGGCCAACCTTCTCGCGTCCACGAGCATGCGCCCGATCGCCGATGCGGTCGAAGAGATTCAGGTCCAGACCGGCAGCACGTCGGCCGAATACGGCTCGTATCTCGGCGTCGCGATCAACGTGGTCACCAAGAGCGGCACCAATACACTGCACGGGTCAGCCTTCAACTTCTTCAAGGACGATGCGCTCAATTCGCGCGGATGGTACGAGAACCCGGCGAATCCGAAGAACCCGCTTCGCAGCAACCAGTTTGGTTTTGAGACGGAGGGACCGGTCGTCATTCCGGGTCTCTACGATGGCCACAACAAGACCTTCTTCATGGGTGCATACGAAGGTGTGCGCGCGGATTCGCTGACGCCGACGTTCGGGTCGGTTCCGACCGCGTTGATGCGCCAGGGCAATTTCTCGGAGATCGCCACCCCGATCAAGAATCCGTTCACCGGCCAGCCGTTTCCGGGCAACATCATTCCGGCGGAGATGATCTCGGGCGTCTCGAAGAATCTGCTGCAGTATTACCCGACGCCGAACGCGACGGGGACGGCCAATAACTTGTCGACCACCGCGTCGAGCAAGGACAATATCGATCAGTTCCTCGGCCGGGTCGATCAAAACGTCGGCAACAAGATCCGGTTGTATGTCCGTTACAACTGGCACGACAGCCTCAACACCTCGATCGGGGCGATCCCGGCCACCGGCGTCACGCAGCCGCGGGTGAACAAGAACACGCTGTTCACCTACACCCACACGTTGAAGCCGGATTTGTTCAACGACTTCCGCATCGGGTATCACCGCCTCGACTTCAACACCTTGAATCAGTTTCAGGTGAACGGCCAGACCGGCGCCGGCACGGCGCTCGGGATCCCGGGATTCGACGGCGACACGAAGTACAACAACCCGGGCATTCCCAGTGTGAACGTCAGCACCTTCAGCAGCCTCGCCGCTGGCGGCACGAACTGGTATCAGTTCGATACGACGTTCCAGGCGTCGGATGTTCTGGCCTGGAACCGTGGCACGCACAACGTCCGGACGGGATTCGACCTGCGCCGGCTGGCGACCGGCCGCCGAGCCGCCAACGATCCGCGCGGCCTGTTTACTTTCACAGGTGACATCAGCGGGTATGCGATGGCGGACTTCATGCTTGGTTTGCCGCGAACGGTGATTCCGGCGACCGATCAGATCCAGGGGCACGTCGGCGGTTGGCGTAACGGGTTCTTCATCAACGACAACTGGCAGGCGAGAAGGAACCTGACCCTGAGCCTCGGACTGCGATACGAGCGGGACACGCCGGTGCAAACCTATGCCGGCGTCGCCGACATGCTGGATACGGACTTCCTGACGATCATTCCTTCGCCTAATCGGGCGGACTATCCGGTCAAGGGGTTCAAGTTCACCGAGCCAAACAACAAGGACTTCGCACCCCGTCT
This sequence comes from Vicinamibacterales bacterium, assembly GCA_051986585.1. Classification (GTDB taxonomy): domain Bacteria; phylum Acidobacteriota; class Vicinamibacteria; order Vicinamibacterales; family 2-12-FULL-66-21; genus JALZOC01. The sequence goes on along the minus strand of JBPYFA010000334.1, from coordinate 2,465 downwards.
GGGTGCGACCTATCGGCTGAGCGAGAAGACAGTTCTGCGTGCCGGCTATGGCATCTACTACAACCCGAACCAGATGAACTCGTTCACGTTCCTGACCAACAATCCGCCGCTCGCGGTGGTCTCGACATACACCTCCGATCCGGCGAATCCCACGTTGTCGTTCGACCATCCGACTGGCGTCGCGGGACCTGCGGCTGCGCCCGACATGATTTCGCCAACCCGGAAGCTCCCCGACGCACGGAAAGATCAGTGGAACTTCGATGTGCAGCGGGAAGTGTGGGCGAGTGGCGCGATCGACATCGAGTACGTGGGCTCCAATACGAGCCATCTCGATCGCAGCTTCTTCAACAACACGCCGGTGCCGGGTCCTGGCGCGGTCGATCCACGGCGGCCCACGTCCCTCTTCCGGAGCCGTCGCATTATCCAGAACGATCTCATTGCTGACTACGATGCGGTGACCTTTGGGTTGCGCCAGCGGATGTTCAAGGGCTTGCAGGCCGACGCACACTACACGTGGTCGCGGACGCGAGATATGTCCACGCACTCCAATGGCGGTGGCCAGACGATGGACAACTACGATATCTGGCGCGACTATGGCCCCGCGAACTGGGACATCCCACACCGGTTCGTCGCCAGCTACCTGTACGACATCCCGTTCCTGAAGTCCTCGCCTCAGCCGGTGCTGAAGTATCTGGTTGCCGGATGGCAAGTCTCTGGTGTGACGACGATCCAGAGCGGTTCGCCGGTCAACGTGACGCTGAGTACCGACCGCGCGAACATCGGCATCACGGGACAGCAGCGACCCGACCTGGTCGGCGCGGTTCCATCGCTCAATTGCGTGGAAGATCCCGATCCGACGAAGCGTCACCAGTTGATGAATTGCTACGACGCGTCCGCATTCGCGCTGCCGGCGAACTTCACGTTCGGTAACGCGCCACGGAACGTGCTCCGCGGACCAGGGTTCGTCAGCACCGATCTGTCGTTCATGAAGACAGTGCCGATCGGCGGCGGCGCCCGGTTCCAATTCCGCGCTGAGATGTACAACATTTTCAACAATGTCAACTACGGCAATCCAGGGTCGACATTTGGCGTGCCGCTGGCGACGTCCTTCGGCCGCATCACCTCTGCCGGCACCATGCGCCAAGTACAACTCGGAGGGAAGATTCTGTTCTGAGGAAGGGGAAAAGACACGAGACACCAGTAGGGCGGAGCTTTAGCTCCGCCTCCCAGTCATCGAGCTACTCGGAGGCAGAAAAGGGAAGGGCGCGCGGCTAAAGCCGCGCGCTACTGGTGTGGGTCCGCGCCGAACACTTTTTCCAGCTCATAGGGCTTCGTCACTTCCAGCTGATCGTAGCGACACTGTGCGGGCGGCTTGTCCGGCCGCCAGCGCAGAAATACCGCGCCGTGTCGAAAGCGATCGCCCTGCATGTGGTCGTACTTCACTTCGCACACGCGCTCGATCCGCAGCGGTTCCCAGGAAAGATCCTTGCCCGCGCTCCACCGGCTCTGTCCACCCGGCATGCGCGTCATCTCGTGCCCTTCGGGCAGCGCCCACTCTCGCCACGGGTGATCTCTCAAGGCATCCTTCCGGAGTGGTTCGAGTTCTTTGACGAGCTGTCTTCGCATCGCCATCGTGAACGACGAGGTGACGCCGACGTGATGGAGCGTGCCCTTCTTGTCGTACAGCCCGAGAAGAAGCGAGCCGACAGCATCCTTTCCGCTCTTGTGCCAGCGGAACCCGGCGACCACGCAGTCGGCGGTGCGAGCGTGTTTCACCTTGATCATCGCCCGTTTGCCCGGCTGATACGTGCCGTCTTCCGGCTTGGCAATCACGCCATCGAGGCCGGCTCCCTCGAACTCGTCGAGCCAGCGGACCGCCACCGCGCGATCACGAGTCATCGGCGTCAGGTGCAGTGGAGGCTTGGCGTCAGCGAGCAGCGTTTCGAGTCTGGTTCGGCGGTGGCTTTGCGGCTCGGCGCAGACATCGTGTCCGCCGGCGCCGAGGATGTCGAACGCGACGAAGGCGGCCGGCCTTTCCGCGACCAGCTTGGCGACTCGTGAGGCGGCCGGATGAAGACGAAGCTGCAGCGCGTCGAAATCGAGGCCTTTCGGCCCGGCAATGACGATTTCACCGTCGAGAACGCAGCCGGGCGGCAGCTGCTTCAGGAAAACGTCATGCAGGTCTGGGAAGTACCGATCGAGCGGCCGGAGATCGCGGCTCTGAATGAACACGTCATCTTTGCTGCGAAAGATGATCGCTCGAAAGCCATCCCACTTCGGCTCATACAGGTAGCCGCCGTCGGGCGGCAGCGCATCGGCGAGCTTGGCGAGCATCGGCTCAACTGGAGGTGCGAGGGATCCCGATGAGGAATGCTCAGGCGGCTGACTGCGACTCGGCATCGTCGTCCAGCCATTATTTCCCAACCGTTGCTTGACTGATCGATTGAACCTTTGAGCGGCAAGGT
>JBPYFA010000333.1:0-9410 GCA_051986585.1 Vicinamibacterales bacterium | reverse complement strand
AGGCGATCGTCATCGTCGCCATCGTGATGGTGTGATCGCTTGTCTTGCCGCCGATCGTCCGACGCCCTGCGGGTCCCGGCCTGCGCTTCGAGCCTGGTGACGAGGCGCGCGCCGACGCACGGACGAGGGCGTAAATGGCGTGACAGAGACCGTATCGCCTCTGGCTCATGAAGACCGTGTCGCGTCTCCTGGGAGGTTAGGGGCACGCGACCGCTTCGACCACTAACAAGGGGAGATCCGATGCCGAAACTCTCGATCCGCAAGTGGCCGCTGGTCCAGCAGCTCGCCGGCCGACTCAATGGCGGCGGCTGCGAGGCCATGAGCGCTCGAACCGAACAGCTTCAGCCGCGTTACGCGGGCGCGTCGGTGACGAAATCCGTCTGTCCGTACTGCGGAGTCGGCTGTGGTCAGCTGGTGCATCACCGCGGCGACGAGCTCGTGTCGATCGAAGGCGATCCGGCATCGCCGATCTCGGCCGGTCATCTCTGCCCGAAAGGCGCAGCGAGCTACGAACTCGTCACTCATCCGAATCGCCTGACTCGTGTGAAGTACCGCCCGCCGCACTCGACCGTGTGGCAGGAACTCGATCTCGAAACGGCGATGGACATGATCGCGGACCGGGTCTGGGCATCGCGCGAACGCACGTTCGTGGAGGAGCTGAACGGCAAACCGCTGATGCAGGTGCGGACCATCGCGCATCTCGGTGGGGCAACGCTGGACAACGAAGAGAACTATCTGATCAAGAAGCTGTTTGCTGCCGGCTTGGGCATGGTCGCCGTGAGCAATCAGGCCCGGATATGACATAGCTCCACGGTGCCCGGTCTGGGCACCTCCTTCGGCCGGGGCGGCGCGACCACTGCGCAGCAGGATCTCGCGAACGCGGACGCCATCCTAATCATGGGATCGTCGATGGCGGAGCAGCATCCGGTTGGCTTCCGGTTCGTCGTCGAAGCGCGCGAAAAGGGTGGGAAGATCATCCATGTCGATCCGAGGTTCACCCGAACCTCGGCGATGGCTGATATCTGGGTGCCGATTCGCGCCGGCAGCGACATCGTCTTCCTGGGCGCGATGATCAACTATGTTCTCGAAAACGGTCGTGACTTCCGCGACTACCTTCTCCCTTACACGAATGCGGCGACGATCATCCGCGAGGACTTCAAAGATACGGAGGATCTCGGCGGCTTGTTTTCGGGATGGAACGAAGCGGAGCAGAAGTACATCACCGATTCGTGGCTGTATGCAGGGAGAGATACGGGCGGCGCAGCCACCGACGAAACCGCGAGCAGCGCACATGGGTTGTGGGGAAAGAGCCGTGGCGGGCAGCCAACGCTGCTGACTGGTGCACCGCGCGACAACTCGCTGCAGCATCCGCGTTGCGTATATCAGCTGTTGAAGCGGCACTTTGCTCGTTACACTCCCGAGCTGGTCGAACGCGTATGCGGAACGCCACGCGCCGAGTTTCTCCGAGTGGCCGACGCATACAGTTCGGCGTCCGGACCGGACAAGACGGGCGCGATTTGTTATGCGGTCGGGTGGACGCAGCACTCAACCGGCGTGCAGGTGATTCGCGCGGCGGCGATCCTCCAGCAGTTGCTCGGGAACATCGGCCGCCCCGGCGGCGGCATCATGGCGCTTCGCGGCCACGCCTCTATCCAAGGTTCCACCGACATCCCCACGCTCTACGACATCATGCCGGGCTACCTGCCGATGCCGAACTTCGAGTCCGGCACGCACACGCTCCACGACTACATCGAGCAGAACGGCACCAAAACCGGCTGGTGGCACAACCTCGACAAGTACATCGTCAGCCTGCTCAAGTCATGGTACGGGGACGCGGCGACCGCCCAGAACGATTACGGCTACAACTGGCTGCCACGGATCACGGGCGATCACTCACACCAGGGTTACTGGCTGGACATGGACGACGGCCGGATGGACGGACTATTCGTGTTCGGACAGAACCCGGCAGTGGGTGGACCGAATTCCCGGCTCGAGCGGCGCGCGCTCGCGAAACTTGATTGGCTCGTGGTCCGTGACCTCGTCGAGATCGAAACGGCAAGCTTCTGGTACGACTCGCCCGAAGTCGAGCGGGGCGAGCTCCGGCCGGAGGAGGTGTACACGGAAGTATTCCTGATGCCGGCGGCGAGCCACGTTGAGAAGGAAGGCAGCTTTACCAATACCCAGCGGCTGCTGCAGTGGCGCGAGAAAGCGATCGAGCCGCCAGGCGACGCGCGCAGTGATACCTGGTTCATCTATCACCTCGGCCGCCGTTTGAAAGAGAAGGCCGCGAGGGATCCGCACCCGCGGAACGCCGGCCTGAACGCGCTGACCTGGAACTATCGCACCGAGGGGCCGCTCGAGGAGCCGGTCGTCGAAGATGTCCTGCAGGAGATCAACGGACGCCGAGTTGCTGACCGCTCGCTCGTTTCAGGGTTTCGCGAACTGAAAGCAGATGGATCGACCGAATGCGGATGCTGGATCTATTCGGGCGTGTATCCCGAGCCCGGCCGCAATCGCGCGAACGAGCGCCAATCGCGGGACTACCTCGGACACGGCTGGGGGTTCGCGTGGCCGTCCGACCGCCGAATCATGTACAACCGCGCCTCCGCACGCCCCGACGGGAGTCCGTGGAGCGAACGGAAGAAACTCGTTTGGTGGGACGCGGCCAAGCGCGAGTGGAGCGGCCTCGACGTACCCGATTTCACGACGACGAAGCCGCCGGACTATCGCCCAGCCGAAAACGCAGAGGGCGACGACGCGCTCCCGGGCGATGCGCCCTTCATCATGCACGCCGACGGCGTTGGCTGGATCTGGGTGCCGATTGGATTGCGTGATGGTCCGCTGCCCACGCACTACGAGCCATTGGAGTCGCCGGTCGGCAACGTGTTGTATCCGCGCCGCCCGAGCAATCCGGCGGCGGACAAGAAGGAGCGGAGCAACAATGCGTACGTCCCGATCGGCGATCCGCGTTTCCCCTACGTGCTCACGACCTATCGGCTCACGGAGCACCACACGGCGGGGGGCATGAGCCGCTACCTGTCGCATCTCGCAGAGCTCCAGCCGGAGTTCTTCACCGAGATCTCGCCGGACCTGGCACAGGCCATCGGCGCGCGCCATGGCGAGTGGGTCACGATCGCATCTCCGCGCGGCATCGTCGAAGCGCGTGCGATGGTGACGACGAGGATCCCAGCGCTACGGCTGAACGGGCGAGTCATTCACCAGGTAGGCCTTCCCTATCACTGGGGCACGCGCGGACTGGTGACCGGCGATTCGGCGAACGATCTGATCGCCATCTCAGAGGAGCCGAACGTACGGATCATGGAGACGAAGGGGCTCGTCTGCCACGTTGCCCCGGGACGACGTCCGCGCGGCCGCGCCGCGCTCGAATATCTCGACTCACTCATGCGAGGAGACTACGTTGCCAACCACCGCGTTCCTCACTGACTCGACCGTCTGCATCGGCTGCAAGGCGTGCGAGGTGGCGTGCAAGGAGTACAACCTCGTGCCGGCTGATGGATTTCACTGGTCGGGGCGGTCCTACGACAACACCGTGCACCTCGGTCACTCGACATGGCGGCACGTCGCGTTCGTGGAAATGGCGACGACGCCAGGCATCGGCGGCAATTCCGGGGAGCAGCTCTCGTGGCAGTTCATCTCGGACGTCTGCAAGCACTGCTCGAACGCCGGCTGCCTCGAGGCGTGTCCGACGGGCTCGATCGTGCGCACCGAGATCGGATCGGTCTACGTGCAGCCCGACATCTGCAACGGGTGCGGCTACTGTGTCGTCGGATGCCCGTTCGGGGTCATCGATCGGCGGCCGGAGGATGGACGCGCGTTCAAGTGCACGTTCTGCTACGACCGGCAGCGCGGAGGCGCTCAGCCGGCGTGCGCGGCCGCGTGCCCGACCAACTCGATCATGTTTGGCGATCTCGACGAGCTGCGGGATCGTGCCGAGCGCCGTGTCGAAGAGCTCCACGCTCGCGGCATGCACGATGCGGTGCTTTACGATCCACGGGACACCAGCGTCGGCGGCATCCACGCCATGTTCATCGTGCGCGGCGACCCCGAAGCGTACAACCTCCCGATGCAACCCGAAGTGCCGACGATCTATCTGCGCGATGGATGGCGATCCGCTGCGGTGGCGGCGCTGGCCGCTGTGGTGGGCGCCGCGGTCGCGTTCGCGGGACGGCAGCAATGACAACGACCTACTACGACGTGCCCTTGTTGAAGGCGCCGGTGTGGACCTGGGAGATTCCGCTCTATTTCTTTGTCGGCGGCACCGCCGGCGGAGCGGCCTTGATCGGATTCGCCGCGGCCGCCAGCGGAATCGACGGCACGCTGGCGCGCGACGCGCGCTGGGTTGCTGCGGCCGGCGGGCCGGTCTCGGCTGCGCTGCTCACCGCCGATCTTGGACGTCCCGAACGATTCATCAACATGCTGCGCGTGTTCAAGCCGCAAAGCGCGATGTCGGTCGGCTCGTGGACGCTCACCGCGTTCTCCGGCGCGAGCACCACCGCATTGGTTCCGATCGGACGGACGGCAGCCAGCGCCACGAGCGCACTGCTTGGCTGCGGGATGCTGACCTACACTGGCGTGCTCATTGGTGCGACGGCGATTCCGGTCTGGCACGAGCATGTCCGCACGCTGCCAGTCCACTTCGCCGCGTCCGGGATGGGATCCGCGGCGGCGCTCCTGACGCTCATGGGACACGACGAGCGCGCGTTGAACCGGATCGGAATCGCAGCCGCAGCGGTCGAGACGCTCGTCGGCGCCGCGATCGAAACCGATCCGTCGCCCGACTCGCAGCCGCTGCGCGCGGGCACGAGCGGGACCATCGTCCGTCTTGGCGGCGTGCTGTCAGGGCCGGCCCCGCTCGTCTTACGTATGCTCGGCCGAGCGCCGGGTTGGCGCCGCGCCGCCAGCGTGGCGGCTCTCGCGGGATCCCTCCTGACCCGAATCGGTTGGCTGCTGGCCGGCCGTGTATCGGCGGAGGGACGGCTACAGAGGCACCCGTCGACCCCGGAGGCTGCGGAGGAGGTTGCGGAGGGAACGGAGTTCACAACAAAGGAACGAAGGTAACGAAGGCGAACGAAGAAGAATTGCTTTTTTGATCTCCGTTCGTCCCCGTTTCCTTCGTTCCTTCGTTGTGAACTCCGTTTCCTCCGTAGCCTCCGGGACCTCACTACGGCTTACGCACCGTCACCACTTCGAAGCTCGTCGCAGTCGGCGGAAACCCGGTGTCGTACTTCGCGTTGACGGTCACCAGCCGGTCGCCGAATGCAGCTGCTGTTGTCGGCACTTCGAACTCCGGACTCGTCACAACTGCCGCGACGAAACCGCTCGAGAGGTCCGGGCTCAGGTTGATCTCTGCGATTTGATTCAGGCCGATTTGATTCGCATATAGCCGACCGCCATCGAGAAGGATGCCATCGACTGTTGGCACCTCGACACCAGTCAACGGACTGCTGGCCCCGGTGTCGGGATCGACCGCGAAGATCCTGCCAAGTTGGGAATGGGCGACGAGCAGGTTATGGCCATTCGGCGTCGCCGCGATGCCGTTGAGATTTGGAAAGCCGTTGATGGTGCCGGCTGGCCCAGTTACCACCAGCGTTCGCACGTTTCCTCCCACAATCGGCAGTTGATAGAGATGCGGCAGCAGCGAGTCGGTGAACCAGGCCGAGTCGTTGGTCACGACAACGTCATTGATCATCGCACCTAACTGGAATGACGCGAGTGGTGCGCCGGTCTCGAGGTCGTACACATAGGCCTGGCCAGTGAACCCTCCAGCGACGAATAGCAAACCGTGGCGAACATCAGCCTTCAGGCCGAGCGCCATTCGGCCGGCTGGCGCTTTGATGAAGCGTTCAACTGCACCGGATCGCAAATCGCCGCGGAAGATGTCTCCCGTCAGGAAGTCGCCCGCATAGAACGTGGACCCGTTGCCAAGAGCGACCCCCTCCGCGGACGTCGCGCCCGGGAGAACAATGACGTCCGGGAACTCGGCGGAGGACAGCGGCAACGTCCGCGCCGATCCGGCCAATGACAGCGCAACGACGACAAACGCGGTGATCGCGAGAGTCGTTCGCGGCTTGACCGCCGGTCCAGCGGTGGGGTGCCCGATGGGGAATGTGCTCTCGATCTTCATGTCACGTCTCCAGTTGCGGAGCCGGCGAAGGGTGCGGCGCCGCCGCCACAAGATTGTCGGCATCGTGGCCGAGTCTGGAATGGAGCGGAGATGGAGATTTGCTGATTTGATAAGTGGCTAACGGATAGGTGTTTATGGCATTCTGACCGCCCACCTTCAAGCCATGTCGCCGGCACTGACGCGCGAGACGTTGCGGTTTGGTCAGTTCGTACTCGATGTTTCTGCCTACGAGCTGCGCCGCAACGGCCGTCGTGTTCGGCTCGAGCGGCAACCCATGGATCTCCTCGTTTTCCTCGTGGCGCGGCGCGGCGAGCTGATACCACGCGACGAGATCGTCGCGCGTTTGTGGAGCAAGGACGTCTTCGTCGACGTCGAGACCGGCGTCAACACCGCCATCCGGAAGATTCGCCACGCACTCAATGACTCACCCGAATCAGCGGCGTTCATCGAGACCGTCACCGGCAAAGGCTATCGCTTCGTTGCGAATGTTGAGGTGATCCCAGCCGTTCCGACGACAGAAGGCATCATGCTCGCGGTGTTGCCGTTTGTGAACCTCGGCGGCGATCAGGATCGCGAATACGTCGCCGACGGACTCACCGAGGAGACGATTGCTGCGCTCAGCCAGCTTGATCCAGAGCATCTGTTCGTCATCGGCCAGAGATCGGCGATGTCGTACAAAGCGACGATGAAGACGCTGGCAACGATCGGCAGCGAACTGAACGTTCAGTTCGTCGTCGACGGATCGATTCGCGTCGAGGGGAGCTCGTGCCGGGTGCGATGCACGCTCAGCCGCGTGCGCGATCAGGTTCAATTGTGGTCGCATTCGTATGAGTCCGAGGTGTCGGATCTGCCTCGCCTGCAACGTGACCTCACCGGTGCAATTGGGAAGCACGTGCGTCTTCGGTTCTCACCGGAGCGACTCGACGCGATCGCTCGGCGGCAAAGCCGCGACGCCGTCGCACACGATCTGTACCTGCGGGGCCGGCGGCACTGGAACCAGTTGACGCCAGCGACGACGAAGATGGCAGTCGACCATTACCGGCGCGCGACAGAGATCGATCCGGACTACGCCCTGGCATGGGCCGGAATCGCCGAGGCCTTCGCGTCGGCGCCGATCAACGGCGATGGAGAGCCGCGCGTGATGGGGCCTCTGGCGCGAGAAGCAGCGGGCCATGCGATTCGCGCGAACCCGGCGCTCGCCGACGGTCAGCACGTACATGGCCAGGTGACATGGTTTTTCAACTGGGATTTTCCGGAGGCGGTTGCCTTTTTTCGACGAGCCGTGTCGCTCGATCCGAGTAATGCATGGGCGCACAGCATGTTGGGCCATACGCTTTCGCAAATGGGCCGCTGCGAAGAGGCGGCCGTTCAGATGGAGCGGGCGTCCAGACTCGAGCCACTCTCACCGCTTCATCATGCGATGGCGTCGCAGGTCGCGTTCCAGGCACGCGATTTCCAGACCGCGATCGCTCGCGCGCGACGGGCCATCGCGATCGATCCTGAATTCTGGGTCGGACAGATGATGCTCGGACAGGCTTGCGAGCAACTGGGTGAAACGGACCTGGCGCTCGACGCCCTGAGTCGCGGGGCACGGCTGTCGGGTGGGAACAGCAAGCCGATCTCTGTACGTGGATACGTTCTCGCGCGAGCCGGTCAGCGTGCCGCCGCTCGCGATGTGCTGGAAGCGTTAGAGGACGCGGCCCGCTCCACATACGTGCCGCCGTATGCGATGGCGTTGATCTGCGCCGGCCTCGATGACGGAGATGCGATGGTCGCCTGGCTGGAACGAGCGTACGCGGCTCGCGATGTCCACATGGTCTTCCTGCCTGTCGATCCCAAATGGGATGCGTGGAGAGAGGACCGCCGATTTCGTGGGCTGCTCGAGCGCTGCGGCTTCTGAATCCCACTCCGATCAGGGAAGTCCGTACCGGGCCTTCAATCTTCCCACGTCGCCTGACGAAAGCCCGGACACCTTCTCGATGTCCGGACGCGAGCGAAGCTGCGACCGGTAACGCTCGAAGTATTTCGGGATGTCGCCGCCGTAACCGAAGAAATACATGATGTCGCGGTAGTCGCGTGTGTGTGTCAATCCCAATGCGTGCCCGAGTTCGTGCACGCACGTGAGATAGACGATGCTGTCACGCAGGAGCGGATCCCGAGCGGCGGCTTCGGCAATCTCGGGTCCAAGCGAAGCCATGTCGGGGCGTATGTAGACCGCCGCCCCGAGCCCGCCGTTGACGACGATGGGTTGCATCTCGCCGTAGCGACCCTCAGACGGTTCAGCCCAATACAGCCGCACGAGCGCCGCTGATTCTGGTGCCGCTTCGAATCGAATCGCTTCACCTGACGATCGCTGCCAGTCCGCCAACGCCCAGCGCGCAAGCGCTGTGTCGGCGGCTCGGAAGCCTGCCTTGCCCTTGCCGTCGGCAATGAAATACGGGATCGGATGGGAAATATCGAAGACGGGCACGAGTCCCTGAGAGGACGTCCCGAGCAGACGCGCGCCGATCGCCACAGTGGCAATCAGAGGCCACCCGAGGTTGCGCACCCGCATCAAGTCTTCATGTTGTCATGGAGAAGCACCCGAAAACAGGCGAAAATCAGCCGTTTTGAGCCGGGCTTGACAGCTATTGCTATTTGTAATATGTTTATGACAAATTGCAATGACGCTCGCCCAGAAGCTTCGGCAGTTGCGTGAACTCGAAGGAGAGCTGCGAGGGCTCGGCCGCGAGTTGACCCAGTCGGAACTTGTCCGAGCGATCCGCACCGAGCTCGGGGAGACGATCAGCCAGTCGTATTTGTCGCTGATCGAAAACGGATCGCGGAAACATCTGTCCCACGAGTCGCGACAGCTGCTCGCACGGTTCTTCAAGGTGCATCCCGGCTATCTGGTCAGCGATCCTCCCGGCTTTCACACCGAGCTGGCCTCGGAAGCCGCGACCGGTGAACCGGCGCTCGATCGCTGGCTGGCCGACGGCGCGGCGCGTTTCGCCCACGACGCGGAACTTGCCGACGCGCTCGAGCGCATCGCGAAACATGGCGACTCGCGGAGTTGCCTGATCCTGCTCGGCGAAATGCTGTCGATGCCGGGGCTCATCGATCAGCTGTCCGAAACGCTCCTGTCGGAGGCACGCAAATGAACTGGCCGCAGATCTTTCTCGGCTGCTTCGTGATCGGCTTCATCCTCAGCGTGATGTCGTACGCCTTCGGCGTGATCGACGCGCACGTGCATTTTCCCTGGGAGGGACACGGAACGGCGGGCCTC
>JBPYFA010000332.1:0-3992 GCA_051986585.1 Vicinamibacterales bacterium | reverse complement strand
TGCGATCGCGCCCAAGTGCGCCGCGATCGAAACCTTCCGTTCCCAACCGATGCGCTGTTGGAGCGTTTCAGGATAGGTGGACGATTCTCGGCGGGCGGCCCGGAAATAAATCGGAAAAAGTGCCGGCGTGCAATAGAGCAGTTTGAACCAGCGCTTGTTCACCTTTGGCGAGAGATGGTGGCGCTTGGGGTCATCCTCCTCGGACCCGAGCTCCGCATGGTGATCCAGATGCCAGCGCGTGAACTGGCTTGCCGAAATTCCGCTGGGAATCGCATACAGGAGCGCGAGGATTCGCTCGGCGACTGGCCGCCGTCGTTCGAACACGGTGTGGTGAACGACTTCGTGGAGAAGAATTGTGAAATCGAAAATCGTGAAGCCCTGAACCACGGCAAGCGGGATCCAGACCAGTGGGTTCTCGAAGTGCACGAGTCCCCAGGTTGCGCCAATCAGGATTGCGAACTGTCGAGCTGCGACCAGGAAGTGCCGCGAGGCCACTTTCCGGTGCAGAGCGCGCATCTGGTCGCGCGAGATCGCCTGGCCCAGCTCAGCTCGGAGCGCAACCGCATGCTGCGAGTAGTAATGCGACTTCACGGGAGTCATTCAATTTTAGCCGGTATCCGGGATGCTGGGATCCGCGAAGTCATTCAGGGCTTGGGGCTCATCAGCGCTGACCCACGTGAGCGCGATAACGGCCAGGACCTGAAGTGGACTCAACGCAAGGACCGCTGGGCAGACAAAAAAATGACCACGCGAGCCGAGTGAATACAACCCGTTGGGTGTATCCGCCTGCTCGCGTGGCCCAGATCGTATTGGCCGATCGGTCTCGCGTTCCGTGTTCTTCCGTGGTCGCCTGCGGCCCGTTTTGGTCCGGGGCCCCTGACCCGGCGGGGTTAGCCGCCGAACGGCTTGAAGAAGAACAACAGGAGCGAGATCAGCAGCACGTAGATAACGAGCGACTCGATCAGGACGAGGCCCAGAATCAGCGCGCCGCGAACATCACCGGCCGCTCCGGGATTCCGCGCAATTGCTTCGGTCGCCGAGCTCACCGCTTTCCCCTGACCGAGCGCCGCGAGTCCGGCGGCGATGCCAAGCGCAAAGCCGGCGGTGATGATCGACCATTTCGCGACCTCGAGGTTCAGCGCCGGCTCCCCGGCAGGAGTCTGCGCGAACACGGGGGCGAAGATGCCGCCCGCAAGGACCAGTACGACTGTCAGGACGAAACGTTTACTCACGACCCAAGCCTCCTCTGAATCTTTCTCGTGCACGTTCTGAACACAAATGGAATACGAATGACTGACAACCCAGCCCTGGTTACGCGGCCGCTGGCGCCTCGTGTCCACTCGGCGCATCGTGCCCATGCTCGTCCTCATGGTGCTCGACCGCCACGGCGCCCTGCAGGTAAATGGTCGACAGCAGGACGAAAATGAAGGCCTGCAAGGCCCCCGTGATCAGCCCGAGGAACATCATCGGCAGCGGAATGAAAAACGGAATCAGCGTAAACAGGATCAGGATGACCATCTCCTCGCCGAAGATGTTGCCGAACAGTCGCAGCGACAACGACATCACCCGCGAGAGATGACTAATGACTTCGATGATGAGCATCAGCGGTGCGAGCCAGGCAGGCGACCCCGGCGGCATCGCAAAATGCTTGACGTAATTCCACAGGCCCTGCTCTTTCACGCCGTGGAAGTGGTAGTAGACCCAGGTCGTGATCGCGCAGCCGAGCGTGACGTTGATATTGCTGGTCGGCGACATCAGCCCGGGAATCAGCCCCAGATAATTGCCGCACAGGATGAAGATGCCGAACGTGGCAATCAGCGGCAGGTAGTTGCGACCCTTGGGCCCAATCCACTCTTCGAGCAAATTGATCAGCGCGGTGAGTCCATCTTCGAACAGAATCTGCAGCTTGCCGGGATTCTCGACGCTCAGGCGTGAACGGACGATGAGCGATATCACCGTGAGGCCGGCGACGATCAGCAGCACCATCACGAGATAGTTCGGGATAACGATCCCGTGCTCCGCCTTGATGTGAAAGCCAAGCGCCTCGAGTGCCGCCTTGACCGGCGGACCCAGAAGGGCATTGATCACATCCACAATCCAGAGCGGGTGTTCCAGCTTCTCCATTCAGTTCGGTCGACAGAGATTCGGCGCGGTTACGTGCGCGGCGAGGAGTCCTTCAAGACGAAGAGGCGAACGGCTTCCACCGTTACGGCCGCCACGATCGAGGATGCTCCGGCCAGCAGCCCCAAAGGGGGCAGGCGCAAACGAGCAATCATAACGTACGCCGCAAAACCGAGTAAAGCGTACCGACCCGTCAACTTGAACGCGGTTGCGCGGAGCGACTGAGGGCGAGGCGGTGAGTTCCCCGCCGCAATCAGGCGGTCGACCAGGGCGGTCACTCCCGATTGAATCGAGTAGTAACTCGCCGCAGCAATCATCCCTCCTCCGATCACGGCAGCGGCCGACATCAAGTGAGTGGGAGAGACGATGAAGGCAACAATGGCCATCATCACGCACACGACGATGGAGGTGCGGCCGATACGTCGCAGCAGGGGATCGGCTTCCACGAAGGGCTTATTTCAGAACCCGGCCCGCGGTGCGATAGACGTTCAGAATGCCGGCCGCCACCCCGATGGCGAAAAACAAAAGAAACATCCACGGCGCGGTTCCGAAGATCTTGTCCAGATACCACCCGAGGCCCGCACCAATCGCAATCGCCAGAACGAATGAGATGCCAACGGTACTGAGCGCACCAATGGTTCGCATCGTGTCCGCCGTCGAGTTCGATCCGCGCTTCGGTGATTGGGGTTCGTCCATTGCGTTGTTCTTCCGCCTCTCTAAAAAGGCGGAGTTTTCTTCCGCCTGAAGGCGGAAGCTACCTTGGTGGTGTCGCCTTCGGTGCGGAGCCGTCGGTGCAGGGCGCGTCGACGATGAGGCCTACTGGCGCCTTCGGCACGACAACCGGCGCCGCCGGCTTGTTGCAGTCGTCGGCTGGTTTCGCCGTCAGCGCACGTACCGTCAACACACCGAGGAGGATCACTACCGTAACAGTGGCGGTATATAAGAGAAATCGGACAATCGCGGAACGCGGTTGCCGCTCACGCCAGACTGCAATCACCTTCATCCGCTCCCCTCGGCACGTTCGCGGCTCTTTCAATCGCCGCCGACCTTAATACCATACCCCGGATCGGTCGAGTCCGGGAACGCCAACTCCCTTTGTACCAATAATTTTGGGCGAGGTGGCATT
Organism: Vicinamibacterales bacterium; assembly: GCA_051986585.1. Lineage (GTDB taxonomy): Bacteria > Acidobacteriota > Vicinamibacteria > Vicinamibacterales > 2-12-FULL-66-21 > JALZOC01. The sequence continues at coordinate 745 of JBPYFA010000332.1, read as the reverse complement.
CTTGACGCTCTCCGCACCGGTTGCCTATACTCGACGTGAAGAGGCTCCCCAGATGATTGACCCGCTTCGAGCGGCCGCGCTGGCTGTGTTTGTTGCTCTTGCACCGGTGTCCCAGCAGCAGGAGCCGCGACCGCCGGCCGCCAGTGACGCGCGGACCCGCGATGTGTACGTCAGCGTTCAGGACAACAAAGACGCGCCGGTTACAGGACTCAGCGCAGCCGATTTCACCGTTCGCGAAGATGGCGTCGCCCGCGAGGTGCTGCGTGCCGTCCCCGCCACCACACCGATGCAGCTCGTGCTGCTGGTCGACGACAGTCAGGCAATGGGGCCCGCGCTCCAGCCAATGCGCGAAGGCCTGACGAAATTCATCGATCAAATGCACGGACACGGGGAAATCGGGATCGTCACCGTCGGCGAGCGCGCGACTTCGTTGGTGAGCCAGACGACCGATGCGAACGCGCTGAAGCGTGGCATTGGCCGGATTTTCGCCCGCCCTGGAGCCGGCGCCTATCTCCTTGACGGCATCCAGGAGGTCAGCCAGGGCTTCCAGAAGCGAAAGGCCGAGCGGCCGGTGATCGTGGCGATCACGATGGACGCCGTGGAATTCAGCAACCTGCAGTACGAAACGGTTCTGAAGACGCTCGACGACAGCGGCGCGGTGCTCCACGTCGTTTCCATCGGCACGCCTTCGTCCAACATGTCGGATGAGATGCGGAATCTGAACATGGTGATTGCGGAGGGGACG
>JBPYFA010000331.1:0-5326 GCA_051986585.1 Vicinamibacterales bacterium | reverse complement strand
GTACTCGTTCTCGGTTCTCGACGTGCACAACCTCCGCTGGCACTATGCCAAAACGTTGGAACACTGGCGGCGTCGTTTCGAGGATGCCAGCCGGCAGGTGGAGTCGATGTTCGACGACAACTTCGTGCGCGCCTGGCGACTCTATCTGACCGGTTCGCAGGCGTCGTTCTCGACCGGTTCGCTTCAGCTGTTTCAAGTCCTGTTCGCGCGGGGCGACACTCCCGCGGCGCCATTCACGCGCGTCAGCGCTTGAGGCGAGATCGGTCGTCGTGGACAGATGTGAAGTGCTGATCGCGGGTGGTGGTCCAGCCGGATCCGCGTGCGCGTGGAACCTCCGTCGCCACGGCGCCGATGTCATCGTCGTCGACAAGGCAGTCTTTCCGCGCGATAAGGTCTGTGCGGGATGGATCACGCCGCAAGTCATCGAAGATCTCGAACTGGATCTGGACGACTACCGGCAGCAACGAACACTCCAACCAATCAGTGGATTCCGCGTCGGCGTCATCGGCAGCAATGAGAGGGTCGAGATCGGCTACGACCGTGCCGTCAGCTACGGGATCCGGCGGTGCGAGTTCGACAACTATCTGCTTCGACGTGCCGGCGCGCGCCTGTTGCTCGGGCGGCCCGTATCGGCGATTCGGCGTGAGGGCTCACGGTGGATGGTCAACGACAGCGTTGAAGCGAAACTGCTGGTCGGCGCCGGAGGTCACTTTTGTCCCGTCGCGCGAGTCCTCGACACGCGGGAGCAGCGGGTCCCCGTGATCGCGGCGCAGGAAGTGGAGTTCGAGATCGCGAGAAATGAGAGCGCCGGATTCAGGGTGGCGCCGGAAATTCCGGAGTTGTACTTCTGCGCGGACTTCAAAGGGTATGGCTGGTGCTTTCGAAAGCAGAATCATCTGAACATCGGCTTCGGCAGGATCGATGCGCACGCGCTGCCCAGACAGACCAACGACTTCGTCGACTTCCTGAAAAGAGCGGGTCGAATATCGGAGGCCAGTGGCTGGCACTGGCGCGGGCATGCATATCAGCTGGCCGGCGACAACCGACGGAACGCAATCGACGACGGTGTCGTCCTGATCGGTGATGCCGCCGGCCTGGCGTATCCGCAGAGCGGTGAGGGAATCCGTCCGGCGATCGAGTCGGGCCTGATGGCGGCGCGCACCATCCTTCGCGCTGCCGGCACTTACAGCCGCGATCGATTGGAGCCCTATGACGCCGACTTGAGGAAACGATTTGGCGAGTCAAAGCTGACGCGGATGATCACGGGTTTCTTGCCGAGGGGATTGTCGATGACGATTGCGCGACGGATGCTCGACAACCCATGGCTCGTCCGTCATCTTGTCCTCGATCGATGGTTCTTGCACGCGCAACAGCCAGCGCTTATTCGAGGTTGAGTATTTTTTCTGCGGCGGGTGTCGAACCGCTGCCCTGACAATCGACTAACCAGTGGACACGTGCCGGTTGCGGCACGCCTTGCCGGAAGGAGTTTCGGATGAGCGGGGTCAGAGTTCTCGTCGGCACACGAAAAGGGGCCTTCGTCTTGACGTCGGATGGAAAGCGAGAGCGCTGGGACGTCGGCGGTCCTTTCTTTGGTGGCTGGGAGCTATATCACGTGAAGGGGTCGCCGGCGGATCCGAACCGTCTGTATGCCTCGCAGTCGTCCGGCTGGTTCGGGCAGATGATCCAGCGATCAAATGATGGCGGTAAGACGTGGGAGCCGGTGGGGAACAAGTTCATATACGACGGCGTCCCCGGCACTCACCAGTGGTACGACGGTACGCCGCACCCGTGGGAGTTCAAACGGGTCTGGCACCTCGAGCCGTCGCTCACGGATCCCGATACGGTCTACGCCGGCGTGGAAGACGCGGCTCTCTTCAAGACGACCGACGGCGGGCAGAACTGGTCGGAGATGCCCGGCCTGCGCGGCCACGGTTCAGGCCCGCATTGGGCGCCGGGTGCGGGAGGTCTCTGCCTGCATACCATTCTTCTCGACCCCTCGAATGCGCAACGGATGTTCATCGCGATCTCAGCTGCCGGAGCATTTCGCACCGACGACGGGGGCACCTCGTGGCGGCCGATCAATAAGGGTCTCCATTCGCAATACATTCCGAATCCAACCGCCGAGGTGGGGCACTGCGTGCACAGACTGGCGATGCACCGCTCACGCCCGTCCACCCTGTTCATGCAGAAGCATTGGGACGTGATGCGGACCGACAACGCCGGCGATCAGTGGACAGAAATCAGCGGCAATCTGCCGACCGATTTTGGGTTTGTGATCGATGTCCACGCGCACGAGCCGGAAACGATCTATGTCGTCCCGATCAAGAGCGACGGAGAGCACTATCCGATGGACGGCAAGCTTCGCGTCTATCGAAGCCGGACCGGTGGGAACGAGTGGGAGCCGCTGACCAAAGGACTGCCTCAGCAGAATTGCTATGTCAACGTCCTCCGCGACGCGATGTCGGTCGATTCGCTCGACAAGTGCGGCGTGTATTTCGGGACGACCGGCGGCCAGGTGTATGCATCGGCCGACGGAGGTGACTCCTGGAACGCCATCGTCGAGAACCTTCCGGCGGTCGTCTCCGTCGAGGTGCAAACTCTTTCATGATTCGTGAACCGGGCGGAGGACTCGTGATCCGTGTCGTGCTTCCAGCGCATCTGCGGACGCTCGCTCGTGTCGGCAACGACGAGGTGCAGGTGCAGGTCAACGGAGAGCCTACCCTCGGCGCGGTCATTGACGCGATCGAGGCGGCGTATCCGGTCTTGTGCGGGACGATCCGCGACTACTGCACCGAACAGCGGCGGCCGTTCGTGCGATTCTTTGCGTGTGAACAGGATCTCTCGCACGAGCGTCCCGACACGCGCTTGCCGGACGCCGTCGTCAATGGCCGGGAGCCGTTTCTTGTCGTCGGAGCTACCGCAGGAGGGTGAATCGCTAATCCCTAATCGCTAATCGCGAATCGCTAATCGCGAATCCCTAATCGCGAATCCCTAATCGCGAATCCTCGAATCGCGAATCGGGAACCGCGAATCGCGACGGAAGCTCTGCGGTAGCCCTCGGCACGGTGCGTGCTTCAGCTGTACTTGGGAGGCAACCATGTTTCGAGCTCTGCTGCGTCTTGTGCTGATCGTCGTTGTGATTTCGGCCGCAGCCGCGTTCTTCATGGGCTATCGCATCGGCAATCATGGGAACGGCGTCACTCTCGAGCGTCCGGTCGGCACGACGGGAACGACTCCGGCAATCGATACGACTCGCGCGCGCGAGACTGGCGCGGCGATCGGTGAGAAAGTCGCGGTCGGAGCCAATCGCGCTGAGCATGTGCTGGAGGACGGCGCGCTTACCGCGAAGATCAAATCCAAGATGGCCCTCGACGACAGCGTGAAGGCACTCGACATCAACGTCGACACGTCGGGCGGGGTGGTGACGTTGCGAGGGACCGTACATTCGCAGGCCGAACGAACCCGCGCGTTGCAGTTGGCGCGCGAGACGGACGGAGTGCGGACGGTGAACGACCGGCTCGTCGTTCAGTAAGGCCGACGGCGCCGCCAGCAGATATTTCGTCCCTCAGTTCGTCCTGATTGGATGGAACGGACGAGTTGTGCGTAAGATCCGGTTAGATGCTTTTCTCCGCGATTCTGGCCGCGACCCTGGTCATGTCTGCACAGCAGGCGACAGCGCCGCGGCAGTCGCTCACGATTGCCCGAACCAGCACGCCGCCGCGACTCGAGGATTTCCGGACCGGCGAACGCCGAGACGGCCTCGCCGCGGATGCCTTTCTCCAGCGCGAACCGAACGATCTGGTTCCGGCCACGGAACGCACCGAAGTCTACGTCTCGTATGACAACGGCAACTTGTACGCGGTGTTCGTCTGCCACGCGAGCGATCCTTCGAAGATTCGCGCGCGCATGAATCGCCGGGAAGCGATTTTCAACGACGACTTCGTTGGCGTGTTCCTCGATACCTTCAACGATCGCCAGCGCTCGTACATGTTCGCGGTCTCGCCGCTCGGCATCCAACTCGACGGCATCGTCACCGAAGGGCAGGACGACGATTTCAGCTTCGACACCGTGTGGCAATCTCGTGGCGAGCTGACCGATTTCGGCTACGTCGTGTCGATTGCGATTCCATTCAAGAGTCTGCGGTTTCCGCCGCAGGCAGGGCCTCAGACGTGGGGCATCGCGTTCATGCGGGGCATTCCGGGGAAGAGCGAGAACGACTTCTGGCCCGGGATCACCAGACGGCTGACCAGCTTCAACGGCCAGTTCGCGGATCTTCACGGCATCGAGAACGTCTCGCCGGGTCGCAACATCCAGCTGATTCCATATGGCACGTTTACGGGCGCCCGCTTTCTCGATCGCGACATCGAGGCGTATGACTCGCAGGCGGAGGGCCGGGCAGGTCTCGACGCGAAGATCGTCGCCCGCGATTCGCTCGCACTCGATATGACCTTCAACCCGGATTTCAGCCAGGTTGAGTCGGATGAACCGCAGGTCACCGTCAACCAGCGCTTCGAGGTCTTCTTTCCGGAGAAGCGTCCGTTCTTCCTCGAAAACGCGGGCTACTTCCAGACGCCGATCAACCTCTTCTTCTCCCGGCGAATCGCGGATCCGCAGCTTGGCGGCCGGATGACCGGCAAGGTCGGAGGCTGGGCGGTCGGCGCGCTCGCGATCGACGACCGTGGGCCCGGTCACAATCTCGAACCAGACGATCCGAATGCGGGCGACCGCGCGTTGAATGGCGTGGTGCGGGCGAGAAAGGAGTTCGGCGACTCGAGCGTTGGCGGGCTGATGACGGTCCGGGATTTTGGCTCGTCATACAACCGTGTGGCATCCGCCGATACGCGACTCAAGCTGAACCCGCAATGGTTCATTCAAGGTCAAGCGGCAGTGGCGGAGACACAAGGACTTGACGGCGCGCACCTCGGCGACGGCGCATTCAACGCGAACATCAACAGGAACTCGAGAACTCTTTCCTACAACGCCGACTACACCGACATCGGCCGCGATTTTCGAACTACGCTCGGGTTCGTGCCGCGTACGGATATCCGGCAGACGACGCAGTTTGCGAGCTATCGCTGGCGGCCGAAGGCGGGACTGTTCACGGCGTTTGGTCCAAACGCGTTTCTGCAAGGGACGTGGGATCACACTGGACAGCTGCAGGACTGGACCGTCCGGTACCCTTTCGAATTCGACTTCAGAGCACAGAGCGGCATCTTCGTTCGCCGGCAAGAATCGATGGAGCGTTTCAACGGGATTGAATTCCGCGAGTACGAGAATCTGATCAACGGCAACACCAGCTACTTCCGTTGGATGGACGTCGGGTTCT
>JBPYFA010000330.1:0-8488 GCA_051986585.1 Vicinamibacterales bacterium | reverse complement strand
CGACGGCAAACGCTGCAGAGAGAGGAATCGCGAGGCCTCCATACAAGCCGACGAACAGGGTGCGTCGACCGACCGGCTGCGCCAGCATCATCTGCACGAACTCTCGAGAGTGATACAAGTACATCGTGCCGAACACGATGCTGACGAGCGGCACGAGTCCGAGAACCACGTTGGTGAGGCTCACGATCGCGCGCGACTCGTTTCCGCCGAATCGAAGCAGCGCCACGGTGAGCACGAGATAGAAGAGCATGTACGCCATGAGCCAGCGCCGTCGGCCAACATCGCGAACGCCCGAGATGATGAGTCGTGCCGCGAGGTTCATGCTCCCGCTCCCATCAATCGGCCGATGGCCCGTTCCAGGCGCCGCTCGCCTGTCGATGCGCGCAGCCGGTCCAGCGATCCGTTGAATTGCACCCGGCCGTTCAAGAGAAAAAGAACGTCGTCGGCCAGCTCTTCGACCTCGCTGAGTACGTGAGAGGTAATGAGGTGGGTCACACCGCTGCGGGCCGCGTCTCGAATCTTTTGCTTCAGAATTCCGTTTGCGATCGGATCCAGGCCAGCGCTGGGTTCGTCGAGGATGACGAGCGACGGCCGGAAGAGATAGGCGGCAACGGCATTCAGCTTCTGTCGAGTGCCTCCTGACAACGTGTGCACCCGCTTGCGCAGCTCGCCGCCGAGGCCGAATCGTTCGATCAGCTCGAAATCGATCGGTGCGTCGGCGCCACGCACCCGCCGCAACAGCGTCATCACTTCGTCGCCGGTCAGGTTCTCGGGAAAGGCCGTGCCTTGCGGCATATACCCGATGGTTTTGCGATAGGACGGATCGGCTGTGACTTTGATCCCCGCGACACGGATCTCGCCGGCGTCCGGCCGCACCAGCCCGAGCACGCTCTTCAACAGGGTCGACTTGCCGGCAGCGTTCGGGCCAACCAGCGCGGTCACGCGTTGACGTTCAATCGCGACATCGAGCCGATCGAGGACCAGAGTGGACCCGAAGCGTTTCGACAGTCCGATGATCTCGAGAGCCGGCGGCTCTGGTGTCACAGTCTTCATTGCGGCATCACCATCAAGGGCGCGGTGTCGACGAGCGTCTGCGGCGTGAGCACCGGCAGCGCGCGCTCTGCAGCTTCGAGCAGATCGACGAACGCGCTCCGCATCAGGATCATCGACGGCGGATTTTCTGCAACCAGAAGGGTGAAGAGGCTGACGGGCCGGAATGCGATATCGCCGCGGCCGTCGTGATCCAGGTCGTACCCTTGATATCGATCCCACCAATTGCCCAGGACGGTCGCCTCAGTGCTTCGGCTGTTGGTCGCCAGGTCGAAAGAGTTGCCGGCAAATACGTTTCCGGTGAATCGGTTGCCTGGACTATTGGCCATCAGCTTGACGCCCCAGCCGTTGCTGCGGAATCGATTGTTCTCGACCGTCAGATGCCCGCCACCTTCGATCAGCAGTCCCACCGTGTTTTCCGTGAATCGATTGCCCACCAGCCGGCTTTCGCCGATGTCTTTGAGCAGCAACCCGTAGGCCGCCGGCCCTTGGTTCGAGGCGAACTCGTTGTTCTCCATGGTCACGTCGTGCGTGTACATCACCGCCACACCGGCACCGTTGTGGATGAAGTGATTGCTTCGGTAAGCGCAGTGATTCGAGAACATGAAATGGAGACCGTAGCGCACGTTCTGCCGGCTGAGGTTTCGCTCAATCGTCGTGTCTTGTACGAACTCGAAGTAGAGGCCATCCCGATGGCCATTGATCACGTTGTCGGCCACAGTCATCCGGCGGCAGCTCCAGAAGTGGATGGCGTTCCCTAGAGCGCCGTGCTGGCTGCCGCTCCCTCGTACGACATTCCTGAGTATTCGGCAGTCGGACGAAGCAGACGCGTAAATTCCGAACGGCGCATCGATGATCTCGAGATCCTCCGCCCTGCAACGCTGCACGTGCTCGAACCGGATGGCGGCGCGATCGTCGACGTAGCTGGGCGGAATGTGTGACAGCACCAGCCCACTCACCGTCACGTCGTCGGCGGTCACGCGCAGAAGTGTGGCCGGCTGCGCCGGTTCTACGATCGGTCGTCCCTCGCCGACGATCGTCAATGGCCGATCGACGGTGATGGGTGGCTCGCGATAAGTGCCGGCGCGAACGACAATCCGAGAGCCCGCTGCCGCGGACTGCACCGCCGCCGCAATCGATCGCTGCGGGCCTGACGGTGAAACGACGATCGTATCTGCTGAAGCGCGACGCGAACCGCATGCGAGCACGATGCAGACTGCGGTCGCTATTGTGGCGATCGTGCGACGACTCATGACGACCGCCCGGCGAGAACTTCAGACCAACTTCGCAGGACTCCGCCGATCGTCGACTGAAGCGATGCGGCGCTTGCACGGGTTGCGAATGCCGCCATGCCGCCATTCATCGGCGCCTTGATTCGATCGCTGACGACGAAGACTGCGTCGTTCGCGTTCACGCGCGTGTCCGGGTTGGCGTAGTCGTTCATCCAGATCGAATGAACGTCGGTTGCCGCAATGTGGTTGGATGCGAGAAACGCCACCACGCAGCCCGGATCGTCGAACCGGTAAACCTTGCCCGTCCGCGTGACGAGCTGCGCCGCGAATCTGGCGTCCGCAATCGTCATGCGGCAGGACTCGCACGCGTCGATGTCGTAGTGGATGACTCCGGGCCCGGCGCTGCTGCACGCGGATAGGGTGAGCATTACAACGAGCACGCTCAACCGCTGTGTCCGACGGCCCCAATCACAATTCGTCACGGCTCACGCAGCCTTTCTGAATTGCGGCGCCGGCCGGACACGACGTAGCTCCATGATTGACAGTCCGATGCCGACGACCAGCGCGAGGACGATTGCCCAGCCCCCGATTCCAGGCCACGACGTCGCGGTGAAGTTCAGCAGCTGCTTGGAGCCAAAGACGGGAGGCTGATAGCTGAGACCAGGAATCTTGATGGCAGCCGTCGGATCGAGATTGTGCCCGTAGTCGTATCCCCAGTACCAGAAGTCAGCAACTCCGGCCAGTGCGGCGATCAAGAAGAGCCCCGTCCAGCCGTACAAGAGCGATCGTCGTCCGACTAGCACGGTGAGGAGGCCGAGTCCCATCAGGCCGGCCACCGCGATCGGCATCAACCGAAGTTCTGGAATCGATTCGGCGATGATCTTCTTCATCCCGATGTAGTGATTCAGATTGTTGATGCTGTTGAGATCGTTGGGTTTCTGTCCCGTGATCGTGTCGATCCGGATATACATCCCGATGCCTTCTGGATACTGCGGGGCGACCAGGCTGATGTGCCAGAGTGGCGACACATACGCCACTCCGAGCAGGAGGGCGGCGGCTGCAAGAGTGATTCGCATTCTGGGAGTCATCAGCCTGATCCTTAAGCCCACATTAGTTGGTGGCGATCGCGGTTCCCGGTGTGTTCCACGTCAGCTTGACGTTCGAACCCTTCGGCGACACCCGCACATAGCCCTGCATCTCCTGATGCAGCGCCGAACAGAAGTCGGTGCAGTAGAACGGGAACACGCCGACGCGTTCCGGGGTCCAGACCAGCGTGCGGGTCTGTCCCGGCATGACCAGCAATTCGGAGTTTCGCGCGCCGGTGATGGCGAAACCATGCGGCACATCCCAGTCCTGCTCGATGTTGGTCATGTGGAAGTACACGGTGTCGCCGAGCTGGATGCCTTCGATGTTGTCGGGGCTGAAGTGACTGCGGATTGAGGTCATGTAGACATGCACTTCATTGCCCTTGCGAACCACTTTGGCTTCCTTCTCCGTCTTCGTCGCGTCCGGATCCTTGTTGTCCTGCAGCGCAAAGAACTTCAACTGCTTGTCCGCGATCATCGACGCCGGAATCGCCTGCGCGTAGTGCGGCTCCCCGACGGTCGGAAAGTCCAGGATCATGCGCATCTTGTCGCCTTCGATCGAGTAGAGCTGCGCCGACTGCGTCAGTTCGGGTCCGGTGGGCAGGTATCGATCTTTCGTGATCTTGTTGAGTGCCACGACGTACTTTCCGTACGGCTTCATCGTGTCGCCGCCCGGAATCATCAGATGTCCAACCGAGTAGTAGGTCGGTGTGCGATCCTCGACTTTGAAATCCTTCAGCGACCACTTCACGATCTCGGACGAAATGAAAACCGACGTATACGCGAACCCTTTCCCGTCGAATTCCGTGTGCAGCGGTCCCAGCCCAGGCTCCGGTACTTCGCCCGCGATCGTCGCTTCATACTTGAGGATGGGGATCCCGTTGGCTTCTCCGTCGAAGGCCTTGTTCGCGATGGCCTGTTGCATTTTTGCGAAGGAGTGCACAGGAATGACCGTTGCCAGCTTGCCGCCGGCGACGATGAATTCTCCCGTCGGGTCGACATCGACGCCGTGCGGAGATTTTGGCGTCGGCAGGAAGTACACCAGGCCGGAACACTGCTTCGGCTCGAGGATCACGTCGTCGGTCTCCATCTTTGAGACCGCAATATCGCGATCGTCAACCCAGTTGTGCGCGTACTTCGCCGGCGCTTTCGCACCGGCACCCTGGGCGACGCATTCCTCGGCGCGCTTCCAGTTGACGGCGGCGATGAAGTCCTTGTCCTTTTGCGAGGCGCTCCGTTCGAGCAGGGTGAACGCCTGTTCGGTGTTGTAAGTGGAGAAGAACGCCCATCCGTTCGACGGCCCCTTGCCGGAATGCGCGAGGTCGTAGCTGTAACCGGGCATCCGGATCTGAAAGGCCAGCGACATCTTCCCGTCCTGCGCTACCCGCACGAACGACAACAACCCGGCGAAGTTCTCTTTGGCCGATGCGATCGGGACATCGGACTGAGGCGACGGCACACTGAAGCGCGTCGCGCCGACGACGTATTCGGAATTGGCGGTTACGAATGGCGACGCATGGTTCCCGGCGGAGTTCGGGATCTCGAGAATCTCGGCCGTCTCCATCCTGGACAGATCGATGCGCGCAATGCGCGGCGTGTTGTTGCCATTGATGAACAACCATCGTCCGTCAGCCGCACCGCCGGTCTGTGAGATCTTCGGGTGATGGGCGTCGTCCCACGGAACGAAGCCGTAGCTGGTATTGAGGAGCGCCTTCGTTTGTTCGCTGTAGCCGTAGCCTTTCTCCGCGTATTGTGAAAAGACCGGGATCTGTGCGAAGAGACGTCCCGATGGCAGACCGTAGACGGCAAGGTTGCCGCTGAATCCGCCGGACGCGAACATGTAGAACTCGTCCTTCTGTCCTGGCGCGACATAGACCTTCTCCGCGGCGTCAGTCGCGGCAAGGTTCGACGACGCCAGCGGGCGCTGGCAGGCGGCGCCGGCCGCGGATGCAACGATCACTGAGGCCGCAACCCACAAACCGAATCGATGTGTATACATAAAATCCTCTCGTGACGGAATGAATGAATGCGCGGTCACGGCTGTTGCGATCGCAAGTACTCGAGCACCTGACGAGCCTCGCCAGTCGACAGATTCAGGTTGGGCATCGGAACCAGGAACTCGGCGAGAAGTTTCTTGGAGGTCGGGTGCTTCTGCACCATCTCCTGCGGATTGAGGATCATGTTCATCACGAAAGTTGGCGTGCGCCGCTTCGTGACGCTCCCCAGGGGCGGGCCGACGTAACGCTCGTCCATCTTGTGGCAGGCGGAGCATTTCTGCTCGAAGAGTTTGGCTCCCGACGCCGCCAGCGCCTTGTCCACCGGCCCAGGCACGTCGACCGGCGTCTTCATCGGCCCGATGCCGTGTTCCTCCTGAAACGCCGTGAGGCCGTCCGGCCCGACTGCGTCTGAAGGAATGCCGGTCGCCGTTCCTCTCGAGCAGGAAACCGTTGCCAGGAGAGCGATGGAAGCGACGAGCAATGCTGCACGACAAGTTGTCTGTTTCATGGTCATCTCACACCTGTCCGTTCGTGCACGCGCCACCCGCTGAATGATTGAATGAGTGCGAAGGGGCAATTGGAGTGCCAGCACGTGCGGCCTGTTTGCGACGAAGTCCGTGCGCTATTTGAGTCGGCAGGACGGATCGGGGAGATTCGTGCTGCGCGATATTTCCCGCGGCGCGAACCAACTCCCAGTGCTGCTACCGTCATCGATCCTCCGTCTGGAACACGATAGACGGCAGCTTCAGATCACGGTATGACGCTAGTCATATGTGACGGCCGAGTACAGGTAGGGACGTCGCCGGGAGCAACGCGCGATATGACGAAGGTCATAGGGCGGCGGCAGCGCCTGACGTATCGTCGCGGCATGCTGGCCGGGGATGACCTTCAGCAACTGGCGATCGTTCTCGACCGGCCGACGGCGGACTATCTCGCGCACGTCGAGCGAGCGCAATCCGCCGCCCTGGCGCAGTCGCTCGAGGCCGCAAGACAACTGGAAGTCTTCGTCGCAAGAATCCAGGATCTGTCGCCCGCGGAGCTGGTCGAGCTGTACGACGAAACCTTCAACGACGAGTTCACGACCAGGGACGTGCTGGCGGGTCTGGCGACAATACCGTTGACCAACGACGGGATCGTCTCACTATTGAAGGGTCTGACCGTATTGCTGGAGCGTCTCGAGTCGAGGCGGAATCCGTTCGCGGTGCCGGTGCGGGCGCTGTGTCTGTTGCTGGCGAAGAGGAGCGAAACAGACCGTCGCGATCTGACGCCAGCGGCTGCCAGGGTGTGAACGAACGATCACTGATCCCGAGTCCCGATCTTCCTGTGCGACTCTCAGATCGTCGTCAGTCTGTGCCTGCTCGATGATGGCGGCGTCAGGATGCTTATGTTAACATAAACATATGAAGCGCACCACCATCTACCTCGATCCGGAGCTGGAGATGCTGCTGAAGTCCGAGATGCTTCGGCAGCATCGCCCGATGGCCGAGATCGTCCGCGAGGCGGTGGAAGCCTATGTGACGCGCGAGCCGCGAAATCCGCCGCCGGGCGCGGGTGCGTTTGCGAGCGGCCATGCGGACACGGCCGAGGAAACCGATCGAGTACTCGAGGATTCTGGGTTCGGCGAACCGGCGACCGCAGCGGTCAGACGCAAGGCGCGTGAATCCGGCCGTCGTTCCGCCGCGCCAAAGCGCGCGCGCCGATGAGCGTGTTGCTTGACACCGGAATCGTCTACGCCTACTACGATCGCAGCGACCGGTGGCACGCGAGAGCCCGCACGCTAATCCTGGCCGAGCAGCGCGGGCTCATTCTGCCGGCGCCGATCGTTCCAGAAGTCGATCATCTGCTCGGTGTCCGGCTCGGGGCGAAGAGCCGTCAAACCTTTTATGCCGGTATCGTGGAGGGAGCCTATCTCGTTGTCGACCTGCCGCAGGACGGCTACGCCCGGGTAGCAGATCTCAACCGCCGATTCGACGACCTCAACCTCGGTTTCATCGATGCCGCAATCGTCGCCCTCGCCGAGACACTCGGGCTCTCGCGTGTCGCGACGACCGATCGTCGTCACTTCGCACCGCTCGCAGCCGCTCTCTCGCTGCAGCTGGTGCCCTGAAAGAATCGGGACCGCGCTCGAACTGTCCGTGTTATTCCGTGTTCTTCGGCGGCCCGTATATGTCAGTGGTCGTTCTCGGCACACGGCCCGGCTTAGTTGCCGCGGTCCACGAACAGCTTCGCGAGCAGCTGATCGACCGGAACGAAATCGTCGGTCAGTGTGATCGCGCGGCCGGACGTCACATAGGCATTGAATCGATCAACCGACAATGGTGTCGTCCGAAGATCAGGGTCGTCATGCGCCGTGATGGCGTCGAGCGCCGCGCGGTTCAGCGGGGCGCGGCTAGCCATCAGCACGTACGTATTCCGATCGAACGGCAGAAAGGCCTCGCTTCGACCAAAGATGTAGACGTGCGGAAAAACCGCTCGCAGCGCGTTCGCCTCCGCCTTCAGAAACTCGCCCCCTTCGAAACGATCGATCACATTGCTCAAGTACACGCCGTCCGGTTTGAGCCGGTTCGCGACGATCCGATTGAACTCCACCGTCGTCAGGTGATACGGCACCGACAGATCGTTGAACGCATCGCCGTAGATGAAGTCGTAACGTTTCGGGTCCTGCCATTCGGTCAGGAACACTCGAGCATCCTGATTGAAAGAACGGATGCGCGATGTCGACGGCAACCCAAGCCGATCCCGGACGACCGCGATCACCGCAGGATCGATCTCGACGACGTCGACGCTCGAGCCGGGATACCTCGCTTCGACGTATCGCGGAAATGAATATCCGCCTCCGCCGATGAAGAGCGCGTCGACCCCCGATCGACCGATCGCGTGCGCCTGGGTCAAGTTCGAGTATGCCCGCTCGTAACCGTAGTCGATGGCGAGCGGGTCGTCCGGCACGATGAAGCTGTGAATCAGACGATCGAGCATCAGCATTCTTGCCGAGTGCCCATTCTGGCTGGTCTCCAGTACCTTGATGCAGTAGTAATTCGACTCGACATCGCATGGCGCCGCGTACTGGCCCGCGGCCCAGCGGATGCCGACCACTCCGTAAATGGCGATCGCCAGCGCGATCGCA
>JBPYFA010000329.1:0-37835 GCA_051986585.1 Vicinamibacterales bacterium | reverse complement strand
TCGATCTGCTCTGGACGAACGACAGCCGTGCCGGCGAGCACGGCCACCACGAGATCGAGCTCGAGCCGTACGCCTATCGGTGGTTCCGCGCCCGGGGGGTGGATCGGAATGTGCCGAGGGAATAGTTGCCAGCTCCCAGTTTCCAGCTCCCAGCTCCCAGCTCGCGTTTCTCACAGCGCGGCTCGACGCCCGCTATCGGCATTGTGATCTCTCGCGGTAGATCGGGGCGGCAGGGCGAGCGGAGCGCCGCGCCAGCGGGGTTGCGTCGCCGGTCCCTTTGAGAAGACGTGAGCTGGAAGCTGGAAGCTGGAAGCTGGGAACTGGACACTGACGTCGTGCGTCCGATCGCTGCACGTATAGAATGCGCCGATGACTTTGACGCGAACGACCGCGGCGATCGCGATTCTCTCCCTCTCGACACTCTTTGCCCAGAAATCAAGATCGACCACTTACCGCCTCGAAGCCACGCCGGAGACAGTCGCGTACGGCTACTATTGGTCGGAGGCGAAGCCGGTGTTACGCGTCGTGTCTGGCGACATCATCGATGTCGACACGCTGTTGACCAACACGCCACGCGGGCTCGAGCGCGCCGGCGTGAAGCCGGAAGATGTGCAGGACTCGTTGCGGAAGGTCGTCGACACCGTTACTGACAAAGGGCCGGGCGGTCACATCCTGACGGGTCCCGTCTTCGTCGATGGTGCACAGCCGGGGGACGCGCTCGAAGTTCGGATCCTCTCGATCGATATCGCAATTCCATACGGTTACAACGGCTGCCAGGGTTTCCTCCGGGAGAACTGCAAACCAAACAGCACGAAGATCATTCCCATCGATCGGAAGAAGATGACCGCCGAGTTCGCGCCCGGCATCGTCATCCCGCTCCATCCGTTCTTCGGCAGCATGGGCGTGGCGCCGCCTCCCGAGGCTGGCCGCGTCAGCAGCACGCCGCCCGGAATTCACGCCGGCAACCTGGATAACCGGGAACTGGTCGCCGGCACATCGTTGTTCATTCCGGTTCACGTGACCGGAGCGCTGTTCGAAGTCGGGGACGGCCATGCCGCGCAGGGAGATGGCGAAGTCGACCAGACCGCGATCGAAACCTCGCTGCGCGGACGGTTGCAGCTCATCGTTCATAAGGGGATGACGCTGGCGTGGCCCCGAGCGGAGACGCCGACCGATTACATCAGCATGGGCACCGACGAAGACCTCGCGAAGGCGACCAAGATCGCCATCCAGGAGATGGTCGACTTTCTCGCCACGACGAAGGGGATGGACAAGCTCGCCGCCTATCAGCTGACGAGCATCGCCGGGAACGTCGTCGTCACCCAGCTGGTCGACCAGAAGGTAGGCGTCCACGTCAAAATCCCAAAGGCCATCTTTCGGGGTCCGGGATCCGCGATCCGTGGTCCGGAGGCTGCCAGGAGCCGCGACTGACAGTCAGATCTCGGACCGGTACCCGGGACCCCGCATCCCGATCACCTGTAAGCACTTGCCGCCGCTCAGGCGTAATCCAATTACGGCGCTTTCCTGTTTTATTTTGTTCCCTTTGCAAGGCCTGATGGAGGTTGTTTGCTGATGCAAGCCCGTCGAATTCTGCCCTTATTTACGCTTCTCTGTTTCATGGCCGTTGGCTTGGGCGCCCAGAAGCCCGCCAGCGGCGGCCCAAAATCCATCGAACCCACCGAGCTCAAAGAGTGGTTGAGCTACATCGCTTCTGACGAACTCCAGGGGCGCCAGATTTACACCGAAGGCCTCGGACTGGCTGCCGCCTACATCTCGGATCATCTCGCCGAGTGGGGAGTGAAGCCGGCCGTTGAAGACGGCACGTATTTCCAGACCGTCAAGGTGCTGGGGGTTCGCACCAACAGCAATGCATCCGTCACCGTCGAAGTGAACGGCCAGAAGCGCACGTTCAAAGACGGAGAAGGGATCACGTTCCCGCGCAACATGGGCGGGAAACAGACGGTTACCGGCGATCAGATTCAGTTCGTCGGTTACGGCCTTCAGGTTCCTGACGCCAACATCGACGATTACGGGAACGTCGACCCGAAGGGGAAGGTCATCGTCTATCTCGGAACACTTGGACCGAAGACCTTGCCGACTGGATCGAACCGACTAATTGCGGCGCGCTCGCGCAATGCGGTCGAGAAGGGGGCGGTCGCGGTCATCGGCCAGCCCGGGTTTGGATTTGGAGGGAGGGGAAGGAGTGCCGTGGGTGCCACGGGTGCCCAGGGTGCCGCGGGTGCCACGGGTGCTGCGGGTACCCAGGGTGCCATGGGTGCTGCGGGTGGCACGGGTGCCGCGAGTGGCCAGAGTGCGGCTGCTGCGCAGCCGGCGCGGGGAGCGCAGCCGACAGCGGGACGCGGTGGTCAGCCCGATAATGGGGACTTCACGACCGTACAGCGTTACGACCTGCCCGTTGCCCCGTCGCTCACGGCGCAAGATGAGTTCTACGAGTTTCTCTTCAGCGGATCCGACATGAAGTATTCAGAGCTGAAGGAGCTCGCCTCTAAACAGGAGCCGCTCCCTCGTTTCGCGCTCAAGGGCGTCAAGATGACGATTGACGTCGACGCCGACTACACCGTCGTCCGCACACAGCTCACGCGCAACGTGGTCGGGATCATCCCCGGCACCGACGCGAAGCTGAAGGACTCCTACGTCGCGTTCGGCGCGCACTACGATCACATCGGCTACACGCAGACGCCCACCGCTGGTCGAGGATTCACCGGCGGCGCGGGGGCCGGCGGATGCGTCGGGCAAACACGCGACACGCCGCGGCCTGGCGACAACGTCAACAACGGTGCAGACGACGACGGGTCGGGGACCGTGTCGCTGATGGCGCTGGCAAAGGCGTTCGCGCTCGGACCGAAGCCGAAGCGATCGCTCCTGTTCGTCTGGCACTCGGGCGAAGAAGCCGGCCTCTACGGCTCGCGCTACAACGCCGACTTTCCGATTGTGCCAATCGACAAGATTTCGGCGCAGCTCAACATCGATATGATCGGGCGGAACCGATGCGACGATCCCAAAGAGGAAAACACCGTCTACATCGTCGGTTCCGATCGCATCAGCACCGAGCTGCACAATCTGAACGAGGACGCGAACGGCACGTTGTCAACGCCGATGAAGCTGGATTACGAGATGAACGATCCGGCCGATCCGGAGTCGATCTACACGCGGAGCGACCACTATAGCTACGCCGCGAAGGGCATCCCGATCATTTTCTACACGACTGGGCTGCACAAGGACTACCACTACCTGACCGATGAGGTATCGAAAATCGATTTCCCGAAGATGGCGCACATCACGCAGCTGGTCTACGCGACCGGCACGAAGGTCGCCAACCTCGATCACGTGCCGGCGCGCGATAACAAGGGACCCCGCAAGGGGAAAGGTGCGACAGGGAAGATCTCTGACACGAGATAAAGGGAGAGCTGGCAGCCGGGAGCTGGCAGCTGGAAGCTAAAAAAAGGCCGTCGCAGCTGCCCGCTGCGGCGGCCTTTTGCTCGTCGTGCAAACTTTTTCGCGAACCGCGAACCGCGAATTACTGTCTCACCAGCTGTGCGCGCGCAGCGCCTCCGGGACTGAGCGTAGTGTGAACGTTGAAATAAAACCCACTCGGGTTATCGATGATCTTCTGGGCGTCGGTGCCGGACACGTCGATGTTTGCAAATGTCTGGTTTGTTACGCTGCCGTTCGGCATCTGCACGGCATTGGCGGCTGTCAATCCGCTGTTGACGATTGGACTCCCATTGATACCGGTTGCCCCCGTGTGGATGTGGGTGAGGATGATCTGGCTGTTCGCCGGGAAATTATTCAGGCTGTACACGAACGTCGCCTTTGCCGACGTAATCGCGCCGGAGCTATCTCGCGTGAGATCCATTCGGAATGTGCCCGTTCCGCTGCCGCCCTGGTCGGCGTTCGTGATCGGAGGGACTTCATTGGCGGGACTCAAGGCCGCTGTAAATACGACGGTCGTCGGCTGCGTGTTGGACGGCGACGACGGGCTGCTGCTCCCGCATGCGGCGGCGAGCACCGCAATTCCCACCAGTAGGTATCGCTTCATGTGTTCTGCTCCCTGCGTTGTAAGTGCCTGTGTGACTGAATCAATCCGTGTTCGTCCGTGTTCTTCCGCGGCCTAGAACCGACGGGTGATGTTGAAGCCGAGATACACATCGTGCGGACTGCCGCCGCGTGCGAGCTGACCGAAGGTGGTGCCGAAGGAGTTGGTGAAATTCAGCTGCAGGGTGTGGCCACCCGTTCGCTTTTCAACCGCCACGCCCCATTCCGCCGCGTTGGGGTCGTAGCCATGCAGGCGAGGTGTGTACTCGCCGGTGATGTAGCCGGTGCCGGAGAATCGCAAGCGACCGCCGAAGCCGGCAAGCCAGGTGTCGTGATGTTGCGAGTGGACGTCTTCTTCCAGCCCGGTCGAGTGATCGTGCCCCTCGTGCCCCTCAATGATGTCCACCGCGTGCGTGCCGCCGACGAACGCCGGGGTCGCGTATAGCGCGAGCCGATCGCCGAACGTCCTCGAGGCGGTGATGGCGACCGCAGGCTGGTGCTTCTCCCGCATGTTATTCAGCCCTTCGACCGACAGCGTGAGCGAGATCGCAACCGGCATCGCGGCTGCCTGACGAAGCGCATCCCAGCGCCCGAATGTTTGAATCGTCTTACTCAGGAGCGAGCGATGCACTCCAGCCTGGATGTTGCTGGTGATGCCGAATCGATACTCGAGGCCGATGATGGCGCCTTTGTCGAGCGAGAAGAGGTCGGCTGCCTGATCGCCGAAGTCGCCGCGCCGGAGATCCGATGCGAAGCGGTGCGTCAGCCGGAAGTAGCTGTGATGACGCGCAATCGACATCGTGGTCGGGAGATTGATCAGATTGAGATCGATCTGCGCCGGCCGGGCGGGTGGTGTTGAGACGATGTCGGTGGGCGTCTGTGCCGGTGCTGGACTCTGCGCCGGTGCCGGATCCGTTGCTGGTGTCTGTGCGAAAACCGGAATCGAGCCGAAAAAGATCACCGCAGCCAGCAGCTGCAGCGTCTTAGGGATAGACGACGAGTTCATAAGGTTCCTCGCGAGTGTGGCAATCCGCGTGCCCCGCAGGATGTGGCCGTAAACCCCTGAATCAAGGCCACGTGCGCGGTCGCGCCGTTCCAAAGCTTTCCGTTTCAGTAAAGGGTTACGGGTCGTGTAACGTAGGGGGCGTATGTCCAAGCGAGAGCCAGGCGGGGGCGGTGCCCTGCGGGCCGACGGATGGCGTCAACCATCCGCAACGGTGAGCCTGCCGGAGGTGCACGGTTCAGTGCCGGTGCCGCTGACCGGCGGATTCTGGAAAAAGCTGTTCGCGTTTGCCGGCCCCGGTTACCTGGTCGCGGTCGGGTACATGGATCCCGGCAACTGGGCGACGGATCTGGCCGGCGGTTCGAAGTATGGCTACACGCTCCTGAGCGTAATCATGCTATCGAATTTGATGGCCATCCTGCTGCAGGCCTTGGCCGCTCGGCTCGGGATCGCCAGCGGCCGCGACCTGGCGCAGGCCTGCCGAGATCATTACTCCCGTCCGACGACCTTAGTGCTGTGGGTGCTGTGCGAAGTGGCCATCGCCGCGTGCGACCTCGCCGAGGTGATCGGATCGGCCATCGCATTGAATCTGCTGTTCGGGCTGCCGTTGATTTGGGGCGTCTGTCTGACGTCGTTGGACGTGCTGCTCGTCCTCTACATGCAGCAGTACCAATTCCGGTACGTCGAGGCGCTGGTCGTCGCGTTGATCCTCGGCATCGCCGGATGTTTCGCCACCCAGCTGTGGCTGGCGAAGCCCGATCTGCTCGGGGTGGCCACGGGGTTCGTGCCCTCGTCATCGATCGTGCGCGATCCCGCCATGCTCTACATCGCCATCGCCATTCTCGGTGCGACGGTGATGCCGCACAATCTGTATCTGCACTCGTCGATCATCCAGACGCGCAAATATGGCGATACGGCGGAGAGCAAGCGCGAAGCCGTCCGGTTTGCGACGATTGATTCCACCGTCGCGCTGATGTTCGCGTTATTCCTGAACGGCGCGATCCTGGTGGTCGCGGCGGCGACGTTCCACACGACCGGCCACCAGGAAATCGCGGACATTTCGGATGCGTATCTGATGCTCGCGCCGCTCCTCGGTACTCAGCTGGCGAGCACGCTGTTCGCGGTCGCGCTATTGTTTTCCGGTCAGAACGCGACGCTGACCGGGACGCTCGCCGGCCAGATCGTGATGGAAGGGTTCCTCAACATCCGGCTGCGCCCATGGCTCCGTCGATTGATCACCCGGCTGATCGCGATCGTGCCGGCCCTGCTGACGGTGTACTTCTACGGCGAGCGCGGGATCGGCGCGTTGCTGATTCTCAGCCAGGTCGTGTTGAGTTTGCAGCTTCCATTCGCAGTGTTCCCGTTGGTGATGTTCACCGGCGACAAACGCAAAATGGGCCCGCTCGTCGCGCCGAGGTGGATGTTGGTACTTGCGTGGCCGGTGGCTGTTCTGATTGCGGGTCTCAATGCCTGGCTGCTCTGGCAGACGTTTGCCGGATAGTTTGTGAATCCACTATGTATAAGCACATCCTCGTCGCTATCGAGAATTCGGAGTCCGATCGCGCGGTGCTGGATCACATCGAGCCGCTGGCGCGACTCACCGGTGCGCGGCTGCTGCTCGTGCACGTGGCCGATGGATGGGCGGCGCGCCACTTCGACGAGCTGAAGCTGCGGGAGTCGGAAGAGATCCGTCAGGATCGCGAATATCTCGCGCGCCTCTGCGACGAGCTCGCGCGCCATGGATTCCAGGCACGCGCCCGGCTGGCGATGGGCGATCCGGCAACCGAGCTGTCAAAGGTTGCGGTCGAGGAAGGTGTCGACCTGATCGCCATGTCGACGCATGGGCATCGCTTCCTCAACGATCTTCTCCGCGGTGCCACCGCCGATCGCGTCCGCCACAACGTTCAGATTCCGGTGTTGATGGTCCGAGCCGTCAAGGCCGCCGTCGCAGCAACCTAAATGCTGAATGTCGAATGCAGGACCTTCGTCGAGTCCTTCCGCATTCGGCATTCGGCATTCGGCATTCGGCATTCAACATTCAGCATTCAACATTCAGCATTTTCAGGGTTCACCCTTCTTTCCCTGCTCGGATAATTCTGGTGATGCGTAAGAACGCACGATCGGGCTGGTTGAAACAGGTCGCCAGGCTGAAGCCTCGCGACAGGACCGAATTGGCTCTCTTGATTGGCGGGATAGCGGTCCTGCTTCTCCTGGTCGTGTTCATGAAGCTCGCGAGCGAGGTGTTCGAGGGGGAGACTCAGAGCTTCGATAAGAAGATTCTTCTCGCGCTCCGCGATCCGTCCGACCTGTCGCGTCCGATCGGGCCGGCGTGGCTGCCGGGTGCCGCGCTTGATATCACCTCCCTGGGCAGTGACACCGTGCTGGGGCTGGTCGTCTTCTTCGTCGCCGGATTCCTTGTGCTTCAGGGACTCTGGCGGCGCGCCTTGCTGGTGGTTGCCGCGAGCCTGGGTGGGTGGTTCCTGCAGGCTTCGCTCAAGCAGTTGTTTCAGCGGGCTCGCCCCGACATCGTGCCTCACCTCCGCGCCGTGATGTCGATGAGCTTTCCCAGCGGTCACGCGCTGCAGTCTGCCGTGGTCTACCTCACCCTCGGCACGCTGTTGATGCATATGGCCGAGCGCCGCTTCACGAAGCTGTACTGCATTGCCGTCGCGATGTTGGCCACGGTGCTGGTAGGTGCCTCGCGGGTCTACCTCGGCGTTCACTATCCGACCGACGTGCTCGCCGGATGGCTCCTTGGGTTATCGTGGGCGTTGGTATGTTGGATGATCGAGCGATCGTTGGAGCGGCAGGCAGGCTTGAAGCGGGAACTGTCCCGGTCGGAAGCGAAAGCCAGGGCAGAGCAGTCGCAGAAGCCCGCCTGACAGCACGGGTGTCCGTCGTGGTGGTCTGACATGGAGACGAGTCACGTGAGCGATGATGGACTGACGACTTCGCGCGGGAACGAAACCATTCTTCTGGTCGAAGATGAACCAGCCGTCCGCCAACTCTTTGCGCAGGCGCTCATGCGGGCGGGCTATCGCGTGTTCGAAGCGAGGAACGGGCAGGAGGCGATGAAGGTGTTCGATCAGTATGGCGACACGATCGACCTGCTGCTCACTGATGTTCGGATGCCGTACATGGGAGGAACCGAACTCGTCAAGCATCTCAGGGCCCGCCGCAACACGTTGAAGCTAATCTGCGTATCCGGCTATCCCTCCAGTGGCGACGACGAACTGACGACCGACTTCCTGTCGAAGCCGTTTTCGCGCGAGGATCTTCTGTCGAAGGTTCGAGAAGTGCTCGACCGACCCTGACGCTTCGGGATGGTGGTCCTACTTCTGACACTGCTATCGCTGGCGCTTCAGTCGCCTGGCGGATCCGCCACCCAGGCTCCACCTGTCGCGGCCGATGAGGCCCCTTTCACGATCGGAGTCCTTCGAAACGACGGGATCGTGATCCCGTTTGCGGTGTTCGACGGGAAGGACTGGACTGCGCCCTGGCCGACAACATTGCATTCGGTTGATCTCCCGATCGACATCGCCAATGTTCCGACGAAATGGTGGGGCAAGACGGGCCCGATTACTCAGATGACCGCATGGGTCGACGGTGCCGATCGCGGCCCCATACACATCTCGCGGCCCACCGTTCTTCCCCTGATGTGTCTGCCGCGACTGGTTCTGATATCCGACTATCGATCGGCGCTTTCCCCGGACAGCCTGATGCCGCCATACCCGAAGGACGGACTCGCGGTGACCGGCGGCCAGCGTGTAAACAAAATCGAAGTGGTTGCTAAAGACTCAACGGCTTGGACTGCGATGCAAACGTCGCTGTCTGAGCCCTTCGATAAGGCGGAGCATGAGGCAATCGGAGCCTTCACCGATTGGAAGGATCCGATTCCCCGAGAGGTGCGACGGAAGGTCCCGGTCGAACTCGAAGCAATGTATCGCGCACCGATGGACGAGCCGGGTTGGACCGCGAACTACATAGAGTCGGTGAAGAAGTTTCCGCCCGGGCGCGGTGATGAAGGTTGTGGCCTGGTTACGTCAACCAACGGATGGGTAATCGTGGGGCCCGATGGGAAACGGACGACCAAGCTGACGGCCCACGTGACTTACTGCGATCGCCGCGATGTCACCTATATGCTTCCGCTTGGCTCGATGTCCGTTCACAATCGAGCGTACTGGGTGTTCCAGCTCTCCGGCTATGGGCGCGAAGGCTATCTGGTGGTGCGTCCGACGCCCAGACACCTCGAAATCGAGGTTCAGTATGCGGCCGGTTTCTGCGTCCGGCCGTAATCACTTCACGGTGACGCGGGCCCAATCCCATCCCTCGAGCCCCTTCGCGTTCACCGCCTTGGCTGAAACCACGGTCCCTGGCGTCACGCCGGTCAGCGTTGCCGCCGGCTTCGCGACCCTGAGCTGTTGCGCGTCCGGTTTCGACGCCGGCCCATACATCACGATGTAGCCGGTGACCTCCTTCTCCGGACTCGCGGTCCACGACACCGTCGCCACGCCGTTTTTCACGCTCTCGATACGCATGTCTTTCAGGCGGGAGGGGCTCGATGCGAGCAGCATCACCGTTGCCGCTGTCGTTTTCGCAACCTCGGTGACGAGCTGATGGTTGATGCCCTCCAGCAGATCGTGTGACTGGTGGTAATGGGGATTGCCGAGCACCGGGTACGAACCGATCCCGCCGACGATGTCGCCGTAGGCCTCGTAATACGCGGCCGCATCGGTGTTCTTGTAATACAGCGCGTCGTACGTGATCAGGTTGGTGAACTCCATGGCAGCCCCGTGCTGAATGTCGCGAATGCCCGCGTTGGAGTAGCGGATCGTGTTATCGAGTCGATAGTCGTTCGCCCATCCGATCATGTCGTTGTTGAGCGCGCCGACGATCTTCAATCCACTGCTGACCGCCTGCCGCACGAATTCGCGGCTTCCGAGCAGGCCTGCTTCCTCGCCGGTGAACGACGCGAAAATGATCGTTGCCGGCTGGGGATGTTTCGAGAGAATCCGCGCCGTCTCCAGCAGCGCCGCGGTTCCCGACGAGTCGTCGTCGGCGCCAGGTCCGACCACGACCGAGTCGTAGTGGCTGCTGACGACATAGATCAGATCCGGGTTGGTGGTCCCCTTGAGCGTGGCGATGACGTTGGCCGTCTGCCCCGTCGGACCGTTGCGGATGCGGTACTCGAAATTCTGATAGTCCGGCTGATATCCGAAGGAGCGATAGCGGTCGAACAGATATGCCGCCGCCCGCTTGTTTCCCGCCTGCGTCACGTACTTGGAGTCGAAATCGAAGAGCGCCTTCTCGTATCCATAAATGCGCTCGATCGACGCGTCGGCCACCACCGCTTTCACCGCCGCGGCGATCGGCGCAAACATCCGTTTACCCTTTGCCGCCAGCGCCAGCTCGCCGTCGAGGTTCGTTTTCACCCGCTCTCGCAATTCGTCGCGCGTGACCCGCCGCGACAGGTCCATGAGATAGACCCCGCGTTCCGGCGAGACGGTATCGCCGTCTCGCTCGGCGGCGATCAACACGTGCGTGCCATCGGGTGCTGGCGTCCAGGAGTATTCCGGTGCGATCGTGCGAACGGTGTTGTTGTGGAAGAGACGAGTGCGCGCCATCGAGGGCAGGTCGTAGAGATACGAGCGCCGGTGCCGCGGCTCACCGATTGCGGCCAGGATGCGATCGTTGGTGAGAAATACCGGCAGCACGTCGTGCTGAATCTCGCGGGTGACGCGCGTCTCACCCGTGCCGTCGGCGGCGATGATGAAGATCTCCCAGTCGTCATTGGGCATCATCTGGAACGCGATTCGTGTTCCGTCGGGAGACCACGCCGGCGCGTCCAATCGCTCCACCCCAGAACGAACCGTGTTCGTCCGCGACGGTTCGTCGGTTCTGGCCGCCATGAGCCGCGTTTCCGCACCCTCGCGAACGATGTAGGCGAAACTGTTGCCATCGCGCGCGAATGCTGGCGCGGAACCATTGATCAGGGTCGTGCGCCCATCGACGAGCGACAGCAGGCCGAACGCCGCCGGCGTGCCGGGACCGCCGGCTCGTCCCCCTCGCCCCGCGCCTGCGGGTCGTGTCGTGAACAGAACCGCCGTGCCGGGCGAATTTCTCGCCTGAAGCAGTTTGTCTGTGTCTCCCGTCGTCCGGGCTGTCGGCGCGCGTCCCTCCGCTATCTCGTAAATCTGTATCGGGCTTCCGTCGGGCATCGAACCGGCAACGACGATCGAGTGTGCCACCATCATCAAGGCCGTGACGCGCAGGGAGCCAGTGTCGATCGGCGTTTCCGCGCCGCTGGCCAGATCGCGGACAACCACACGCGATTCGGCGCCGATGATTTGGTTGAGCGCGCTTAGCCGCTGCAATCGATCGGCCGCTGGCGCCGCATCGACGGCAGCCTGAGCGGCCGTCGCCGTGCTGCTCGTCGGTACGCGCAAGTAGGCGATCTTCGCCCCATCGATCGAGAAGGACGCACCGAAGCCGGGCAATTCGACAGCCACTTTGGGTGCATCGGCGACGCTGATCACACGGGTCCGCCGTGACAACCCCGCACCGCTCTCGTATGCGACATGCCGTCCGTCCGGGGCGAAGATCGGGACGTCGCCATCGCTCGTCAACTCGGTGGTTCTGTATAGCTCGCCTGTCTGCAAGGCGATCGGTTCGATCGCGTTGTCCGCATCGGGAGAATCCAGAATCTGCAGATAAGTCTTGAGAGCGCTCGAGTAGTCGCCGCGATCCCACGCCACCGCCGCCTGCTGCAGCGGCGTATCCGTCGCGCGCCCGGCGAGCGGCATCGCAACCGCGGCGACCAGCGTCGCGCCCAGGAGAAACTGTCTCGTCATAGAAGAATGGAAAGGGACAAGCGAAAAGCGAAAAGGTAGCCACAGCGTAACAGACAATGGGGAGCATCGAGAGAGACAAAAAAAGGGGAGCGGCGTGCGCCGCTCCCCTTTGCCTTTCGTGACTACGACAGCTTTGTCTGGTCCCGTTACTTCGCGCTGCCTCCCGCTGCCTTCTGGAATTCATTGAGGCTCTTGCGGAATTCAACCAGCTTGGCGCGGATCGCCGGATCCAGTTCGACCGTCGCTCCGGTTCCCGCGGTGCCTACGGCCCCCTGCGTGGTCGCACCAGGAGTCGTTGCACCCGGAGCAGGCGTGGCGCCAGGAGCCGGGGCACCAGGAGCAGCCGTTGCGCCGGTTGCCGTCGTCGGCGCGCCTGCGTTGGCTTCTGCGTCGGAATTGTCCGGTCCAAGAAGCGTATTCAGGTTGGCCGCTACCTTCTGGTAGCTCGCATGCCAGTCCGGCGGGTTGCCAATCAGCTCATTGAAGTTGCTGATCAATTGCGCCACCTGCGTACGGGCGTCGCCGCTGAGTTGTGCCGCCGCTGGAAGCTGCGTCATCTGGCTGAGCGCGTCGCGCGCCGTCACAAGATGACGATGCGCCGCTTCAGTGTCGACCTGCGCCGCACCGGCCGGCTGCTGTGCCGCGGTCGTTGGCTGCTGCGCTCCTGGATTCGGCTCCGGCTGCGTCGTCGGCGGATTCTGTGGCGCCGTTGACGGAGGTGTCTGCGACGGCGGATTGGACGGAGGCGTCTGCGACGGCGGAGTGGACTGAGGTGGCTGCGACGGTGGCGTCGACTGAGGTGGCTGCGACGACTGCGCCGTCGAAGACGAAGACGCGCTCGGCTCCGAGGATGGTGCTGTGCTCGACGCTGCCGCCGGGGAGTTCATCGACGATTCCGGACGCGCCGACGTGCTGCTGCTCGCCGAAGCTTCGGTCTTCGGGGTCGAGGTTCCTGACATCCCTGCCGCATAAGCAGTAATGTGCGTGCGAACGTCCATCAACTTCGCACGCGTGGCTTCGTCGATCATCGTCGCGGATTTCGCCGTGGTGCCACTGGTGCCTGTCGGCGTCGGTGTGCTGGGCGATTCGCCGTTGATGATTTCGCCAATCGCCTTATCGATCGCCGCGACTTCCGTCCCCCAGTTGCCCTTCGATGTGCTCGCCTTTCCCGTTTCTGCGGATGTGGGCGCTGGCGACGAACCAAGCTTTTCGAGATTCGAGAGATGCTTTTTCAGATCGGCGAACGCGGCGCGGTTCTGCGCCGGAACGGAGCTCGATTGAATTGAGTTGACGGCTGCCTGAGCCTGCTGCAGATGCTCTTGCGGCGTAGTCGCCTGATCGGCGGACGGCGTCGTTGACGCGGTCGGCGATTGCGTCGGCTGCGGCTGCGGTTGTGAAGGCCGCGCCTCGGATGGCGGCTGTTGCGGCCGGTCAGGCTGCGTCGGCTGCGGCTGCTGCTGTTGCGGCTGCTGCGGCGACGGATCCTGGGTCCGCGCGAAACTCGAGACCGGCAGACCAATTACGCCGACCGCCGCCAGCGTCACTGTCCATCGGGTGATTGAACGTTTCATCGTAAGCCCTCCTGGAGCTCGTTTTTTTCAGACCTTCTGCGGTCGCTGCCCCCCTCAAGGCAAGCGGGGTACCAGGGTGAGCTCTACAGAAGAATCCGCCGCAATTGCCACAAGAGGTTGGTCCTACCGATGAGAAACCATGAACGGATTACACGACGCCGCAATTATTTGAACGGGATCAGATAAAAGACGATACCGAGGATGACGTACACGCCCAGCAATTGCAGCCCTTCGAGCCAGTTGCTTTCCCCGTCGATCGACACGAGCACCACCGCCAGAACCGACAGTCCGATGGCGGTAATCTCGAATGCGTTGAAGACCAACGACATCGGAGATCCAAGGGCGAACGAAAGAAGGACGAGGACGGGAGCCACCATCAACGCGATCTGAGCGCTGCTGCCTACGCTGACTTCGAGAGCGAGCGTCATCTCGTCGTCATTGGCGGCAGCAACGGCGCTGTAGTGCTCGGCTGCATTGCCGATGAGCGCAACCACGATCACGCCGGCAAAGAGCTCACTCATCCCCAACCCCTTCAATGCTGGTTCGAGCGCTCCGATGAGCACTTCGGCCTGGACCGCGGTAAACACAGTCGCCAACGCCAGCAGCGTGATGGCCGGACCGGCACCAAGGCGTTCACCGTGCGACCGGCCGGTATCGGTGCGGAGAGGATCTCGTTGCGATCGGAACGAAAATACCAGCCCCGCAATATAAACGCCGAGCAGAACGATCGAAGACCAGAAGCTCAACGTGTCGATGACTGCCGGATGCGCTTCGAGCGATCCGAAGCTGATCAGTGCGACCAGTGCGGGCATCACGAGTGCCACCGTGGCGAGAAACAACATGACCGTCGAAGAGCCGGCGGAGAGACGGCTGAACTTCTGACGCCCGTGCCGAATGCCGCCAATGAAACAAGCCAGGCCGAACACGAGCAGGAGATTGCCGATGATGCTCCCGGTAATGGACGCCTTGACGACCGCCGTGTGGTGCGCCCGAAGCGCAACAATAGCGATGATCAATTCGGCGGCGTTACCAAAAGTGGCATTTAGGAAGCCGCCAAGCGTCGGGCCCGCCCGCCTCGCAAGATGGTCGGTCGCTGTTCCAATGAGCCCGGCGGCCGGGACGAGCGAGATCGCAGCGGTAACAAATACCCAAATTGAGACTCCGCCGGTCCAGCGAAGCCACCAGCTGACTGGTCCGGCAATGAGCAGCCAGTTCAACCAGCCCGCGGTGACGGTCCTGAACAGTTGGGTCGCGGCAGACGGCATGCCCCGCCATTATGGGTCAGGAGGTAATCAAGGATGGCGCCCCTCGTATCGCCGAGAACAGAATCGAGGGATCACAATTATCGGAATCTGCTACAATGCCGTCCCTGCTTTCTGAGCCTGTCGTCGACCCGATCGGACGGGTAGCTGATCCAGACCTCAACAAAGCGGTTAGCTCGAAACGGTTGCGCACGTGCCAGGACGGCCGGCAGCCATTTTTGGGGAGGCGCGGTTGCCGCGCGCGGCTGCGAACCGTTAACTCGCAGGAGGAGATGTTGAGATGGGAGCCACGACGAACGGGACAATCAAGCGGCTGGTGAGTGACAAGGGGTTTGGATTCCTCGCCGCGAGCGATGGCAGCGAGTACTTCTTTCATCAGTCCGCGTGCAACGGCTGCCAGTTCGACAGCCTCAGAGAAGGGCAGGCGGTGACGTTCGAGAAAGGCCAGGGTCCGAAGGGTCCGCGCGCCGAAAACGTCCGCCTCGCGTAACTGGCGGCGGCTTCTGCCTGACGCGGAAGTCGTCAGCGATCGAGGGCAGCGTTACCCACGCTGCCCTTTTTGTTTGTGGCGCAGCCATTCGACCACCATCGGGATCATCGATACCGCGACGATGCCGAGCGCCACGAGTGAAAAGTTGTTCTTCACGATCGGCACGTTGCCGAAGGCATATCCCGCACCCAGGCAGATTGCCACCCACAACGCCCCGCCGAGCACGTTGTAGAGCGCGAATGCCGAATACCGCATCGCCCCCGCTCCGGCGACAAACGGCACGAACGTGCGAATGATCGGGACGAAGCGCGTGAGCACGACCGCCATGCCGCCGTACTTCTCGAAAAACGCATGCGCGCGATCGAGATGCTGCCGGTTGAGCAGCGGGTGAGTTTCATCGGACCGAAACACGCGCGGACCGATGAAGTGGCCGACACTGTAGTTCACCGTGTTGCCGAGAATCGCCGCGCCAGCCAGCAAAAAGAACAGCCCGACGACATCGAGCTTCCCTCTGGCAGCGATCGCTCCAGCGGCGAACAAGAGCGAGTCCCCCGGAAGAAACGGCGTTACAACCAACCCTGTTTCCGCAAAGATGATCGAAAACAACACCCCGTACACCCACCGGCCATGCTGCTGCACGAAATCATCAAGATGGACGTCGAGGTGAAGAAAAAGATCGATCAGTGACTGCATGAGTGGGTGGCGGCGCGCAAAGTGCGCGATTCAATTCGCGATTCAGTGGGTAGTTTCGCCCGACAACGCTTTGACGATCTCGCCGAGCACACCTTTCGCGTCGCCGAACACCATCAACGTGTTGTCAGCGTAATACAGTTCGTTCTCGATGCCGGCGAAGCCCGGATTCATCGACCGCTTGTTCGCGATCACGAACTTCGCTTTATCGGCGTCGATGATCGGCATGCCGTAGATCGGGCTCTTGGTATCGTGCCTGGCCGCGGGGTTGACGACGTCGTTGGCGCCGACCACCAGCACCACGTCGGTCTGTGGCAGATCGCGGTTGATTTCGTCCATTTCGATCAGCGCTTCGTACGGCACTTCCGCCTCGGCGAGAAGAACGTTCATATGACCCGGCATGCGCCCGGCCACCGGATGGATGGCGAACTTCACGTCCACGCCACGCTTCGTCAGCTGGTCGTAGATCTCCTTCACGCGGTGCTGCGCCTGCGCCACGGCCATGCCGTAACCGGGCACGATCACCACCGACCCGGCATTTTCGAGGAGGTCGGCGGCATCGCGAGCCGTTCCGCTCTTCACCGTGCGCGCCTCGGCAGCCGCGCCACCGGTCTGCACCTGACCGAATGCGCCAAACAGGACGTTGGTGAACGACCGGTTCATGGCGCGACACATGATGATCGAGAGGATCAGGCCCGACGAGCCGTCGAGCGCGCCGGCGGTGATGAGCACCTTGTTTTCGAGCACAAAGCCCATCGCCACCGCCGAGAGGCCGGCATAGGAGTTCAACAGCGAAATGACCGTCGGCATGTCGGCACCGCCGATCGGCATGATCAACAACACGCCGAATACGAACGAGAGCACCACGATTAGCGGAAAGAGCTGCCACACTTCGGGTCGGAACAGGAGGAACCCCGCCGCCGCGACCGCAATTGCCAGCAGGCTCAGGTTCACGATGTTCTGACCGCGATAGGTCATCGGTCGCGTCGGGATGATCTCCTGCAGCTTGCCCGCAGCCATCAGGCTTCCCGTGAACGTCAGGTACCCGAGGATCACTTCCACCGCAATCGCACCGGTCCTGAACATCGTCAGTTCGTTGCTCTGCAGCCAGAGGGCGTACTTCGCGGTGCCCACCAGGCCGGCGGCGAGACCGCCGAAGGCGTGCGACAGCGCCGTCCGCTGCGGCACCGCGGTCAGGGGAACCTTCGAAAGCGGTATGCCGATCGCCGTGCCGACGACGACCGCGACGATGATCCAGGTGTAGCTGACGATGTCGGGATGGAGCAGGGTGCCGCCGACCGCGGCGGCCATGCCGGCAACGCCCGCACCGACACCGCGCCTCGCCGTTTTGGGATCGCTCAGCCAGCGCAGCGAGAGGATGAAGAGCGCCGCCGCTAGGAGGTAACTCGCCTGCGTGAGATGTGCCGCCGCGTTCATGACTTCGGCCGCCGCTCGCGGAACATCTTCAGCATGCGATCGGTGATCAGGAAGCCACTGACGATGTTGGTGACCGACGCCGCGACGGCGACCGTGCCGAGAATCGTGCTGAACGTGCTTCTCTGCTCGCCGGCGATGATGATCGAGCCGACCACCGCGATGGCAGAGATGGCGTTGGTCAACGACATCAACGGCGTATGCAGCAACCGGGAGACGTTCTGGATGACCTGAAAGCCGACGAATGTCGCCAACAGGAACACGAACGCCATAGACCACAAATCGAGCACGGGCACGAACGATCCTCCTGAGATGAGTCGCGCGAAGTGTACCGTGTACCAGGGAAAAGTGAAAGCGCCGGGCGGCCCGAATCTCACCTTGTGGCTTCCGGCTTTTACCCAGAAGGCAGCGAGTGAAGCGCCACGCAGGCGTGCAGCGGCCAAGGCCCCATCGCCGACCATTACAGCGATTTCGGTGTCTAATTGCCGACGGAAAGTTCAGGAAGGCGGCCTATGCTCACCAGCGGCATTCGAATTTCCCTTCTACTGTGCGTTGGTTACGTCCTCACGACATCGGTGTCGTCGGCCCAGGTGGTGGTGTCCGGCCCCAACGGGCAAATCATTCCCCGCGATCGTGTCGCCCCGCCGCGGACCGGGAGGGGTTCGGTCAAAGGGCGCGTCGTGGATGGCATTACCGGCGCCGGGGTTGCCCGTGCGCGGGTCGTCATTCAGGGGCCACTGCGATTGACGGTGATTACCGACGGGAGCGGGTCCTTCGCCTTCGCCAACCTGCCGCCGGGGCCAATCACTGTCGCGGTCGATAAGTCGACGTATCTGATGACCCGGTATCCGACTCCCGGTCGAACCATTCGATCGAACATGCGGCCGCTGGTGCTTGCCGATGGGCAAGCGATCGAGAATGTCACGATTCCGATGTTCCACGGCGCTTCGATCTCGGGTCGTGTGCTCGATGCCAGCGGCGACCCGGTCGACTACGCACAAGTGAACGTGCTCCGGGTTGCGGCGGCAGGGCGTACGGGCCAGCCAATGCAGCGCGGTGGAACGTCAACAGACGATCGCGGCGAGTTCCGCATCGGCCGGCTGGAGGCAGGAACGTACTTGCTCCAGGTGAGGACGAACCGAGGCCCCAATGACGAAATGATCCTGGGCGGCGCTCCCCAGCCCCCGACTCTGCAGCCGGTGCCAACGTATTACCCAAGCGCGGCGTCGATCGATCAAGCTCAGGCCCTCACGCTCGAGAAAGGACAGTCGGCAACCGACATCGACATTGTTCTCGCCGAAGCCCTCCCTGGCGTCGTCACCGGAACGGTGACCATGAGCAATGGAGCCGGACTCGAGTCGTCGAATGCGTACCTCAATGCGCGTCAGGTAACGTCTGACGTTGGTCGAGGCTACTACCCCGGATTCGTGAGCGGCACGAGCGTGCGGCCGGATGGCTCGTTTCGTCTGGTTCTCGCGCCGGGTGAGTATCGCATCGAGGCGCGGGTGGCGCCACGGACGATGAGCGGACCGCCTCGCCCCGAGGACGAACAGTTCGGGACGGCGAAGGTGACCGTGGTCAGCGGTGGGGAGGAGACAGTCGCAATCACGGTCGGCCATGGCGCGACGGCCACGGGCCGAGTGGTGTTCGAGGGCACGACTCCTCCCCCCATCAGTCCGGTCAAGGCTCGCATTCCGCTGTTTTCCGAGAATGGTGAATGCCGGTCCGGCGAAGCGACGATTTCGGCGGACTGGACCTTCAAGGTTGAGGGACTGAGCGGCACCTGTTCGCAGCCACCCGGACAAGTATTCGGGCGCTGGAACGTCAAGGCCGTGATGATCAACGGAGACGATATTTCGGATGCGCCGATCACGTTTCAACCGGACCAGCAGTTCCGAAACGTTCAAGTGATCGTCACCGACAAGCGACCCGAGGTGGTCTTCCATGTGACGGACGAATCGGGGCAGGCCACACGGGACTACGTTGCGGTTGTTTATCCTGTTGAAAAGACTCGGTGGGCCATGAACTCGCGAATATTCGTTCCGCCGCCGATCGCCGCCATGATGTCGGCACAAGGCGGACCGGCCATCACCACTGCGGCTGTCGTTCCTTCCGCCGCACTGGCACCCCGGCGGGAAAGCATGCCTGCGCTTCGACCTGGCGACTACTACGTCGTTGCCGTGGATGACATGGAGCAGGAGGATTATCGGGATTCGATCGTGCTGGAACGACTGCGGTCAAGCGCCGTTCGTGTGACATTGGCCGACGGCGCAACGGACGTGTCACTACGCCGGGTCAACTTTGCCAATGCGATGGCGAACCGCTAGGACACTAGATCCTCAATTGCCGGAAGTGGTGACGCTCGGAAATGGCTTCACCGTGTACTTCCCGACGCCAGAGAAAAATCGGACGAGTCGGTGCTTGAAGGATGACTGCTGTGCCGGATCTGTTCTGACCGTTGCGTGCGCTCTCAGCACTGGCGAGCGTTGCGCGGAAGTACGGGGGCGCAGTGCCTGACCATGGGTGGACTGAAGGGCTGGAGTCGACTCGACAGCGAATTCCGTGGATGTGACGACCGCAACCGTGTCTGCTGTGGCTGCAGGTGGCGTGTCCCGGATTGCCGCGGGCGCGGATGCAGGATCGCCAGCGGCGACCGGCGATGCGGCCAGTGTGGGTCGAGGCTCGTCCTTCGCCTGAGGGCTCGGGCTCGGCCGCACCAGAAACAAGGGCGCGGTAAAGAAAACCGTCGACGCGACGGCCGCGGCTGACATTCGCACCAGATCCCATTTTTGCGCTCGAGAGAATCGCACTTCACTCGGCATTGTGGCTCCTGCTGCTAAGACGACGCGGTCTCCAGCATCTCAAAAAGCGCGCCAGGGGAACTGCCCGAACCTCGGTCTTCAAGCTTCTCCAGCTCTGGCATTTGGCCGGTTGCGTCGAAAACGCACAGCCAAAACTGCAGCCTTAAACCCATTCGCGCCCGTACTATTTACACCCTCGAGCTGGCATAGCCCTCGATTGACCACGTCTGGTGCAGGCATCGTGCCGTCCGTCCAGCCCATCGTGCTGCTCGATTCTGTGATCGCTCCGCTTCCGTCTCGACTGGTTCGCTCTGCCAGAAGTCGGCTATAATCCCTTTCCCCGGTCAACTCCCTCCTTCAGGTCTCGCCCATGAACCGTCGACTCTCGATACCGGTCGTTGTGTGTCTTGGCGCGCTGTTTGTCGGCAGTGTTGTGTTTGCATTAGTCCGCCGAACTCCCTCCGCCCAGGCCACGACACCGCCGGCCAGTTCACCGGCCGGACGGCCGACCTCATCGTTCTTTCCAACCGAGCAGCTGTGGATAGTGAAGGAGATCGCGGGCGCGCTGGGCAACATGGCTGCCTACGCGAACGGTCGGCCGCCATCGGCGATCGTGATTGATGTCCGGCAAATCCCTCGCACAGACTCTGAGCTGGCACGCTTCGAAGCCGTCCCGGCCAGCAGCACGGCAGTAGGAATTCGGATCACCGACCATATCTGGGCGCCCGCGTCATATGCGCCTCTCGCCACCGCGCTCGCAGGAAAGGGCATCCCGTGCGAGTCGTCCGATGCACCGCTTGCCAGTGCGCTCCTGCAGCCGACTCGCGAGATCATCCAGCGCGAGAACGCGCGAGTCTCCGCCCGGCTTCGGGCCAACATGCGATGTGCGGATGCGCACGCGGAAGCGGCTCTCCTCGTTGGGACGCTCGCGCTTCGCGAAGCGGCCACGGTGTTCAGCGACCCTCGGCGCCTGATCAGCAGGATGACCGCACATCTTGCTCTGGCCGACGCCCTGGGTGTCGCGGCTGACAACGAGACGCGGCGACTCTCAGAGACCGTCTTGTACACGCTCGTCGGCCGGCAGCGCACCGCACTGGATCGGTTGTCCGAGCTGGATTCCACGGGATCGAGCGCGGTGCTTCACGCGTGGGGCCGGGCGCTGCGGTTGCGTAACACCGGTGACTGGCGGCTCGTTTCGAATCCGAACCGTGCAAGTCTCCTCGAGCAAATCGAGCTGGTTCGAGCGGCGCAGTATTCACTCGGTGATCCCCGTACGCTGGATTTCATCGATGCGATCCACAACCGCGCCGAAACCGCGGACTGGGCCCGCATCGTGATGCAGGAGTCGCATGGGGTCGAGGCGAGTCACCGTTTTGCCGCCGAGGCGATCGCGATGGAACTGACAGAAGCGATCAATGCGAGAAAGACCTATGCGGGGACCGTTCCCGATAGCGCTGAGGCACTCGTTTCCGCATTGAAGGTCGAGCCAAGTCAGGGCCCGGTTGCCTCCGACGGCTCCGTGTGGGTGATCGACTGGTCGATGTGGGCGGCGGTCGCGGAGCGGCATCTGATGTCGACCATCAACGCCCGTGACACCGACCTGACCTACACGCTTGGCGTGCCCGACGAGGCGCGGACGTTCAGGGAGCAAGTGGCGCAAACGTTTTCGGGACTCCGACTCTATCCATTTCTCGCGATCCATCTCGCCCCGACCAAGCAGGATGCCAGACCGGGCATGTCCGGTTCGCTCTCCCTGCTTCAGACCCACCCCGAGCTGGTGAGTCACTGGATGTGGAAGACGGTGCTCATGAAAGAGACCTGGGCAGGGCTGCCGACGCGCATTCCTCGACTCGAGTCGATGTTTACGCCACCGTTTCCGGCCGGCACCGTGTTCGAGCCGAACACGCGTCCTTGGGATGCGGCTCGCGCCCCGCAAATCAATGCGGCTGACATTCCGAAGCTGCGACAGGCGGCGCCGTATTCGCGGTCGCTCCCATATCTGTCCATCGGCCCGAAGTACGAAGAGGCGTCCGCCGCGGTCCTGCAAAAGGAATTCGGCGAGATGGCGGAGTTCAATCTCAGCTTCGCGGTCCGCATCGCAAACGCGCTCAAGGATGATCCGGACGAGTATCTGGCAGCGATGCGGCGGGTCGTCGCCATGAGTCCTGAACATCTCCGCGACGTTGCCGAATACCACGTCGAGCACGACCGCCTCGACGACGCGCGGCAGACCTTCGAACGGTGGTTCGCGACGAGCCGCCAGGAAGTGGCAGTTGCGAACAACGCCGAGTGGATGGTCCGCGATTACTTCATGCGCGGACAGTTGGCGAAGGCCAACGAGCTGGCCGATCGCGCCGCGCACACGTACTCACCGTCCGGCCTGCTGACCCGCGCCAGGTTGTATGACTGGACCGGCAACTTCAAATCGGCGGAAGAGTATTACCGGCGTGAGCACGAACGCTACGACGACCCAGCCGCTCTCGTGGGGTTTCTGCTTCGACAGCATCGCGAGGGGATCGACGTCGACGCGCTCAAATGGAAGGTCTTTCCGGGCGGCGTTGTGTCGGTCGCGGTGCCAATGCTCCGCGATGCGCCGTTGTCGGGCGTGGAAGTCGTCGCGGTCGAAAAGATCGGCGAGAAGCGCGGCATCCACCCGAACGACATCGTCGTTGCAGTCGACGGCGTGCGCGTCAACAATCTCGCACAGTACTACGCCGCAAAAACCATGGCCGTGAGTCCGACCATGCGTCTCACCGTCTGGCGAGAGCTGCGCTACACAGAAGTAAGCGGTCCGCCGCGCTATGGCGGTCTCTGGGGAACGGTGAAGACCTACGAGCCGGGCGCAAAGAAGCCCGAGCCAGCGGAGCCGCGGCGCTGGTGAACTCTCACCAATTCACCAATCAGCAATTCACCAACTCACGAACTCACCGATTCACCAATTTGTGCGAGGGTCCCGCACCAGCGCCTGACCGTTCGATCGCCGTCGTGATCTCGTCGACGTCCTGGCCATCGAGCGTCAGCGTTGCGGCGGCGACCCAGCCATCGACCTGTTCCGGGGATCGAGCGCCCACGATCGCCCCAGTGATTCCCGGCCAGCTGAGAACCCACGCGATGGCGACCGCGCTTACGGTTGTATTGAGTCGGGCCGCAATCGGTCTGAGCGAGTCGCGGAGCGCGAGATTTCGCTCGAGCTGTGGCGACTGGAACTCCAACCCACGACGACGCCAGTCGTCGGGCGCGAACGCTGCCACGCGGGCGGCGCTGAAACTATCGGTCAGAATGCCCGATTGCATCGGGCTGTAAGCGATGACGCCGGTTTGATGGGTCTGGCACCATGGAAGCTCTGCGCTGGCGATCTCTCGCTTGACCATCGAAAAAGGGGGCTGAAGCGAATCGACGTGGCGGAGCGCTTCACAACGTTGGAGCAGGTCCACACTGAAATTCGAGACGCCCGCTGCGCGCACCTTGCCCTCGTCGACCAACCGGATCATCTCGCCCCACGAGTCTTCGACTGGTACGCCGCCCTCGTCCGGCCGATGAAATTGATAGAGATCGATGCGCTCGATGCCCAGCCGTCGCAACGACGCTTCGCACTCCCGACGAATTGATGCCGGGTGAAGCGTTCGTTTCGAGACCTTCATCGGATCGTCAGGATCCCACTCCAGTCCGCATTTGGTGAATACCAGGGGACGATCGCCGGCAGGGAGCGTTCGCAGAAACTGACCGACGATCTCCTCGGAGTGGCCAAGCCCGTAGACCGCAGCGGTATCAATCCAGTTGACCCCCCGATCGATGGCGTGCCGCATCGCGGCAATCGATGCGGTGTCGTCCTGCGGACCCCACCCGAAGGACCACCCGCCGCCGCCCGCCGCCCAGGCGCCAAACCCGACCGTGGTCAACTTCAAG
Source organism: Vicinamibacterales bacterium (assembly GCA_051986585.1). Classification (GTDB taxonomy): domain Bacteria; phylum Acidobacteriota; class Vicinamibacteria; order Vicinamibacterales; family 2-12-FULL-66-21; genus JALZOC01. The sequence goes on along the minus strand of JBPYFA010000329.1, from coordinate 13,771 downwards.
CCGCTCGTGCCGAGAGTTCTCGTCGGAAGTGCCATGTGACGCATGATATCGCGCCTCGCTTTTCCGCCGAGTCTTCGCGTACTATGCCGTTCATCTCGGAGGTGAGATCGATGACCGCGCGCCCGCTCTTTGCGTCCATCCTGTTTGTCGGCACCGTCGTCGGCGCTCAGACCCTTGCGCAGCCGGCTGCAGCGCCGGCATCCGGATCGCAGACGCCTGCGACCCCTTCGGCAACATGCGCGGAGATGGGCACGGCGTTGACCGGCCTGCTCGCACGAGATGTGCGCATGCGCGACTGGGCAGAGATGGCCCGATATCGCGAAGCCAACCGCACCGTGACCGCGCCGGCGCGAGGGGAATCGCGCGTGGTTTTCATGGGCGATTCGATTACCGATGGATGGCAGCAGCCGCGATACGGCGGGTTCTTCCCCGGAAAACCTTACGTTGACCGTGGCATCAGCGGTCAGACCACGCCGCAGATGCTCGTGCGTTTTCGGCGCGACGTGATCGACTTGCAGCCAAAAGCGGTCGTGATCCTCGCCGGCACCAATGACATTGCCGGCAACACCGGTCCGATGACGAACGAAGAGATCCAGGGAAACCTCGCGAGCATGAGCGATCTTGCCCACGCGCACAATATCAAGGTGATCTTCTCGAGCATCACGCCGGTCAGCGAGTACCACGTGCGGGGAACGCCGCAAACGACGGCGCGGCCGATGGAGCGAATCAAGGCGGTCAACGACTGGATGAAATCGTACGCGGCGTCGCACGGCGATTTCTACCTGGACTACTTCTCTGCGATGGTCGACGACAAAGGATTGATGCGCGCCGAGCTCACCGAGGACGACCTGCACCCGAATGCGAAGGGCTACGCCATCATGGGCCCGCTTGCTGAAGCGGCGATTGAGAAAGCGCTGAAATAGCCGGTGCACCCTTGGCACCCAGATTCATTTAGTTTCTGATTTCCTCGACTTTTGATATACCGAAGGTAGCCGGCCTGCGAAACGTGGTTCAGGTGGACGAAATGCCTGATGCGTCCGATTACGAAATCTTCAAAACGGCCGAGCCGCCCACTCCGTCCCGTCGATCCGTCGGACTCTGGATCGCGGTCGCGGTGATTCTCGTTGGGGCGTTGGCCACGTTGCTGTGGCTCGTCGCCCACCGGCGGACGCCGCCGCCTGCCGCCGTCGCCCACACCGAGGCGCCGCCGGCCCCCGATCGTCCACTTGGCGGAGCGGGAGAGTCGATCGCGCTGCCGCCGCTGAACGAAACCGATCCGATCGTCCGGGAACTGGTCAAGAAGATCTCCAGCAATCCGCGGATCGCGGCGTGGCTGGCGACCGACGATCTGATTCGCAGTTTCACCATCGGTGTGGCAAACGTGGCGCAGGGGCAGAGCGCCGCGCGGCAACTGCCGATGCTGCGTCCACCCTCGAACTTTCGCGTGATCGAGCGAGGGAATCAGACCGCCATCGATCCAAAGAGCTACGCGCGCTACGACTCGCTTGCAGCGGCGGCAGAGTCGCTGGATCCGGCCGGCACCGCACGACTGTACGCCACGCTCAAGCCCCGGATCGAGGAAGCCGCGCGCGAGCTCGGCGACTCGTCGTTCGACCGCACGTTCGAACGGGCAATCGTCTCGCTCGTGAACACGCCGACTGTGAACGATCCGATCCTGGTAGAGCCTCGAGGCATTGGCTACGGCTTTGTCGATCCCAAGCTCGAAGGCCTGACCGCCGCGCAGAAGCATCTGATCCGGACTGGTCCCCGCAACGCCGCCGTCATCAAACAGTCGCTTCGCAACATCGCGGTGGCGCTGGGGATTCCGGAGGAGCGCCTGGGCAAGTAATCGCTAATCGCTAAGCGCTAATCGCCAATGAGATGCGCGATTCGCGATTCGGGATTCGACCGTGCTAGTATTCCTGCCGGAACCTGCCGCTGCGTAACGCCGTCCGCGTCTAGATCGTTCGCTCTTCACCACAAACATCAAGAGAGTCGTTGTGTGTCCGCGCGCTGCGGGCAAGAGAGTGGAGATCTATCGTGAATGTGCCAACGAACTGGTGGGAAACGTTCTTCAGCGGTGTTGCCGTGGACATGTGGTTGCAGGCGATACCGGAGGAACACAGCAGGAAGGAAGCGGATCGTCTCGAGGGCTTGCTTCACGTCAGTCCTGGTGCGGAGATTCTGGATGTGCCCTGCGGCGCGGGCCGGCTGGCGCTTGTCCTCGCCGGGCGGGGATATCGGATCACCGGCGTGGATTGGTCGGAGGAGTCTCTCGCTCACGCACGAGATCGCAGCCCTGAGGTTGCGTCCTGGGAGCGGCGGGATATGCGAGACCTGCCGTGGCCAGCCCGCTTCGAGGCTGCGTACTGTGTCGGCAACAGCTTTGGCTACCTGGACGACGAGGGTAATATCGCGTTCCTCCGCGCGGTGAGGGGCGCGCTCAAGCCTGGTGGCCGATTTGTGCTCGAGACGCCGATGCTGCTGGAGAACATGATGCAGTGGCTGCAACCGCGCCCATGGTGGCGGGCCGGAGACGTCCACTTGCTGGTGGAGAACCACTACGACCCGGCCTCGAGCCGCCTCAACATCGAGTACACCTTCTTGAAGAACGGGCAGGTCGAGACTCGCTGCGGCTCGCATCGCGCGTATTCGTACCGTGAGCTTTCGAGTCTGCTCGAGCGTTCCGGGTTTTCGGTCAGCGTTCCTGACCCCTGGACCCGGGAGAGCCACAACATGTGCTTCATCGGCACCGCGGTCTGAGACCGCAAAGGGGATCGAATGCTCAGCGAACGCGAGAAGATGCTGGCCGGCGAGTTGTACGATCCTCTCGACACAGAACTGGTCGCGGGCCGGGTCAGGGCCCGCGACCTCTGTCAGGCGCTCAATGCGACGCGCGAGGCTGAGGAAGACGTGAGACGTCGAATCCTGACTGACCTCTTCGGCGCCGGCGGCGAGGAGGTGTGGATGCAGCCGCCGTTCTATTGCGACTACGGTTCGAACATCTACCTTGGGAAGCGCGTCTTCTTCAATTTCAATTGCGTGGTTCTCGATGTGTGTGCCGTACGGATCGGCGACTTCACCCTGTTCGGTCCGGCGGTTCAGATCTACACCGCGATGCACCCGCTGGAAGCGGAACTTCGGCGGACGCGCGAGTTCGCCAAGCCGGTGGCGATTGGTTCCGATGTCTGGGTTGGCGGCGCAGCTGTGATCTGTCCAGGCGTGACGATTGGGTCGCGCGCGGTGATTGGCGCCGGCAGCGTCGTCACCCGAGACATTCCTGACGATGTGTTCGCGGCGGGAAATCCGTGCCGCGTGATCCGGTCGTTGTGAATGGCGGGTTTGCGTTGAGGCGGTCATTTGGTTCAGACTGCGCCGACCCGCGGAGGCACGATGCAGGATATTCGCGAGGCGCTTCGAACCCTTCGAAGCAGTCCGGTCACGTCGGCGGCCGCAATTCTCTCCCTCGCGCTCGGCATCGGCGCCGCCACTGCGATTTTTTCCATATTCAATAGCCTGCTGCTGAAGCCTCTTCCGGTTCGCGATCCCGGCACCCTCATCGCCCTCGCGTCCGACAAGCCTGGCGAAGACGCGGCGATGACGTACCCGATTTGGGTCGCCATTCGTGATAACCACCTCCTGAACGAAGCGTTCGCGTGGTCGACCGATCAGGTGGCAATCGCCAACGCCGGTGACACGCGTTCGCTGGCCGCAACCTGGGGCAGTGGGAATTTCTTCAGCGCACTCGGTGTGTCGGCCATCGCCGGACGCACCTTTTCCGGGGCCGACGATCGTCGCGGCGGTGGTCCGGACGGTCCGGTTGCGGTGCTGAGCTATCGAGCGGCGCGACGGTTGTTTGGAACTCCTGCTTCTTCGATCGGACAGGCGCTCGTCATCGAACGCCATCCGTTCACAGTCGTCGGGGTTCTGCCTCGCGAGTTCTTCGGAATGAACGTCGGGACCGATGTCGACGTGGTGCTGCCGCTCGAAACGGAGCCAATGCTCAATCGCATTCCTTCGCGCCTGCAAAGGTGGCCTTGGTTGCACATCACCGGTCGTTTGACACCCGGCGGAACGCTCGAAGGCGCGAGCGCTATCGTGCGCACCGCGCAGCCGCGGATCCGGGAATTGACGATGCCCGAGTTCGATCGGGCGGAGGATCGCAACGGCTATTTGTCCGAGCCGTGGAGCATGAGATCGGCGGCCACCGGAAGCTCGCGTCTGCGCAGCCGGTATCAGTCTGCGCTGACAACCCTTCTGGTAGTCATCGCCATAGTACTGCTGGTCGCCTGCGCCAACATTGCCCACCTGCAACTCGCACGTGCCGCGAGCCGGCGCTATGACTATGCCGTTCGGATCGCACTCGGGGCGCCGAGAATCCGCATCGTCCGCCTGCAGGCGATGGAGAGCCTGTTGCTGGCCTTGATTGGTGCGAGCCTCGGCCTCGCGTGTGCGAACTGGGCGGGTTCCCTTGTGGTCGCCCAGCTTTCGACCTGGGCAGCCACTGCATTCCTTGATTTGTCTCCCGACTGGCGTGTGCTCGGCGTGACGATCGCGACGGCGACTGTAACGGCGCTGCTCTTTGGCGTCGTGCCGGCGATGCGAGCCGGGCGCGCCGATCCGCTTGATGCGCTGAATGCGAGCGGCCGTGGAGTGGCCGGGTCGAGCCTGGGTCGGACCGCCGACGTCCTGGTGATCGCACAGGTCGGGCTGTCGCTGGTGCTCGTGATTGGCGCAGCACTGTTCGGGCGCTCTTTCGCCGAGCTCATGGGACGCGATCTCGGATTCGATCGCGCTCGCGTACTGACCGCCGTCGTCGACGTGCGACGCAGTGCGGCCGCCGTCGCCGATCGGCCGATCCTCTACGAGCGTATTCGCGAGGCTGTTGCTGCCGTTCCTGGAGTCGAGAGCGCAGCCACGTCGATGGCGACGCCTCTCGGCAGCGCGGGTGTCCGATTCACACGTGATGTGCAGGAACCCGGCAACCCGGCGTTCGAAGGGAAAGAGGTTCTCATTTTCATGGCCCCGGTCAGCCCGGACTGGTTTCGTACTTTCGGCACACGGCTGATCGCCGGTCGTGACTTCACGCTCGCTGACCGCGCGACCTCGCCGAAAGTAGCGGTGATTAACGAGTCGTTCGCCAGGAGTCATTTTCCGGGAACGAATCCGATCGGACGGACGATCATGGTTGGTGAAGAACCCACAGATCGTCAGCCGGTCGAGATCGTCGGGGTCGTCCAGAACGCGGCGTTTACCTCGGTGCGGGATCCGATCGAGCCGACGTTCTACATGGCTTTCGCGCAGTCGCTGGACCCACAACTGCTGGGGGCCGTCCCTTAGATGACTGTGAGCATCCGATCGGCTGACGAATAGAGCCCGCGCACCTTGCCGCGGGCATCGCGACTGCGATCGCGAGAGTCGACGGCGCAGCAACCGTTTCGTTTCAGACCCTCACCGAGACGCTCAGCATCTACTACATCCGGGAGCGCCTGCTCGCCATGCTGTCCGGATACTTTGCTGCCTTCTCGCTCCTGCTCGGAGGTGTCGGCGTATACGGAGTGACGGCGCACGCGGTCAGCCGCCGCCGAACAGAGATTGGAGTGAGGATGGCGCTTGGCGCGACGAGCCCCGCAATTCTCAGGCTCATGATGGGCGGTATTGGCCGGCTTTGCGGCATCGGACTCCTGTCCGGAGTTCTGCTGGTTGTGTGGGCTGGCGGTCTCGTTCGATCGCTGCTCTACAAGATCGAGCCTTGGGATCCGGTAAGCATTGGCATCTCGGTCGTCGGTTTGGCGACGGTGTCGATGCTGGCGGCATGGATCGCGGCTCGCCGCGCTTCAACGGTTCAGCCAGGGGCGATCTTGCGAGAGTGTTAACGAAAGTGACGGAGGTGACGGAGGGAACGGAGTTCACAACGGAGGAACGGAGTCAACGGAGACGAGCGAAGAAAGATGTTCCGCTTCAGCCCACCGCAAAATTGACGAGTGGATAGCCCGGAACATATTCCTTCGTTCGCCTTCGTTCACTTCGTTTCTTCGTTGTGATCTCCGTTCCCTCCGTGATCTCCTGTCGTAACCTCAGTCCCGCAAGCCGGCCAGCCGCCAAAGTCGTCTAAAATGGGCAGGGCGCGGTAATTGATGCGAATTCGACAGACCTCGTGCGCGATTTCGCTGATCGGCGTTCTGGTGTGCGCATCCACGGTCCAGGCCGCGCCTCAGCAACCAGCTCAAGAACCCGCGAATTCAGTGCAGCACGTTCGGGAACAGCTGGACAGGCCGCAAGCTCCCACCCTGAAGAATGCACCGCCACCGCGACCGTTGCCGACCTTCAGAACCAACGTTGACGGTCACGAGTGGGTCCTGAGCCTCGAAGAACAGCTTCACAAAGAGTTCGATTTGACACCGCTGCAGCGTCAATCGGCGGACTGGTCTGCCAGATGCTGCGGAATCAACCTCATTCAGGTCGCGAAGGGCATCAATCAAGCGGTGCAAGAGTCGAAAGAACGGCGCATTCGAGGGCAGGTCGCCCGCGAGCTCGCCGAGATCGAGGCCGCCCGCGCGCAGGCCGCCGAACGATAACCGCCTACCGTACTCTGAAGGGCACCAACGCTCGCGCCGACTCGCTGCCGCGCGTTGCCTCGATTGCCACGAGGTAGTCGTCACGCAGGCTGACGCTGAGTGGCAGGTCCACCTGGTAGACACTGTCTTGCATCGGGGCGATCGGTAAGCTTCGAAGTTCATGGCCCCGACGGCTGAGCAGCCGGGCGGCGACCTTGATCTCCTGTCCACCGTACACGGGAAAGCGAATGAACAGGTGGTCCGTTCGATCGAATTCGCGGCGCGCCTCGGCTTGCCCCTCGCTGCCGTCGACGATCGCGCGGGCCTCGCGGGCGGTTCGAGCGCGCAGGACCATCGGCGATCCGATCGCGACCTTGGCATCGTCGAACGCGGCGATGGTGAGCCGCCGGCTGAGGTTGTCGATTTCATCGCCACGCGAATCGACGACCTTCATCTTCACGATCAGTTCTCCAGCGGGCGCGTCGAACGACACCCGGGAGGTGGCGCGGTCGGTCGAGAAGTAGGGAGTTCCTTCCGGTGAGGTCGCCTGAACCGCGAGGCCGATTTCGCCGGTCGTCGACGCGGACGGCCTTGGGCTCCAGGCAATCGTGACTCGCGTCCGCCCTCGATCGCCGCGCGACGTGCCGATCCAGTAATCGACGGGATGGTCGGATCGTTCATTGAGCGACAGCTCACCAATCGCACGCTCCACGTCCGGCGGAACTTCAGAGGCGGCTGCCTCGGCGCGTCCCCGTTCAACCTCGCCGAGTGAAGGCGCGAAGTACCCACTCCTGGCACGAACCTCGTAACCATCCCTGGTCATCCGCACCTTGATGCGGTGAAACTTGCCATCGACCGGTGCCGGCGATTTGTAGCCGAGAAGGTAATAGGCGCTGGAGTCGCGCACCATCTGCGGAAGCTGAAGCTCCGGGCGATTCGACCCGACGAAGGGCCTGCCTCCTGTCTCTTCCGCCAGCGACATCAGCGAGTCGGGGTGGCGACCGACTTCGGACGCTGGGTCCAGCGTGTAGATCGACGTGTTGTTGGTGTTTGCCGTTTTCACGATTTCCTGATAGCGGTCCGTCTCGTCGTTGCGGCCGTACAGCGGGATTCCCTGGCTCACGAACAGCAGCGCCTTGCGTCCTTCGCGGAAGTTGCCCAGGAACGCCGCCGCCGCGGCGAGCGCGCTGGTGGTGACCTCATTACGAAGCCGGACGATGTCGCGCCCCTGCTGCAGCTGGGCCTCTTCGACCGCGCTTCGCGGCGGCACAAGGACGCCCAGTCGTCCCTTCAGGGCGTGGATCTGGTCGGCCAGCTGCAATCGGTCGCGCGTGAATTTGATCGAGTCGACCGTCGTGAGCTGGTCCATGATCCCGACGAGATCGGTTGGTCCGAAGGCGGTCCGAACGAATTCGGTCAACTCCTCACGGCCGCGGCTCGCTGGAAGGAACTCGCCGATGTGATACTCGTCCCAGAAGATCAGAAACAGCCGCACATCCTCGCGCGCCGCTTCGGTGGCGGCCTGACTGGTGGTGTGAATTTCGAGCGACCGATCGTCGGTGGGCTCACCGGTGACATGCACCAGCTCGAACGAGTCAATGGTCTGCGGTGCGCCGTCCTCGGTGACGACGAAGTCGTCTTTCGTCAGATCCGTCGCCGGCTCGCCCCGGTGATTCGTGACCGTCACGTCGACGCGCACGACGTTCGCGCCGCCGCGAAAGACCGGCGGCTGCTGCGGTTGTTGCTGCTGCTGTTGCTGCGGCGGCGGTTGCTGAGCCGTCTGGGAAGGCCCGAGCGCCGTCAGCGCGACCAATCCGAGCCCAACCGCCCCTGCGCGAATCGCAAAACGAAACACCGCAACCTCGAAAAAGGGAAGAGCGCTGGCACGCCCAGCTCTGATTCTAGTAAAGGGAGAAGGAAAAAGGAGCAAGGAAAAGAGAGCCCGCCTTCACTGAAGTCACGACTGACACGCCTTCGGCTGAGATGAGAGCGAAGGAGCCTTCTGAGCGACTCATTGAAGTGGGAGTGATCGGCTGGTTGTCGCGCGCTTAGAATCGTACGCCACCACCGACGCGCCAGCGCCATTTCATGGTGCCAAGTAGCGTGTCGACTTGCTCTTGATTGGAGAACGCCACTTCGCCGTCAGGAACTACACCGTGTTCCCAATTCGTCAGATACCGAGACCGTCCACGCATACGACGAAGTGTTCGCCGACGAGAAAACGTAGCCCTGCCGTTGCCAAGACGCTGATCTGAGAACCGGATCGGTTTGTCGTCGTTGAGATCGTGGATACAGGAGCGACATAGTCTACAAAGGTCGACTTCTGCGACCGCGTGACCCATCTGAACTCCGCACCACCGGCCACGTACGGAACGACGATACCGTTGGAAAGGTCCCATCCCTGCCCGATACCAATGAGATGATTCCGATAAGACACTGTGCGCTCCGCTTCAAATCCCGTAAATGGGGCCAGCGGAGGTGAGGACGGTTTCGCAAACGAATACTCCCGGCTGTCCTCGGTCGACCATCCGACGCCGGCGACCGTAAACATCCGACGTGTCCAATAGACGCGCCCAGTGAGGTCCTGCGTGACGGTCAAGTAGTTTTCACCCGTGTCGCGCACCGTCGGTGGCGTCCGTAATCCACCGGGATCTTCAACCAGCACAGACGGGGAAGACGTGCCGAGCAGGAACGCGAGCTCAACGCGTTCGGTCGTCGGTTGGGCAGCGCTTTGCGCTCGCGCCTGAACCACTGACGTGAGAATGAGAACGAGGACCGACGCTGACAGCACCCAACAATGTGGCCTGTTCGTCATGGTGAGTACAGAAAAGCAGAGGGAGTATAAGAGGTGCGGCGGCGCAATTCACGAGAAGGCCAACCCACTTGAGCCGTAGGTTCTCCTGAGGATTTTGAAGTGCCGGAGGTGGGAATCGAACCCACACTCCCCGAAGGGAACGGGATTTTGAGTCCCGCGCGTCTGCCAGTTTCACCACTCCGGCACAGAGAGGATCTTCAGTATACAACTGCGAGGTTCGTCGCTGGCTGCACGAGCAAGCGATCGACCGAACGGCGCGGAGCGAGGCGTCCCAGAGAGGCGAGCGACGCCTCGAGATCCGCTTGTACATCCACGACCGGACCATTGAACATGAGCGCAATCGGTAATCGATCAGTCCAGATCGGGTCGACAGGATAGACAGCGACGAGATCCCACAGGATGCCCGCGCGCTCGCAGCACTCCTCTTCCGGCTGCGGCTTGCGCCGATCGGTGGCGAGCCTCTTCGCCACCAGGTGATCCGGATCCCAATACTGCCGCACGCGTGGATCGCGGATGCGATGCAGCGCAAACGTCGATGGCGGCGACCAATCGGTCGTCAGAATTGGCTCCCAGACGATAAAGACCCGGACCGATGTTTCGGAGTGCTTACGAAGAATCGACGCGATTGCGGAGGCCCCCCGCAGGCACGTCGCTCAAGTTGGGGATAACAGCGCAACTACTCGGACCTCGCCTGCGGCCTGATTGAACTCGCTGCGCAGCGACTCGAGTACGGCTGCATTGAGATGCACGAGGCCCGGCTGTCCTGCTGGCGTGAAATGGGTGCCGAACTGCCGCTGCGCGACGCCAACCGCCAACAGCGCGACGATGGCGATCGCGACCCACGAGCGTTTGGTGAGCGCCATCTAGGGCAACCACGCCGCGATCATGGCGGCGATGATCTGTGGAAAGAGCGTGACGAGAAGAACGATCGTGGCCGAAACCGAGAGGATGGCAAGCGAGCCGCGATTTCTAGTGGAGCACTGCCGTTCAGCCCGTCGCCACTGCACGACGCCAACAATCAACAGCACTCCAGACGCCAGCAGGAACCAGTTGCGATACGAGGCGACGACGGCACCGAGGCTAGCGGTCGCCGCCGCAGCAGCGAAGCCGACCGGCAGACAGCAGACGAGCGTGGCCAGCGCGGTCGCGGCGGCAGCAAGCGGCGCGATTTTCTCGCGATGACGCATGGCGAATCATTGTAATGGCTGAATGCTGAGTTCTGATTGCTGAATGATTTTTGGGGACTCTGTCTGCTTCGCTCGGGCCGCAGGCGCTTGCCAGTATCCAGCAGCCAGAAGCCAGTAGCAAGAAGCCAAGAGCCAATCACCGTCCGGTCATGGTGTCTGCGCGCGTTCTGTGGCATCGTGAAGGCCCGTGTTTGTTGCGCTCCGGTACCGGAACTTCCGGCTCCTCTGGGTCGGTCTCTTCCTTTCGTTCATCGGGTCCTTCATGCAAGCGGCGGCCATCCTGTGGCACGTGTCGCTGCTGGTCCCCGACAACCGCCGCGCGCTCGCGCTCGGGTTCGTCGGCCTCGCCCGCGTCGGACCGGTGATCGTGTTTTCGATGATCAGCGGCGTCGCCGCCGATGCCCTCAACCGGCGCAACCTGATGCTCGTGACCCAGTCGGTGATGACGGTGCTCGCCGGACTGTTGGCGCTCGCCACCTTTCATGGTTTGACCAGCGTCTGGCCGATCTACGTGCTGGCGGCCGCCGCATCGGCTGCCGGCTCGTTCGATTTGCCCGCTCGTCAGGCGCTCGTGCCGACGCTCGTGGCGCGCGAACATCTTCCGAACGCGATCAGCCTGAACACGATCGCGACACAGACCGCATCCGTGGTCGGGCCCGCGCTCGGCGGCCTGCTGATCGCGCACGTCAACGTCGGATGGGTCTACGTCTGCAATTCTTTGTCGTTTCTGTTCGTCATCGGCGCGCTGGTCCTGATGAAGGGGCAGGGCAGGACGCACATCGAGGGCACGGCCGCACGCGATCGCGGCAACTTCACCGTCGCCGCTGCGCTCGACGGTCTGCGCTTCGTCTTCCGGCAGCCGCTGATCCGTTCGACGATGCTGCTGGATTTCTTTGCCACGTTCTTTTCTTCGGCGACGGCGCTGCTGCCGATATTTTCCCAGGACATCCTGCACGTCGGCGCTCGCGGCTATGGCTGGTTGTATGCCGCCCCGGCGGCTGGCGCGGTCCTGACGAGCGCGGTCATGGTACGCGCCGTGGACTCGATCACCCACCGTGGACGCGTACTCATTGGCGCGATTGCCGTCTACGGGGTGGCGACGGTCGTGTTCGGTGTCTCGACGTCGTTCTGGCTGACGTTCACCTGTCTCGCGCTGACCGGGGCGGCCGACACGGTCAGCATGGTGTTCCGCAATCTCATCCGCCAACTCGAGACGCCCGATCACCTGCGCGGGCGGATGATGGGCGTCAACATGGTGTTCTTCATGGGCGGGCCCCAGCTTGGCGAAGCCGAGGCCGGCCTGGTGGGGAACTGGCTCGGCCCGATCGTGTCGGTCGTGAGCGGCGGCGTCGGATGCCTGCTGGCAACCGCCTGGGTTGCGATCCGAACGCCGGAGTTGCGCCACTACCGGAGCACGGAAGACTCCGGAATCAAGGCCCCGCCGCTCCCGATGCGGCGACAAGTCGAGTCGCCACTCAAAGACGTCCAGCCTCCGGCGGCTCCGCAGCCATAAACTCCGACGCCCTTTTCCCTTAGGCGGGCGGCAGATCGCTGCTCCAGCTGGTGTACTCGATCTTCCAGGTGCCGGCCATGTTGCGGAAGATGAACAGGAATTTGCCGCGGTCGGGGACGGTGCCGTTGACCATCGAGTAGGAGCCGCTCTCGTAGGCGAGCGGACCGTGACCGGCGATGTCGCTGACGCTGATTTTCAGATCCTTCGAACCGCCCGACATCAACCCATCATAAAAACCCTTCAGCGATCCACGGCCGCGCAGCAGCGGCTTGTTCGGCGGCATGAAGACCGCGTTCTCGGTGTAGAGCGAGAGAATCTTGTCTACGTCCTTGGCATTGAACGACGATTCCAGTGTCGACGTCGCCTGCCGCATCGCTTGTTGATCGGTCATGCCGAATTCCGCTTCAGTCTTTCCGCTGCAGGCGCTCGCGCCAACGCACACGCTCACCGCGACGAACGCCGCCGTCCATACCCTGTACATCTTCGCTTCGTCCTTCCAGGATGAAATGTGAAAAAAGATCTTCCGACACTGTTGAGCGACTGTCAATGGTATCGGCCGTACGAATTGGAGAATTTGTGAATCGGTGGATCGGTGAATTGGTAGAGTCGTGCAAGCGCTTGGTGTTTTTATGCGCACTCTTTATAATCCAGCTACACAGTGAGTAAACTGCACGTCGTCGTTCTCTTCGATCGGTGGGAAGAACCCGAGTCGGCGGATGCTTCGTCCGGCGACAAGACGCCGTTGACGCGAACGCTCGATAAGAAAGAGGTCGAAGACGAGGTCGCCGAGACGCTCGGCAAACTCGGACACGAGGCCACGCTCCACGTTCTGGATGGCTCGACCAAGAGTCTTCATGCAGTGGCCCGGATGGACTGCGACCTGGTGTTCAACCTGGCCGAGTCCTTTGGCGGCAACGATACCGCTGATTACTGCATCGCCGCCTACCTCGAGCTCCTGGACAAACGCATCACTGGCGCCGGGTCGCGGGGCTTGCTCTACGGCCAGGACAAGGCCGTCGCCAAGAAGATCCTCGAATTCCACGGCATTCACACACCGGTGTTCGCGCGATCGTTTCGCGGCCGTCTCGACTTCTCTCACGATCTCGAATTCCCGGTGATCGTCAAACCGGCCCGCGAGGACGGATCGATTGGCATCGAGTTCAACGCGGTGGTGTCGTCGATCCGCGAATTGATGGAACGGATCGATTGGCTGCACGCCAATTTTGATTCGCCGGTGCTGATCGAGGAGTACGTCGAAGGGCGGGAAATGTATGTCGGCGTGATCGGCAACGATAACCCGACGGCGCTCCCGGTCATCGAACTGGATCTGTCAAAGCTGCCGGAAGGGCGGCCGCGAATCGCCGGTGCCGAAGTCAAATGGGGGAAGGGCACTCGCGCCTACCGCGACACCAAATCGGCGGTGGCCGAAGATCTGCCGGAAGAGACGTCCGCCCTGCTGCAGCAAACGGCGGTCGCGGTGTTTCAGGCGCTCGAATTGCGCGACTACGCGCGCATCGATATGCGTCTGCGGCCCGACGGCCGGGTCGCGGTAATCGAGGCGAACCCGAATCCGTGGCTGGCGTCAAAAGCGGAATTCGCCATGGCGGCTCGAAAGTCCGGTCGCAACTACACGCAGCTGATCGAGGAGTTGGTGGATCTGGCGATGGCCAGGTACAGCTAACTCCCTTTCCTTCGTCGC
>JBPYFA010000328.1:0-5596 GCA_051986585.1 Vicinamibacterales bacterium | reverse complement strand
GTACCTGCGGAAGGGGGCCATGAAGCCGCTTCACTCGTCCATACACGCCGCTACCGAGGTCGCGCAGCATTGTTCGGATTGCCTATCCACTGCGTGGTATACTGAACCACATGGTTCAGTATTCGCGAGCCCGACTGGATGCGTCGTTCGCCGCGCTCTCCGACGCCACCCGACGCGGCGTTCTGGAGCAGCTCGGGCGTGCCGACGCGTCGATCACCGACCTTGCCGTGAAGTTTCACATGACGCTCACGGGCATGAAGAAGCACGTCGGTGTCCTGGAGCAGGCGGGGCTCGTCACCACGGAGAAGGTCGGTCGGGTGCGAACCTGCAAGCTCGGCACGCGCCGATTGGAGGAAGAGATGGCATGGCTCGAGAGGTACCGCCAGCTCTGGGACGCGCGCTTCGACGAGCTGGACAACATTGTTGAAGAACTGAAACGGAAGGAGAAGGTCGATGGACACAAGAAGAGAGAGTGAGCCCACAGCGCTGAAGAACCGCACGACCGTGGAACGGAAGTCGGACCGTGAGATCGTCGTGACGCGAACCTTCAACGGCCCGGCCCGCATCGTGTTCGAAGCATGGACGAAGCCTGAGCTGTTCAAGCGGTGGTGGGTACCGAAGTCGTTTGGCCTGACCCTGCTGTCCTGCGAAATGGATGTCCGCGTCGGGGGCACGTACCGTCTGGTGTTCGATGCCTCCCCGGAGCCCATGGCGTTCTTCGGGCGGTACAAGGAAGTGATCCCGTACTCGCGCCTGGTCTGGACGAATGAGGAAGGTGGCGAGGATGGGGCCGTCACAACGGTGACCTTCGAAGAACGAGGTGCCGAGACTCACGTCGTCATGCACGACCTCTATCCGTCGAAGGAAGCTCTCGACGCCTCGGGGAGCACAGGTGGAGTTAGCGAGACGTTCGAGCAACTGGACGAGCTCCTCGTCACGCTGCGCGAGGGCTGATCACACGTCACAACCGCATTCTGTATAGGCGAAGATAAGGCGAATATGCTACGCTGCGGTGGCAGCTATTGGCCTGACCGGTACGTTTGAGTTCTCGTCGGAGCGAAAGGGTGATGTCCACCGTATCAGAGTCGCTCTCGCAACTCGAAGTGCTGGTCGTCGATTGCCAGGCTACCGCCGCAGCGCCGCATGGACATCTCCTCGAGATGGGGTGGGCGCGCGCCGGCACGACGACGACGCGTGCGGACGCCAGGCTGATCGCGCTTCCGCGCGGCGAGCACATTCCAGCCGCCGTGATGCGTCTGACGGGCATTTCCGAACGGATGTCACAGGACGGCGTCGATGCACGTTTGGCTTGGCAGGAGCTGTCCAACGAAGCGGCGACACTTGCCCGGCATCCGGCGCCCACGGTCATTCACTTCGCTCGATTCGAGCAGCCGTTTCTCCGCGCGTTGGCTGGCGGGGAACTTCCCCTCGACATCCTCTGCACGCATGACATTGCCCGGCGCCTCTTGCCCGATCTCCCACGTCGCAGCATGCGTGCGCTTACCGGATACTTCGGCCGCGGAGTAGGCGCTCTGCGCCGCAGCATCGATCACGTCGAGGCCACAGCGTTCGTCTGGCGAGAGCTGGTGCGGCTCCTTCGCGATGAGGGAATTTCCACCTGGAGCGCGCTTCAGGAATGGCTCGCCGTCACCGGCGCGCCCGGCAAGCGCACCCGGCGTGTGTGGCCGATGCCGCGAGATTTGCGGCTCTCATTGCCGGATGCGCCGGGCATCTACCGCATGCTTCGGACGAATGGCGATGTCCTCTATGTCGGCAAGGCCGCGTCGCTGCGGCACCGCGTCAACAGCTACTTCCGAAAGCAGCGTGGCGTCCACGAGCGGACGCTCGAGATGCTGTCGCAGGCGCGTGGGATCTCTTTCGAGGTTACGCCCAGCGCCCTCGAGGCGGCTCTCGTCGAGCCTGACGAAATCAAGCAGCATCGACCACCGTACAACGTCGCGCTCGCCATCGCGGACCGCGCGTTATCGTTCGCGTCCCCGAATCTCAGTGCGCACAGCGCGCACCCGAGCTCACAGTGCCCGCTCGGACCGTTTCCTTCGGCCGGAACGCTCGATGAATTTGGTGCGCTCGCTGCCGGTGACAGTCATGCGCTCGGCTCCGGTCGCTGGGGTCCCGACCCGCTCACGTTCGACGCAGGTTACGCGAGGCTCTGCGCAGTGCACCCTGAGCTTTCCCGCCAAGACCTCGGCGCGTACGACAGACTGCTGCGGCTCGGAACACGCCTGTGGAGAGAAGGTCGGCGCGACCGCGATGTTGATGAAGACGACCCGAACGAAGCAAAGCGTGGATTGACGGTGTGGACCGCGGAGTTCGTGCAAGTGTCGCTCGAGTGGCTCGCATTGCGCGCGGCGCTCGCCCGGCGCCGTGCGATCTGGTTGACGCGGCTGTTCGATTCGAGTCTGGTGTGGCATGAGCCCGGTGACAGTTGTGCGCGGCTCATCGTGATCGAGAAGGGCGAGATCGCGCTGCGCGCGGCCGTCGACACACACGAACCGCCACCGATTCCACCGGGTCATCGGCGCTCGGTGACCGAACGTCGTGAGGCCTTCACGCTCGCCTCCTTCGACCGCTTACGAGTGTTGACTACGGAGCTCAAGCGCCTGATTGCGGCCGGCGCTCCAGTGGCGCTGCGCCTGGGCGCAGGGCCCGCACTCGACGAGTCCCGACTCGCGTCTGCACTGTGGTGGATGTAATTGCAGTGAGACCCGGGGCGAGGAGTCAACGAGATGATTTCCACAGCGACCATTCTCCACGCGGACCTCGACGCCTTTTATGCCTCGGTCGAACAGCTGCTCGACCCTCGTCTGCGTGGCAAGCCGATCGCGGTCGGCGGCGGCGTCGTGCTCGCGGCCTCCTATGAAGCACGGGCCTTCGGCGTTCGAAGCGGCATGCCTGGACGCCGCGCACGGCAGCTCTGTCCCAACCTCGTGTTTGTCGGCGGACATTTCGACCAATACCAACGGCTCGGCGACGCCGCGATCGGAGTCCTGAGCGACTTCACGCCTTCCATCGAGCGCATCTCCATCGACGAGGCGTTCGCCGACGTTGCCGGGTGCACGCATCTCTTCGGTTCGCCGGCGGAGATTGCAAGGAAGGTTCGAGCTCGCGTGCACGCCGAGCTTGGCTTGCCGATGTCCGTCGGCGTGGCGCGCACCAAGCACCTGGCGAAAATCGCATCGCAGGTCGCGAAGCCGGATGGATTGGTCGTGGTTGATCCAGCTACTGAACTCGAGTTTCTTCACGCGTTGCCCGTCGCACTGATGTGGGGCGTGGGCCCTGCGACGGAGGCGCGGCTCGCCAGGATCGGCGTGACTACTATCGGTCAATTGGCGGCAAGCTCTCCTCGATCCGTGGAGCGGTTGCTTGGACATGCGATCGGACAAAAGTTGTCGGCACTCGCGTGGAACTGCGATCCGCGGCAAATCCAGACGCGCCAGCGCGCACATTCTGCCGGCGCACAATCTGCACTCGGACGACAGCCCGCGATCGAGCGCGTGTTCAAACCAACGCTCCATCATCTCGCCGACCGCATCGGCGCCCGGCTGCGCGCCAAATCACTGGCGGGCCGGACTGTCACGGTGCGCGTGCGCTTTGCCGATTTGCGCTCGGTCACGCGCTCGCTAACGCTGCCAGCACCGATTTCAGCAACGAGGGCTCTCGCTGAGATTGCCGAGGACCTGGTGCGCGGCGTCCTTGCCGATCACCGTGACGAGAGGACGATCTCGCTGCTGGCGATCGCCGTCTCACATCTCGAAGCGCCGGGCATCGTGCAGCTGGAGTTGCCGCTCGGACTCGCCGATGAAGGGCAACGTCCTGGCTCAAAGAAAGGCCTGGCGCGATCGCGCGCTGACCGCGCCATCGACGCGATCCGCAAGCGGTTCGGCGGGGAAGTCGTCGACTACGGGTCAGCGGTGCGGGGTGGGCGCTCGGTACCCGACGAGTTCCGACGCCTTGCTGAAAAAGAGCTGTGACTATCGCGGACCTGGTCGGCGTCGGTGCTACTGCAGCAGGGCCAGGCCGCGTAGATTCTGCGGGGCCGTCGTATAGCCAGCGACTTGGCGCCAGCTTCTTCCACTATCGTTCGAATGGTGCACGCCGCGCTCATCGGCGGCCCACATCTCTCCAGGTTTGGCGCCGGCGCAGAGCAGCGGCGCGATTGTGCTGGGTGGCTCTGGCCAACCCTCGCGGACGCGCTCCCAGCGCCCCTCGACCTCTGCTCGGGGCGCTTTGGGCCCAGTCGAAGCGCGGGCGCGAGTGACTCGGCGATATAAGCGGCCGTCCGATCGGCCGGCCATGTACGCGGAGTACGGTCCGGACGAGGCTGATACCACGACGACTTCCGGTTCTCCTGGATCGATCGCGACGCTGCGCAAGTAGCCAACCTCGAGCCCCGAGCTCGGCGATCGCCACGTCGCGCCGCCGTCGGCGCTCTCGAAATATCCATCGCCGGCAGAGACGCGAAGGCTATCGGGTGCATCGCGATGAACGGCGAGCTCGTGGGTGTCCCATGGACCATCAGCGACGCGGTCGCGCCATGTCCGGCCGCCATCGATCGTGGACACGAGGGCGCCAGCCTCGATCGCAACCCAGAGTCGGTCGGGTTCGAGAGGATGACATGCGATCCAGCGAACGTGATGAGTGTCCGGTCTCGGCGGAAAGGACCACGTGGACGACGAGGGCAATGCCTCCAATCGGCTCGTCTGCTCCCACGTAGTACCAGCGTTCGACGAGCGCCACACCTCGCTCGGTTCCGTACCTACCCAGATCACATCGCGCTCGACGGGGCTCGCGGCGACGGCCATAATCAGCCGCCCCGCGAGGCCGACAGAGTGCCAAAATCGTCCGCCGTCATCGCTCATGAACGCACCGCCCCGGTGCGTCCCGCACCACACGCGTCCGCGAACGAGGGAGTCCGCACCGAGGCAAGTAGGACGGTCGCTGATTCCCTGTGCCGACGCGGATGTCCCTCTCTCAACGTCGACGACGACGACCTCGCGGTCAGTGGCGACCAGTATCGGCATGATGACGATCCCTTGAACGATTGTCGCGCGCTGCGAGTAAGGAAACGAGCTGAACGGCCCGACGACGGGATCGGCGCGACACGTGTTGCCCTTTGCGGTACTTCATGGATCGCTTCTCGCAAGCGACACTGTGTGAAAGCCCGCTGCTCAACCGCAGGGTGGCTGAGCTACCAGACACGGGCAATCACGACAATAATTCTTCTGGAGGCATTGTCATGAATGAACACGCGCACGCAGGCGAACCGCAGCGGGCCACGCGCGGCTTTTTCCCCGTCGTTGCCGGTAATGACGTTCACGTCGAGCGCGGTGGCGGCGTCATGTTCCTGGCGAAACGACACCTCAGTATCGAGCAGGGCGGAGGCCAGTGGCTGATATCCGCCGGGAAGCTCAATGTTCGCCAGGGCGGCGGTGCCGCGCTGATTGCGAAGGAGGCACAGGTGACCGACGGCAACGTCGGCGTCCTGATCGCGGGCCGCGCGACGATTGCGCCGGGCGCTCGCGTCCTGCTTCGCGCGACGCCCGCGGTCGCACTTGCGGCCGTCGCCAGCTTTGCA
>JBPYFA010000327.1:0-14186 GCA_051986585.1 Vicinamibacterales bacterium | reverse complement strand
ATCGCGCTCCGGCGCGAGCGTTACGATCCGGGTCAGACCATTGGCCGCATCGAGAAGCCGGGCTATCGATTCGACATCAGCAAATCGAATCGCTTCGCGAGGATGCGCTCCGCGGTATCCGTCGGACTCGTTCAGAAATGGCCCTTCGATGTGGATCCCGGCGATCAGCCGTCGAGCGAGCGGATCGTTGTCGCAGAGCGCCGCGACGGTGGCCAGCCTCCCGCACATCGCCTCGAGATCGTCGGTGATGATGGTCGCGAGGAAACCGGCCACGCCGTCGGCCTCGAGACGTTCGCAGGCTCGATGCAGCGATTCGGCGTCGAGGCCATCCTGGTTGAAATCGACGCCGCCATAGCCATTGACCTGAAGATCGAAATACGCGCGTCCGGCAGTCACTGCGGCGCTTGCCCGCCTCGCCCGCCACCAATGGCGGTCAACTCATCGTTCGTCCACGGACGCGTACGACCCGTCGTTGCCGAGCGGACTTCCTTGACGGTGTTCGGATCGACTGGTCCGGCGGCGTTGCCCCATTGGCGCCGAACGTAGGTCAGCGCGCCGGCAATCTGGTCGTCGGTCAACGTCGCGCCGAGCGGCGGCATCAGACCAACGGTGCCTTCCTTGCCCTGGAGCAGAATCCGGATCGGAACAACTGGCTGCGCCAGCGCGAACTGCGATCCAATCAGCGGCGGACCCAGGCCCGCCCGTCCCTTCCCGTCATCTCCATGGCAGGCCATACAGACGCTGTTGAACAACGTCTGGCCCACATCGTAGAGCTTCTGCTGTTCGGGCGTCAGCGGGGCGAGCGGCGCGAAACCAGGTTCAGCAGGCTTGCCGGGCCATGTCATTCGCGCAAACACGGTCTTCGCTCGTGCCGACAGATCGCCAGTGCCGCTTGCCAGCGTCGCGAACGTCGCGGGCTCACTTGCTAGTGCCAGCGATGCACCACCGCCACGGCCCCGGCCGATGCCGCCACCTCCAGCCCGTCCGCCACCGGCGCCACCGCCGGCTCCGCGACCGTTGGTGTCGTCGGGAAAAGCGCGGGCGCCACCGGGTCCACCGCGCGAGCCAGGTGCCGTGTCGGCCGCAGCGTTGAGGTTGCCTCTCGCCGGTGCTGCTCCAGGAAGCGGCGCACCCGCCAACACGACCTCCACGCCAGACATCAGCGCCCGACGCTGCCATGCGGCCCGATTCTCTTCCGAGATCGCCGTGAGCACGGCCTGTGCCGCCGAGTCCTGGGCGCCTTTGACGATTGTCGCCGCCAGGGTGGTGATCGCGGCCGATCGCTGCGGCGTTGCCGTCTGATCGCCGAGCAGGCGCTGCAGGACCGTCCACTCACGCCCACGGAGACCGCTGATTGCCGCGTCGACGACGAGCGGATCGTCGCCGAAACGATCCAGCATCGTGACAATCGCCGACTCGCCCGCCGAATTCGCGGGGAACGCGCCGAGCGTCGCGGCCAGCTGCCGCCGCACCGCCCAGTCGGAATCAGCGCTGCGCTTCAACACCGCCTGCTGCACTTGATCGTTTGGCTGCGCGAGCCATCGTTCTGAAATCTGCAGCGCCGACACGCGCACGTCGCGCGACGAATCGTCGAGCGCGTGCACCACGGTCGACGGTTCGATCGCATCGAGGCCATCGAGCGTCCACAACGCATGAATGCGCGTCCGCCAATCGGGCGCGTGCTCGGCCTTGTCGGTCAATGTCTTCGCGATCGAACGATCGCCTCGCTCGACGAGCAGCCGCTGCGCGGTGTCACGCCACCATCCGTTCGGATGCGACAGCGTCTCGACCAGCTGCGCCGGCGTCGCCTTGGACAAGGCCGGCTGGCGATCCCGACGAGTCGTGTCATGCACGATCCGGTAGATCCGCCCGTGGCCGTTCGGATGATCGAGCTTCCGCGACAGGATCTGATCGCGCAGATATTCAGTGATGAAGCCCTTGTGTTGAATGATGCCGTGATACGTATCAACGACGTAGAGGGTGCCGTCGGGCGCCGACGACAAGTAGACGGGCCTGAATCGTTCATCCGTCGAGGCGAGGAACTCCGCGTCCGGATACGCCTTCTTCGATCGCAGCGTCGTGCCGTCGTCACTCACGATAATGCGGCTGACGAGGTTCGCCGCCGGTTCGGCGACGAATACGTTCCCGTAGAGCTCTCGCGGCAGCCGATCGCCTCTGTAGACAGTCGGCGAACAGACGGAGGTGAAATGCGCCAGCCGTCCGTCAGGGCGCAGGATGCCGTCCTGATATCCGCGGTTGACGCCCGGCGTCGGCCGAACGGGCCAGACCGTGTTCACCTCGTCGTTCTGGAGCGATTCATAGCTGCCGCGCGTGCGCACGAGATTCGGATTGCGCATGAAATACCGTGCCGGCAGAAGATCGACGAAAAGCGCCGCTTCATTCGTATTTCGATAGATTCGCCCCGCATCGTCCTGCGTGGCGCCCCACTGCCCGCGAGGCAGCGTCTGCTGATATTCGAACTTGCCGTCTTTCAGTCGCAGGTAGCCGTTGTGCTCGGACGTGTACATCCAGTTGTCGAGTGCCCACGTGAGGCTGTTGGCGTTGTGTTCGATATTGCCGAGTTCTTGTCCGTAGGTGTCGACGACCAGTTCCTTCGTGTCCGCTTTCAGGTCGCCGTTCGTGTCGCGCGCCAGCCACAAGTGCGGCGGCTCACCGATCAGCACGCCGTGGTCGAGCACCTTGAGCGCCCGCGGGAGGACGAGGCCGTCCATGAACACGGTTTTCTTGTCCATCTTTCCGTCGTGGTCGGTGTCTTCAAGAACGCTGATACGACCCAGCGGCGCGCGCTCGTTTGTCGCCGGCAGGTCCTGCATGTAGCCGCGCTCCTCGATCACCCACATCCGGCCATCGGCATCCCAATCGATCAGGATCGGCTCCTCGATCATTGGCTCGCTCGCGACGAGCTCAACGTGATACGCCGGCGGCATGTAAAACGTCTTCATCTCGTCTTCGGGCGAGAGGACCGGCGAGTCGGCAGATACCTGTTGCAGCCCGGGCGGCCATGGTTTGCCGCTTTGAAAGGCATAACCGGTCACAACGACGGTTGAGAGGAGACTGAGAAGGACGAAGTGTCGTAAAGAGATCATTTAGGATTCACCCCACCTGGCTTGCGGCCGTTCGCGCAGGCTCGAGGCCACGTCGCATCCGCCTCGGCGGAAGATTTTCTAATTCTATGCGGATTGACAGATTCGCGGCGCTCTGGAAACATCCGGGAGGCTGATGGGTCAGCCAAGGAGTGCCGCGATGCTCTGCACGAGGCGGGAAATTGGAAAGATGGCCCGGGCGCGATGAAGCTACGGCTCGAACCGGATCGCCGCGCGATGAGCGCCGCTGCTGCGCGCCATGCGGCCGAGAGTTTGCGCCGTGCCATCAGTGCTCGGGCGCACGCACGAGTTGTCGCCGCAACCGGGGCTTCACAACTCGAGTTTCTTGACGAGCTGACCTCCCTTCCCGGCATCGACTGGGCGCGGGTCGAGCTTTTTCACCTCGATGAATATGTCGGGATCCCCGAGAGCCATCCCGCCAGCTTCAGGCGGTACCTGCGCGAGAACCTGATCGACAAAACCGGCATCCGCCAGTATCACTTCCTCGACGGCACCGCCGACGTCGGCAACGTCATGCGTTCGGTCGGACGGGAATTGGCACGTGCACCGATTGATGTGATGTTCGCCGGCATCGGCGAAAACGGGCACCTCGCCTTCAACGATCCTCCTGCCGATTTCGACACGACCGATCCCTACATTCTCGTGGAACTGGATGAGGCGTGCCGGCGACAACAGGTGGGCGAGGGATGGTTCGCGAACATCGGCGACGTGCCGACCAGAGCGATCTCCATGTCGATTCGTCAGATGATGAAGGCGCTCGAAATGCTGCTGATCGTGCCCGACACGCGTAAAGCCAAAGCGGTCAGAGATTCGCTCGAGGGAGAGATCACGCCGCAGGTGCCCGCATCGATCACCCGCACTCATCCGAACGTGACGCTGTACCTCGATCAGCCGGCCGCAGCGATGCTGCGGCATGAAACGATCGCGAGTTTCGCAAAATAGCGAACTACTTCACCCCGACCTCTTCGTACGCTTCCATCGGCGGACAGGCGCAGATCAGGTTGCGGTCGCCATACGGGTTATCGATGCGCCCAACTGAAGGCCAGAACTTGCTCGCACGAACATAAGGCAGCGGGAACGCCGCCTGCTGCCGCGAGTACGGATGCGTCCAGCTGTCGGAGGTCACCTCTTCGGCGGTGTGCGGAGCGTTCTTCAAGACGTTGTCGACGGGGTCCGCCTTACCCTCGGCAATCTCCTCGATTTCTTTGCGAATCGCGATCAGCGCGTCCGAAAACCGATCCAGTTCATCCTTCGATTCGCTCTCGGTCGGCTCGATCATCATCGTCCCCGCGACCGGGAACGACACCGTGGGCGCATGAAAGCCGTAGTCCATGAGCCGCTTGGCGACGTCCTGCTCATCGACTGAAGGGCCGGCCCCGTGTTTGAAGGGCCGCAAGTCAAAGATCATTTCGTGCGCGACGCGGCCATTGTGATTGGCATACAGGACGTCGTAATGACCCTGCAATCGAGCCTTCAAGTAGTTCGCGTTGAGGATGGCATGCCGCGTCGCTTCGGTCATGCCGCGCGCGCCGAGCATCCGGATGTAGCCGTACGAGATCAGCAGGATACTGGCACTCCCGCACGGCGCCGCCGCGATCGCTGGAATGGCGTTCGCGCCGCCGACTTTCACAACCGGGTGCCCTGGGAGATACGGAGCCAGGTGCTGGGCGACAGCAATCGGCCCCATCCCGGGCCCGCCGCCGCCGTGTGGAATGGCGAACGTCTTGTGCAGGTTCAGATGACAGACGTCGGCGCCGATCGATGCCGGACTCGTCAGGCCGACCTGCGCGTTCATGTTCGCGCCGTCCATGTATACCTGGCCGCCGTGCTCGTGAACGACCCGGCAGATCTCCTTGATGTCCTCCTCGAACACGCCGTAGGTCGACGGGTAGGTGACCATCAAGGACGACAGCGTTTCCTTGTATTGCTCGGCCTTCGCACGCAGATCGTCGAGAATGATGTAGCCGTTGCTGTCACACGCCACGACAACGACCTTCAATCCTGCCATCGTTGCGCTCGCGGGGTTCGTTCCGTGCGCCGAAGCGGGAATCAGAACCACGTCGCGTTCGTGCTGGCCGCGGTGGTGATGGTAGGCGCGAATCACCATCAGGCCGGCAAACTCTCCTTGCGCACCGGAATTCGGCTGGAGCGACACCGCCGCCAACCCGGTGATCTCACACAGCGCGCGCTCGAGCTCGTCGAACACGAGACGATACCCTGCGGCCTGGCCCGACGGCGCGAACGGATGCACACGTGAAAACGACGGCCACGTGACCGGCAGCATCTCGGACGCCGCGTTCAGTTTCATCGTGCAGGACCCGAGCGGAATCATCGAGGTGTCCAGGCCGACATCCTTCCGCTCGAGGCTGCGGATGTATCGCATCATCTTCGTTTCCGAATGATGCGTGTTGAAGACAGGATGCGTTAAGTACTTCGACGTGCGCTGAAGCGTTGATGGCGCTTTGAGTGCCACTGAGGCAGTGGAATCGAAGTGCAGCACTGCTGCGCTTGCGCGGCCACGCGCGGTGTTGAACACCCGGACGATCTCCACAACGTCGTCAATGGTTGTGGTTTCATCGACCGAGATCCCGATCGCGCCGTCGCCGAAGTATCTGAAGTTAACGGCGGCGTCCTCGGCGGCTTGTCGCACCCGGTCGACGTTGGCCCCCTCGATTCTAAGCGTGTCGAAGTAGGCGCGATTCGTCTGCCGGTATCCGGATGCCGTCAGAGCAGATTCGAGCGCTTGCACCAGGCCGTGAATCCGCAACGCAATCGCACGAAGTCCCTTGGGACCGTGAAACACGGCATACATCGCCGCAATATTCGCGAGCAGCGCCTGAGCCGTGCAGATGTTCGACGTCGCCTTCTCGCGGCGGATGTGCTGCTCGCGCGTCTGCAGCGCCATTCGATACGCCTGATGTCCGCGGGCGTCGACAGAAATTCCAATGATGCGGCCAGGGGCCTGGCGCACGAACGATTCGCGCGTTGCGAAGAAGGCCGCGTGCGGTCCGCCATAGCCGAGCGGCACACCAAACCGCTGAGAATTGCCGACCACAGCATCCGCGCCCATCTCCCCGGGCGGTGTCAGCAGCGTCAGCGCCATCAAGTCGCTGGCAACCGCGACGAGCAACCCTGCCGCATGGGCCCGCTCGATGATCGTCCGCAGATCGGTCGCTTCGCCATGATCGTCCGGGTACTGCAGCAGCAGGCCAAACGCTTTGTCCATCGGCAACACGGTCGGATCGCCGATTTCGAGTCGAATGCCGAGTGGTTCCGCGCGCCCGCGCACGACGTCGATCGTCTGCGGAAAGCACCGATCGGACACGAGGAACACGCTCTCCTGGCCGGCCGGCGCCTTTTTGGTCTGCAGCCGGTGGAACATCGTCATCGCCTCGGCTGCGGCGGTGCCTTCATCGAGGAGCGACGCGGTGGCGATGTCCATGGCGGTGAGATCTTTGACCACCGTCTGAAAGTTCAAGAGCGACTCGAGACGGCCCTGAGCGATTTCAGCCTGATACGGCGTGTACGGCGTGTACCATCCAGGATTCTCGAACACGTTCCGCAGGATGACGCTCGGTGTGACGCAGTCGTAGTAACCCATCCCGATGTACGACCGGGCGACAACGTTACGGGCGGCAATCCCGGTCAGCCGACGCAGATAGGCGGCTTCACTATCGGCCTCGGGAAGATCCAGCGCCCCGGTCAACCTGATGCCGGCGGGAATCGTCTGCTCGATGAGAGCGTCTATGGAAGGCACACCAATCGTCCGCAGCATCGCATCGCGTGCGGCTGCGTCCGGACCAATGTGCCTGCTCTGAAAGGACCCCTGTAATTCGTCGATCATGTATCCCCGTAGCTTCCGCCTTCAGGCGGAAGCTCCTTGATTTAGGCGAAAGCTCCCTACCTACTTGGTCAATTCCGTGTACTTTGCCGCGTCGTACAAATCCGACGCTTCGCTGGGATCGGTGACCTTGACCTCGATCATCCACGACCCGTGCGGATCCTTGTTCACGGCTTCCGGTCTCTGCGTCAGCGTGGCGTTCACCTGCGTCACTTCGCCGCTGACCGGAGCGTAGAGCTCCGAAACCGCCTTGACGGACTCGATCGTGCCGAACACTTCGCCCTTCTTAATCCTCCGGCCCACTTCCGGCAGCTCCAGATACACCACGTCGCCCAGCTGCTTCTGCGCGTAATCGGTAATGCCGACACGCGCCTCGGCGCCGGCGATTCGAACCCACTCGTGATCTTTGGTGTACTTCAAGTCGGCTGGATACATTGATCGCTCCCTGCGACGCTGGTCTGTTTCACACGGCCGGACACGCCGCTAAAAAGCGCCGCGCTACGTTTTTCGCTTGTAGAACGGCATCGGCACCACGGCCGCGCGTACGCGGCGGCCGCGAACGTCGACCTCGAACTCGGCCCCCGGCGTTGCGTACTCGGTGGGAAGATAGGCCATGCCGACTGCCTTCTTCAAAAACGGCGTCTGCGTTCCGCTGGTCACCGTTCCCGCGTGCGCGCCTCCGATATACACGTCATATCCATGGCGGGCAATCGCGCGATCGAGCATCTCGAATCCAACGAGCTTCCGCCTCGTGCCTTCGGTCTTCTGAGTCTGCAGCGCGTCGAGTCCGAGAAACTGCGGCTTCTTCCATCCGACGATCCAGTTCAAATCCGCCTCGAGCACGGTCGTTGTCTCGTCCATGTCGTTCCCGTAGAGTCGCATGGATGCTTCGAGCCGCAGCGTGTCGCGGGCGCCGAGGCCTGCCGGAATCACGCCGGCATCCTGGCCAGCGACCAGAATCGCGTCCCAGACGCGCTCGGCGGACGCGGGAGGCACGAATACCTCAAACCCGTCCTCTCCGGTATATCCCGTCCGCGAGATCGTACAGCGCACCCCCGCAACTTCACCGGTAGTGAACCAGTAGTATTTGACCGCCGCCAGATTCGCGCCGGTCAACGACTGGAGCACAGCGTTCGATGCCGGCCCCTGCAACGCGAGCAGCGCATACCTCGAACTGGTGTTCACCGCGACCGCGTCCCCGGGATGGTGCATGTGCTCCGTAATCCAGTGAAAATCCTTGATGATGTTCGACGCGTTCACGACGAGCATGAAATGTTCGTCGGCCAGTTTGTATACGAGCACATCGTCGACAAACGTTCCCTGCGGCGTCGTCAGCGCGGAATACTGGATCTGCCCGATCGAGAGCTTCGACGCATCATTCGAGGTGATGTGCTGGACCGCCGTCAGCGCGTCACCGCCGGCAATCTCGATCTCCCCCATGTGGCTGACATCGAACAACCCGGCGCGGGTCCGCACGGCCAGGTGCTCGTCCACGATGCCCGAGTATTCGACCGGCATGTCCCAACCGCCAAATTCCACCATGCGGGCGCCAAGCGATCGATGGCGGGCATTCAGCGGCGTTTTCTTGAGCGAACTGGGAGGCGGAAGCGACATCAGCAGGTGGATCCAGGCAATGAAGCGGCCCCGACTGTCGCCATGGCTGGCAGCGGTCAGAGGTCAGAACCTTTAAACGGTACTATGCGTGCAAAGAGGGGTCAAGCACACGAAAGCGTCCCCGAAGAACGGCAAACGAACGAAGCCACCCCCTTGCTTTTCGTTCGAAAGAACCCGTTCCCACCCAAGAACAGCGAGTCCTCTAACCCGGCCCGACCATGCGCCAATTCAAATCGCTGCGGGTGCTCGACAGGAACGATGTACTGACAACCGTTGTGCCGTTCAACAGCCACAAAGCGAGCGACCCGTTGCTGTCGTTCTGCCACAGGAGATCCGCGCGTCCATCGCCGTTGCAGTCACCGACGCCGCGGATGTGCCAGTCCGCATCGGTAATGCGGTTGATACTCAACAGCTGCGCCAAGGTTACGTTGGAATCATCGAGATACCATGCGGCCAGCCATCCGCCGGTTCGATGCTGAAAGACCAAATCCGCTTTCCCGTCGCCATTCAGATCGCCTGCTCCGGCAATCTCCCACTCGACCGCAACCTGCGGGATGCTCAGAAACGTCGTGCTCAAGACCTGCGCCCCGTTCATGCGCCACGCCGCGATCCATCCCTCCGTCCGGTGCTGCCAGATCAAATCGGCGTGTCCGTCGCCGTCGATGTCGCCAACGCCGCGGATCACCCAGTTGAGATCTGGGACGCGCTCAATTCCCAGCAGTTGGGTACTCACCGCA
Organism: Vicinamibacterales bacterium; assembly: GCA_051986585.1. Classification (GTDB taxonomy): domain Bacteria; phylum Acidobacteriota; class Vicinamibacteria; order Vicinamibacterales; family 2-12-FULL-66-21; genus JALZOC01. The sequence goes on along the minus strand of JBPYFA010000327.1, from coordinate 4,869 downwards.
ACGTTGCCGTTCATGAACCAGACAGCCAGCCATCCATCGAAGGCGTGCTGCCACACAATGTCGGGCATACCGTCGCCATTCAAGTCACCGGTTCCAACGACCTTCCAATTCAGGTCCGTGACTTGCGCGATGCTCGGTGGAAGCTGGGCGGCCACGAGCGGACCGCGCAGATACCAGGCTTCGAGAGAGCCGGTCGTTGCGTGCTGCCAGAACATCTGAGTACCGGTCGGCAGGATGCCCACGCCGTTCGCCATGATGGTGGCACCGCCGAACGTCTGGTTCGCCGAGACCGTGATCGCTCCGCCATAGCCAGTCGTGAGGGTCGGCGCGAACGTGATCGTCACGCCATGCGACTCACCTGGCGCGAGCGTGCCGGACCAGAAGCCGCTGAACCCGGTCGGGAGCGACAGGCCGAAGACGGACAGCGCGTCGTTGCCGCGGTTGCTGATGGTCAGGATGCGGATGGCTGTCGTTCCTGCTTGAACGTTGCCGAAAGCGAGGTCACCACTGAGGCTCATGATGCGGCTCACCGGAATAGCCGTGCCGGACACCGGGATGGTGTTCGTGCCGCCGGTCTGATCGGCAATGACCTTGATCGTGCCGCCGTAGCTGCCCTGATTGTTCGGAAAGAACGTGACAGTTACGCTGCGCGATCCACCAGCAGCAACGGTTCCTGACCAGAACGCATTGAACCCGTTTGGAGAGGAAATGCTGCTGACCGTGAGGAGATCATTTCCAGTATTGCTGATCGTCAGCGTGCGCGTGAATGACTTCCCCGCCAGCACGGTCCCGAAATCAAGATCGCCGCTCAAGCTGATAATGCGGGTCAGGACGGGGACTTCGGTTGTAAAGCTCCAGCCGGCGGAACTGCTGCCATTCGCGTAGGTCAGCCCTGCGGCATTGATTGCCCGTACCTGCCAGTAGTAGGTTGCTCCGGGATCGAGGCCGAAGACTGTCGCCCTCGTCGCGCTCCAAACCGGAACCCACACTCCGTCGCAGGCATTGTTGTTCACCTTATCCAGGCAGAACTCGTAGTCCGTCGCCCCTGAAGATGGCTCCCAGACAAGGTCCATGCGATTCGGTTGCCCTTGGACGCCATCGCTCGGACTGCTCTTGCCAAAAGCCGCTGGCGCGATGCCGCTCGACGGCGCCTCGTCGGCTCCGATGTCGACTACGGCAAGCGTGTCGCCATTCCCGTCGAGCACGCGCGCATGCCCATCCGCGTCGGTCGCCGGCAATGCTGTGGCGTTGTTGTTTCCAGCATCTATAGCTGGCGAGCCTGGCAGGAGATGATAGTCGTTGGCCGCCGGCTGTACGAACATCGGGTCAGCGGAGATGTTGTTATTCGATCCCGTCTGGTCCGTGCAGATCCCCCCGTAGGCAGTACCGCTCGCACTGAACACATCATTGGATCGAAACGACGGCACTTGGACATCGTTGAAGTTGCCGCAGAAGACCGCCGTCTGGCCGGCCGCCGCAACGATGATGTTGTTCCACAACGCGGCGTTTCCATCGAAGCCATCGGCAAAGATCCCGGAACCCGACGGACTCTCGTTATCCGCGATCGTGTTGTTGACGAGAAGTATTCCGCGGCTGCTCGTCGGAACGAGCCAGTGGATGCCGCCGCCGAATGCCGCCTCATTACCGACGATCAGATTGCCGATAATCGAAACGTCCGCATCGCTGGCAATTGCAATGCCTCCTCCTTCCTGCGCACCGTTTCCACGAATCACGTTGGACTCGATGGTTGCTCCATCGGCCGACCATAGCGCAATGCCGCCGCCCATCATGACGCCGACGTTGTTGAAGATGTTGTTGTGACGGACGATCACCTGCGAGTTGCCAGAGATCGTGAGTCCGCCGCCGCGAGTCCCGCCACTGCAGCCGACCTGGCGGTTATCGGCGATCGTGTTGTATTCGACAAGCGGTGATCCGAAATTGATCGAAATGCCGAGTGACTCACACGCACTGTTGCCGACGATCAGGTTGCGACGGATCACAGGAGAAGCGGAATAGATCCGGATGCCGCCTCCGTCGAACTGGGCTCGTCCATTGCGAATCGTAAATCCCTCCAGCACCGACGTGGCACTCTCGCCCGAGACGAACTTCACAACCGAATCGATCGAGTTGCCGTCAAGGACGGTCACGGCGGGCCCACCGCTGCTCCGCACGACGATTGCCTTTCCGCCGAAGTCGATGTTCTCGATATAGGTGCCTGGGCAGACGAGAACTGTGTCGCCATTCGCCGCGGCTGCGATGGCGGCACCAACGGTTGCGAATGTGGGCGTGGAGTCACTGCAATTGGCCGCACTCCCCTGCCCATCGCGATCGACGACGCGCGTCGCCTGGGCCAGTGCGGAGGAAGCCGAGAGGCCGACAATCAAGCAGACTGTGGCGACCAGTTTGTGCATGGCGATCAAACCTGGAGTTCGAACCAATTATTGATGAGGTGAGCGACCGAATTATATGACAGGCCGCTTGGTGGAGATGTGTTCCACGAGCCGAAGGTCGCAGTTGGAAGGAGCGGCAACTGAAACCCGATGGAGCTCTGGTAAGAGACAGGTATCGTGATTGCTTCTTTTCAGCTTCTCGAAGCCATAACTGTTGATTGCGTGAGAAAACTCTCCTCACCGGCAGACTTTTAACCGCCTCCGTGGGCTAAACATGCGATCCAAGAGAACGCGGCAAAGGATCATCACGACGGCGCTCGGGCTGGCAGCTGCAGCTGCGGGTGTAGGCGTTCTTGCCTGGGCGCACACTCCTCGGCCGCCTGAATATCTCTGCTGGGATGCGCCGATTACCGGCCAGCCGGCGAAATACGCCGTCACCTTTGACCAGCAGCCTGTGATCGAAACGCCCCGTGACTGCTTGCGGGTGCCTGAGGTGCTGAAGGACGGGCAGCACACCGTCGTTGTGCGAGCGATCGATTCGTCCGATCGGTCTTCGCCGCCGGCGTCCCTTACCTTCGTGGTGCCTTGACGATCGCGATCGAGTAGCGCGATCCGGATGTCAGGTCACTGCGACCCGACATGGAACTTCAACCACGTGTTCGGCGCCGAGATGTCCACGCTGACGGTCTCCGACATGGACCCGAACGACGCACGCACCCGCATCATCCCAGCCGGCAGCGAGCGCAGAAAGAACTCCCCCATGTCGTCGTCCGTGAAGGTGAACACTCCTGCAAGCGGGCCGTCGAGGATTTCCACTTTCGCGTGGGTGAAAAAGGTGTTCGACGAGCCAGGGACCGGTACCATTCCGCTCAGTTGATGCGTGCTGTCCGGCAGCGGCGCTGTGCGAGTGAGCACGATTTCGCGCGGCAGCTCGGCACCCACGGGCAGTTGTTCCTCGACTGGGTTGAAACCTGGCGCGGACGTCCGGACGTGAATGAACCCCGCCGGCAGATCGAGCACTTCGTAAAGCCCTGAAACCTCGTCGAAGCGCGCGACCTGGCGCGCCAGCGGACCATCCAGCACTTCGACACGCGCCTGCGCCAAACGCTGCGTGCGCGTCGTGTCGCCGAACACGATCGCGCGTAGATCACCCCGCTGTTGCAGACCGCCGGTTTCCAGCGACGTCTCGATCGTGTAGGCAACCGGCGCCACGCTGGAGGGATAACCTGACGGGCGGCCGACATACGCGAGCTCGATCTGGACGACAGATCCGGCTTGCACCGGAACCCGCCCCGTAGTTGAGGCGCAACAGAACACGTCGATGACCTCGCCCGTCACGGTCCGGAAGCGAAGCACCGTCGCGGCGTCCGGCGTCAGCCGTACGGCGGCGACGAGCGTGCCGTTCTCGGGCGCTGTGACTGAGAATGTGTAGCACAAGTCATCAGATCGCGGGTCATTACGCGCAAACTTGCAGATCGATTCAGACGTAATCGTGCCACTGACCACCTCACCCAGGCGGATGATCTCACCCGATGGTTGCGGAGTTGGAGGTTGCGGAGTTGGCGATACGGGAGACGAAGGTGCGGTTGGCGACGAACGCGAGGACTTGTCACAGCCAGTGCTGCCCACAAAGCAAATCACAAGCATCGCTGTGGCCGCGAGTCCGACGAGAATCCGCTTGCCCATATGACCTTCCTGATACCGACTTTTCTTTGTTCGACGACGCTGCGCGTCATTGCTTCACGAATCGGAACTGGTGGTCCCTCGCCTTGCAGTAGTGGGCGGTGAAGAGAATTCCGGGCTGGGGAGGATCGAGCGGATCGTACAGTGCGAAGAGACCATCGAATGTTCCGGTGACTTCGGCCCCTCGGACGGCGCCGCTTCCCTTGCCGGAAATGTTCAGGATCTTGCCGCCGCCTAAGTCTTCCCAGAGCCCGTGAAAATCGTCGGACTGCGGATCGCGCTCGACGTCGATCGAAAACGACAGGGAGGTGTCGGAAACCGATCCTGAAGAGATGGTCGCGTGACCTGAAGGTGGACTCAGAGTCGGACCTGACCACTCGATGGTTCCGTTCGAGCGCAGCGTCTCGGTGTAGGTCCGCTCGCGCGCTTCGGGCTCCAGCACGAAGGCACATGCCGCCGAGGCCGTTAAGGTCGCCGTATAGACTGCTATGACATCCGGCACGGCCCCACCACCACCCGGCAGAGTCGCGCCGCCAGTACTCTCCGTCCGGTGACCGCCGTTGGTCGGCTCCACGGGACTCGAGGCGCAGCCGGAGATCAAGCCGAGACAAAGGACGATGGTGGTGAGCCTCATTCGACATCTCCCGGCGTACTCAAATTGCTCCCCCCTCCTGTCGCAGACGATCCTGGAGACCACGGCCGATGGCGCGACCAGGCACCGCCGCGTGTTGGTTTGCGGCGCTCCCCTGAAAGTACGCGTGGGGATGGCCGAAAGTCTTTAGAACCGCCGGAGAGT
>JBPYFA010000326.1:0-8498 GCA_051986585.1 Vicinamibacterales bacterium | reverse complement strand
CTGCGATCCACGGGACCTCGACATGCGTGGCGATGAGCAGCGGGACGATCCCGATGCCGCCGATCGTGAGAACCGAGAGCCAGAGCCCGACCTGCAGAAGGCCGGCGGCGCCGAGCCCGAGCAACTTCCCCGCCAGTATCTCGTCCGGGTTTGCCGATGCGAGCAAGACGTCGACGACCTTGTTCTCCTTCTCGGTCGCGGTCCCCTGCAGCAGGAATCCGGACGTCATCAGCACCGACAGCAGGAACAGGATCATGAACGCCACCGGCACGACAATCCGAACAACAGTTGACGCGCCGCCGCCGTCCACGACCTCGCCCTTCGGCGTGACCGCAAGCCGCTGCATCCCGGAGACCGGGCCGAGGATGCGTGCCGCGGTTGTGCCATCGACGCGCCCCGCGAGCAGATGCTGGCGAAGCAGATCCTCGAACGCGCTGCGGCCGTCCTGGTTCGACAGCCCTCCGGCATCAGGTCCGTACGCGATCACGCCACCCTTCTGCAGATAGTCCGGCGGCAGCACGAAGTACCCCTTGATCGTCTGAGCGACGAGCGCCGCCCTCGCCTCAGGCTCGGTGGCGTAAGGGCGGAACCGACTCCTGGCGCTGCCGATTATTCGCTCCACTGTGGCCTGCTGGCCGCTTGCTTCCAGCGCCCGCCGCAAATCCTCCGGCATTTGATCCGAGCCGGCAGTCGTCTCATCTTTGAGACCGAGAACTCCTCCCGGATCGACCACGCCGAAGCTCGAGGGCTTGCTCGCCTGCTTGGTCATGAAGTAGGCGGGAACGCCGAGGACCGCCGCGTACAAGGCGATGAAGACCGGCATGCCGAAGGTGGTAATGAGATATCCGCGGCGCTTGACGGTCGAGAGGAACTCGAACGTGGCGACGGTCTTGGTTCTACGCCAGCGGCTCACGCTCGGCCTCGGTGACAACGTTGAGAAAGATATCTTCCATGGGCGCGAGCAGCGACTCGAAGCTGTGCACCTGGACGCCTGCAACGACGAGCGACTGAAGCAAATCGGCCGGCTCCGCGCCATCGCGAATCGTAATCCGCCACGCACCATCGGTCGTCGGCACGGCTTCGGCGGTGTGCGGCATTGCGGGCAGCGCGCCGCGCACCCGCACGCGAACCTCTGGCCGCGAATGTTGCCGCCTGACGTCATCGACACGGCCATAGACCATCAGCCGTCCCCGATGAATCAACGCGACGCGATCGCAGAGCGCCTCGGCATGCCCCATCTGGTGAGTGGAGAGCACCGTGGTCCGTCCGGCTTTGCGCCGCTCGATCAGCAGATCCTGGACGAGACGCACGTTCACCGGATCGAGCCCTGTCGTTGGTTCGTCCATGATGCAGACCTCCGGCTCGCTCATCAACGTCGCCGCAATCTGCACCTTCTGACTCATGCCTTTGCTCAGTCGGTCGATCCTCCACGACGCGACCTGCGGCAGGTCGATCTTTTGGAGCCACTCCAACGCGACGCGGCGCGCCTCCGCCCGGGTCAATCCCTTCAACGCGCCGAAATAGGTCATCACGTCGATGACGGTGAGCTTGGTGTAGAGGCCACGCTCCTCGGGAAGATAGCCGAGCCGATCGAGATCGTCGCGGGTTCGCGGATGCCCGAACGTCAGCACCCGTCCCTCGTCCGGCCTGATGATGTCCATCAGGATGCGCATCAGCGTGCTTTTGCCGGCACCGTTTGGGCCGAGCAAGCCGAAGATCTCACCCGGCTCGACGTCGAAGGAGACGCCTTGGAGCGCCGGCGTGTCGCCGTAGGTCTTGATTAGGCGGTCGAAGGCGACGATCGGCATCCGCGCGACGCCATTCTATGTGATTCCGACTCGGCCGTGGCGGCCACACAAACGCAACTGAGAGTTGCGTTAATTGCGCTACTATTGACAGGTTGACCTCGCCGCTGAACTCCCGCGCGTCCGTGATTTCCCACGAGCCCAGGCACGCTTCCGTTCGTCGTCCGCGCATTCGCGGACGAAGCGCCCGCGTCGTGTCGACGGTGCTGTACACGACGCTCGAAGTCCTGGGCCAGCACGGATATGCCGGACTGCGGGTCGAAGATGTTGCCGAAGGTGCCGGCGTCAACAAGACGACGATCTATCGACGTTGGCCGACGCGCGCCCAGCTGGTGATTGCCGCGCTGACCAATCTGGCGACCCCGCCGGTGGCGGTCGAAACCGGACATCTGGAGAATGATCTCCGTGCCACCTTCATGACCGCCACCACGCTGCGGGCGACGCCGGCCGGACGCGGCGTGGTACGCGCGCTGATCGCCGAGCGTGGCGATCCGGAAGTCGATCGCGTCGTCGCTGAAATCCGCGAGCGCCACCGGGCGCCGGCCCGGCGCGTCCTCGAACGCGCTCGACGACGCGGCGATTTGCCGAAGCGCGTCGATCTCGAGTTGTTGCTCGACGTGCTGACCGGCGCGATCAACGCGCGGCTGCGGGAGCGGCCCGAACCCTTGGATCCGCAGTGGGTCGGGCGCGTGGTCCGACTCGTTCTGTCAGGCGCCATCGCTGCTGGTCGCGCCAAACCGTGAGCTGTTCATGAAAACGAAAGCTTTGATCGTCGTTCTCGCCGTCGGTGCGCTGAGCGCCGTCGCCGGGTGCCACAGTGAAAAGGCGGCGGCGGCGCTGCCGCCGCCCAGTGCCGCCTTCGTGACGGTCGTTCCTGAGCCGGTGGCGATCACCGGCGAGTGGATCGCCACACTCGATGGCACCGTCAACGCCCAGATCCGGCCGCAGGTGTCCGGCTACCTGGTGCGGCGCTCGTATCGCGAGGGCGCATTCGTCCACAAAGGCGACCTGCTCTTCGAGATCGATCGACGTCCGTTCGAGACCGCGCTCAATCAGGCGCGCGGGCGGCTCGCCGAAAGTCAGGCGCAGCTGGCGAAAGCCGAACGGGACTTCGCTCGCGACAAACCACTGGCCGAGCAGCGCGCGATCGCGCAGAGTCAACTCGACAACGACGCCAGCGCTCGCGATGCGGCGCAGGCGTCGGTCGCTTCGGCGCAGGCAGCCGTCGAAGCGGCGCAACTGAATGTTGGTTTTACTCGCGTGACCTCGTTGATCGACGGCGTCGCCGCGATTGCCGCGGCCCAGATTGGCGACCTCGTTGGCCCGACGACGCTGCTGACCACCGTGTCGCAGGTGAATCCGATCAAGGTGTACTTTCCCATCAGCGAACAGGAATACCTGGCCGTTGCCGACCGCGTTCGCAGTCCCGCCGGGGCCGCGACGTTGTGGCAGGAGGGTGGCGGGCTCTCGCTCGTGCTCGCGGATGGCACGACATATCCGTACCGTGGATCGGTAGTCGCGTTCGATCGCGACGTCGATCCCAAGATGGGCACGATTCGAGTCAGCGCGACGTTCGCGAATCCGGGCAACATTCTTCGTCCTGGCCAATACGGCCGGGTGCGCGCGCAGACCGCGGTTCGTCGCGATGCGCTGCTGGTGCCGCAGCGCGCTGTCTCAGAGCTGCAGAATGGATTTCAACTCCGGGTTCTCACGCCCGAGAACAAGGTGGCGGTCCGCACGGTCACGCTCGGCGCGCGGATCGGCAATCGCTGGATCGTCGAAAAGGGGCTGAAGGCCAACGACCGGGTCGTGGTTGATGGCCCTTCACTGAAGGATGGCACGCTCGTGTCCCCTCACCCCGCTCCTTCATCGGCTGAGGATCTGTGATGTCGCGCTTCTTCATTCGTCGTCCCATCGTCGCGATCGTGATCGCCATCGTTACCGTCCTCGGCGGACTGGTGGCGATGTCGGGGCTGCCGATCTCGCAGTTTCCACAGATCGTTCCACCGCAGATCCTGGTGACCGCACAGTATCCCGGGGCCGATGCGTTGACCATCGAGCAGGCCGTCGCGACGCCGCTCGAGCAGCAGATGAACGGCGTCGACGACATGCTCTACATGCAGTCGAGCAACGCCAACGACGGCACCATGACGCTCACCGTCACCTTCGACGTCGATACGCAGGCCAACATCGATCAGGTGAACGTGCAGAACCGCATGGCGCAGGCGCAACCGAATCTGCCGCCGGAGGTGAGTCAGTTCGGGTTGAGCATGCGCAAACAGACTGGCCTGCCGATGCTGATCGTCTCGTTGTACTCGCCGAAGCAGACCTACGACGCGCTCTTTCTTGCCAATTACGCCAACATCAACATCCTCGATGCCATCTATCGCGTGCCGGGTGTTGGCGAAGCGCGTATCTTCGGCGCGGGCGACTATGCGATGCGAATCTGGGTGAAGCCGGAGCGTCTCGCGCAACTCGGGCTCACGGTGCCGGATCTCAGCCGCGCGATCCAGCAACAGAGCACCGTCAACCCCTCAGGACAGGTCGGCGCGAATCCTGCTCCCGCCGGCCAGGAGATGACGTACACGGTTCGCTCGCAGGGCCGCCTCCAGACCGAACAGGAATTCGGAAACATCGCCGTACGCTCGAACCCGGACGGTTCCGTCGTGCGAATGCGAGATGTCGCTCGGATCGAGCTCGGCGCGCTCAACTACCAGCAGATCGGACGCGTCAACGGGCAGTCCGGCTGCGCCATTGCCATTTTCCAGGCACCCGGATCGAACGCGCTCGCCGTGGCTGACGGAGTCCGCGCGCAGATGGAAACGCTGCGTGGACGCTTTCCGCAGGACCTCGAGTTCGCTTACACCCTCGATACCACCAGGGCGGTGTCGGAAGGCATCCGCGAGATCGTGATCACGCTCGGCGAAGCGATGGTGCTGGTGATCCTGGTGGTCTATCTCTTCCTGCAGAACTGGCGCGCCACGCTGATTCCGGCCGTCGCAGTTCCAGTGTCGCTCATCGGCACGTTCATGGTGTTCCCGGCGCTCGGTTTCTCAGTCAACACGCTGTCGCTGTTTGGTCTGGTGCTGGCCATCGGTCTCGTCGTCGACGACGCGATCGTCGTGGTCGAAGCGGTCGAGCACCACATCGAAGAAGGCATGTCGGCACGCGATGCCACCATCAGGGCGATGGACGAAGTCTCAGGTCCGGTCGTCAGCATTGCGCTGATTCTCGCGGCGGTGTTCATCCCGGTCGCCTTCATGGGCGGCATTCAGGGCAGCCTGAACAAGCAATTTGCCATCACCATCGCGATTTCGGTGCTGATTTCGGCCTTCAATGCGTTGACGCTGTCGCCGGCGCTGGCTGCCATGTGGTTGCGGCCGCGAAAAGAAGGGCGATGGCTGGGAGGTTTTTTCCGCGGGTTCAATCGTGCGTTTGGTAAGGCATCAAGCGGTTACGTGTCGCTCAGCCGTGGTCTCATTCGCAAGGCTGGCGTCGGCCTGGCTATTCTTGCCGCGTTCGCGGTTCTGGCCGGCGTGCTCGGACGCCGACTGCCCACCAGCTTCGTGCCAGAGGAAGACTACGGATATTTCCTGCTCAACGTGCAGTTGCCGCCGGCCGCATCGCTGCAACGGACCGATGAAGTGTGTCGCAAGGTGGAAGCCATCCTTTCGAACACCGAAGGCCTCGGCGCGTACAACGCGATCATCGGCTTCAGCCTGCTCACGCGCGTCACAGCACCGAACTACGGCTTCTACTTCGTCGGCTTGAAACCATGGGCCGAGCGGCATCGCGGCCTCGATGCCCGATCGATTGTCGATCGACTCAATCCCAGGTTCAGGAAGGAGATTCCGGAAGCCGCAGTGGCGGCCATCATGCCGCCATCGATCCCAGGCCTCGGGTCGCAGGGCGGCTTCACGTTCTGGCTCCAAGATCGATCCGGCGGAACAGTCGAGCACCTCGATCAAGTGCTGCAGGCGTTTCTTGCCGAAGCGCGCAAGCGCCCAGAGCTCTCTGGCGTCGCCTCACCGTTCAGCGCAACAACGCCACAAGTCTACGTCGACGTCGATCGCGACAAAGTCCTCAAGGAAGGCATCGCGCTCACCGACGTGTATCAGACGATGCAGACATTTCTGGGCGGGTTGTACATCAATCAGTTCAATCGCTTCGGCCGGCAATGGCGGGTGTTCATGCAGGCCGAAGGTCAAGAGCGGATGACGCCGGAAAACATCGGCCAGTTCTACGTGCGCAACAACGACGGCAACATGGTGCCGCTGTCCTCGCTCCAACGAGTGAAGCAGATCTTTGGTCCGCAGTACACCAACCGCTTCAACGTCTATCGCGCGGCCCAGGTTACGGGCGCCGCGGCCCCTGGATATAGCTCCGGGCAGGCGCTCGACGCGCTCGAACAGGTGGCGAAGGCGACGCTGCCCGCGGACGTCAGCTACGACTGGTCGGATTTGGCCTTCCAGGAACGGAAAGCCTCGGGCAACGCGCCACGATTGTTCGCGCTGTCGCTCATCTTCGTGTTCCTCATTCTGGCGGCGCTGTACGAGAGCTGGTCGCTGCCGTTCTCGGTGCTGCTGTCAGTGCCAGTCGCGATTGTCGGCGCCTTCGTCGGCCTGCTGATGCGGCGATTCGATTTCGACGTCTACGCGCAAGTCGGCGTGATCATGCTGATCGGACTCGCGGCGAAGAACGCCATTCTGATCGTCGAGTTCGCCAAGGCTCGCAGCGAGGAAGGCAAAGACCTGGTCACCGCCGCGCTCGAGGGCGCACAGTTGCGGTTGCGGCCGATTCTGATGACGTCGTTCGCATTCATTCTTGGCTGTTCGCCACTGTGGATCGCGGCTGGCGCGGGCGGAGCATCGCGCCGCATTCTTGGCACCGTCGTCGTCAGCGGCATGATCGCCGCGACGCTGTTGGGAATCTTCCTGATTCCGCTGCTTTACGTCGAAGTCGAAAAGCTGGCGACCCGCCGCTCGCGAGCGCGCGCAACCGCGTTGACGCCATCACCGAAACCGAGCGCGTCATGATCACGAAGCGACCTCTACCCACACTCGGCCTCGCACTGCTGGGCGCCCTGTCGTCTGCCTGTGTGGTCGGCCCGAAGTACGTGAAGCCAACATTGCCGACGCCCGAGGCCATCCGGGGGGGCGAACCGGCCGCCACCGCCTCCCCCATTGCGGACGCGAAATGGTGGGAGGTCTTCCAGGATGAACAGCTGCAGGCACTGATCCGAACGGCGTTGACGCAGAACGAGAACCTTCAGATTGCCGCCGCGCGCGTCCTTGAAGCCGAAGCCCAGTTCGGGATTACGCGGGCGGACCAGTACCCGACGGTGACGGCGGCGGCGGACGCGGGCGCCGCTCGAACCGCGGCCACGCGATCGTCCTCTGCGATAACGGGGGGCGCCGTGCGAGTCGGTGCCACCGCCGACTGGGTGTTGGATTTCTGGGGTCGATATCGTCGCGCCACCGAAGCGGCGCGTGCCGAAATTATGGCGACCGAGTGGGGCCGCCGGACGGTGACGAGCACCGTAATCAGCGACGTGGCGAATGCCTACTTCCAGCTGCGCGCGCTCGACCTCCAGCTCGACATCGCCCAGCGGACCCTGGTCTCGCGGAAGGAATCGTTGCAGCTCACGCAGACGCGTGAGGCCGGAGGCGTGACGTCGTTGCTGGACGTCCGGCAGGCCGAACAGCTGGTGTTTGGCGCTGGAGCCACGATTGCCGACACCGAGCGTCGCATTGCGCAGCAAGAGAATTTCATCAGCGTTCTGCTGGGCAACTTCCCGTCGCCGGTGACGCGCGGCAGAGATATCGCCGATCAGCCCCACCCGCCCGACCTTCCCGCAGGACTGCCGTCGTCACTCCTCGAACGCCGTCCCGACATTCAGGCGGCCGAGCAACAGATCGTCTCGGCGAATGCGCAGATCGGTGTGGCGCGTGCGGCGTACTTCCCGTCGATTTCACTGACCGGAAGCGGTGGGGTGCAGAGCACGGGGCTGGCTGCGCTCTTCACGCCGGGCGCTGGCTTCTGGAGCGCCATTGTCGGCGTAACGCAGCCAGTATTTACGGCGGGACGCACACGTTCGCAGGTCGCACTCGCCGAAGCGCGGACGAAGGAGGCCGTCGCCGTCTATGCGCAAACTGTGAAGCAGGCTTTTCGCGAGACGTCCGACTCGCTGGTCGGCTACACCAAGGCGCGCGAGTTCCGCGCCCAGCTCGAAGCGTTGGCGACCGCCGCGCAGGACGCGCGGCGATTGGCTGACATCAGATATCAGGGAGGCGCCACCAGCTATCTCGAAGTGCTCGATGCAGAGACACGGCTCTTCGAGTCGGAGCTGTCGCTCGCACAAGCTCGCCAGGCGGAGTTGTCGGCCTTTGTCGAAGTGTATCGTGCCCTCGGCGGCGGCTGGCAGCAGGAAGGCCGTCCGACAAACCCCTAGGGACCACGGCTGCAATTGCTGATTGTCGATCGCTGATTGCTGAATGCCGGTCGGGAGGAGCTTCGAGAAGCTCGACGGGCGACGAAGCGGACGCGAGATACAATCATTGCCGCCACCCGCTCATGCTCACCGATCTTCGCGCCGCCTGGCGCTTTCTGATGCACCGCAAGACCACCACCGCTGCGGCGGCGCTGACGCTGGCCGTCGCGATCGCGGTCTGCACGCTGGCCACCGGCATTCTC
>JBPYFA010000325.1:0-8398 GCA_051986585.1 Vicinamibacterales bacterium | reverse complement strand
TCGAGCAGTCCGCGCAGATACGCCACGCCGGCCCGAATGTTTTCCGCCGGATCGAAGGCATTGCTGACGCCGTAGGCGACGGCGGTTGCCGGCATTAGCTGCATCAGCCCCATCGCGCCTTTAACCGATCGCGCCGTCGGGTTGAATGCCGACTCGGCCTGGATGACGGCGCGCACCAGATCGGGGCGGACGCGATGCACCGATGCGTGTTCCTCAATCAGCGAATCGTACGCAGAGGTTCGCTGCGACGACCGAGTCGTCCGGATATCGCCGCTCGTGCCGACCACCGCGTATGTGCGCTGCGTGCTGTCCTTCGGGTGGTCCGACAACACGAGGTTTCCGGTCGCGTCCCGCCACGTGTAGATTTGGGCCTGAGCGACGCACGGCATCGCCAGAGCCACCAGAGTGGCGAACACGATTGGGAACAGGTTCGAGCGCATCAATCGGTTGGAGATCAGCAGTTTACCGTCGTCTGGCCGACCTCAACAAGGCAAGGCCAGTACCCACATTTTTCAATGACTTACGGGAATTCTATCGGCGCGAGCGTCTCGCTCCTGCACGGTCGATTACAGAATCGTCAGCTCGAAAGGGTGTCACCGAACGGCGGCATGGAACCAGGGCATGACCAATGATTCTCAGGTGACGGCTCGGCTGGATGTATGGCTCGACGTCGCGTGCCTGTTTCGAACCCGGTCGGAAGCGCAAAAGGCGTGCAAGGCGGGCAAGATTCAGGTCAACGGCCAGCCGTCCAAGCCGCATCGAGAAATCAGATCCGGGGATGAGATCGCCATCAGCCGGCCGTTAGGCCGCACGCAACGCGTGATCGTCTATGCCGTCGCCGACAAGCACATCGCCCGCAACGAGGCGCGCGGGCTGTACGAGGATGTGACGCCGCCGCCTACCGCGGAAGAGATCGAGCAACGCCGAATCGATCGCCTGGCGCGGGCGTTCATGCGCCCGCAAACTGCCGGGTCGCCGGACAAGCGGGAACGACGACGGTTGCGGAAGATGAAGGAGGGAGAGTAGCGGTACGCAATTCGCGGTTCGCTGTTCGCATACGTGCGAACCAGCAGCCGCGAACGGCGAAATGCGAATTGCGAACTGCGAACTGCGAATTACGACTCAATCGAGCGGCTGCGGCGCCACGAATGTCAGCGCCAGGCCATCATCGATCGTGCCGAACGACAAACGGCCTCCGTGCAATCGTGCGCTTTGAAGCGCGGCGGCGAGCATCACGGCCCCGCTGCGTCCCGCGGGGTGTTCGTGCCATGCGGGGTCAAAGAATCGATTGCCGTCGGCGACCGCGCCACCGCCATGTAGCTTCACAACCAGGATGAGAGCCGGCCGCACCTTCGGAGCGTCCAAAACGATCTCGAGGCTCTCCCCCTCCTCAGCGAGCGCCAGCATCGCATGGATCAATGCGGACCATCCGGTCGAGAGCGCCTCGACATCGCCGACAGTTCTTGCGAGCGCCACTGACTGCGTCCACTCAATCGAGACGCCCTTCAACCGTCCTTCGACGCGAACTTCCGATCGAATCGACTGAAGAATCGCGGCGCAATCGATCGGCTCGAGCTTCAGCGGTTCGCGACGGGTCAGGAGCGACGCGGCCGCGGCGAGCGTCGTCGCGCGGTGCGCCTCGACGCTGATCGCATTCACGATCATCGTGGCGCGCAGCCCGGAGTCGTTGGTGCGGGCAATCGGCGCAAGCGCGTCGATGAATCGCATCGATGTGCTGATTTCAGCAAACGCCGTTCGCAGCACTTCAGCCGTCGCGCCGACGTCGCTCGACACCGGTGCGTGCGGTTCGGCGCGCTTCTCCTCGATGGTCGAACGGCGACCTGTGTGCGTCTTGAGCTTGCTCGCCGCTTCCTGATCGGCATTGACCAACAGGCAGGGCACGGCTTCGAGACCGGCCTGGCGCGCCGCCGACAGCCGGTGCCGTCCAGCAAGCAGTTCGAATCGTGACGGCTCACGCGAGGTCACGAGAAGCGGCTGAAGCATCCCGACTTCACGAATCGAAGCGACGAGATCGGAAACATCGGCGGTCACGTCTGGACCGACCACCTGATCGATTGGAATTTGACGGACCGACTGAATCGGCGCGTCACCCATTAATTGCTCGACGTAATGCGACGCGTGTCGCATCCGAAACGCCGCCGGCAGTCCTTCGCGCGGGCGGCTTCGCGGAACATCGGCGAAATCATCTGGGTCGAGGTATGGAGTGTCTAGTCGAGCGATGGTTTCGTTGGTTGTTTGATTGATCTCGAATTCCGGCACGCGCGCTCCTCGGAACAACGACAGCAGTCGCAGGGATGGGGGACATTATACCCCTGCATCAATGATATACTTCGAAGGTTGTACCCTTCGACTCGCGCCGGCAATGCAGTTCAGCACCGCGCCTAGGGCAGGCGTCGGCGGCGAGTCAAAGCGGTGGCGCGTTAAGGAAGAGTTACACCAAAGAGGGATTTGAAGAGTGGCCAGTCACGACTCCGCGCTCAAAGCGCATCGTCAGAACGTCAAACGTCGGGAACACAACCGTCAGCTGCGCACGCGTCTTCGCGGCGCGTTGCGGGACATCCGCGCCGCCATCGACTCGGACGATCCGGCGAAAGTGAAGGATGCGCTGCGCAACACGATCTCACTCGTCGACAAGATGGCAGCGAAGAAGCTGATTCACAAGAACACGGCCGGTCGATATAAGTCTCGCCTGGCAAGCCGCGTGGCCAAGAAGTCAGCGGCCGCTTAACTCGATCACCAGCCGTTCAAGAAGGACGCGCGGGTCACCGGCGGAGCTCTTCAGATCGACGTCGGTTCGAAAGAGCGCGTCCACAGCTGCCGGGACGCGCCGCGCGTCGAACATCGGCATCTTTTCACGAACGAACCAGCCGAGTTGCCCCAGGATCATGTAAGGCACTCCGCCTGATTCCAGCGCGAGCCCAAGCTGGCGCAGCGCTTCGGCCGTGTCACCGCGCTGGATGGCGGTCGTGACCGCCCAATCGTCCTGCGCGGTTTCAGCGCTGACCACTTCCTGCACGTCTTTCACGTCGATCTTCGACTTGCCCGCGGCATAGAGCAGCAGCCGCTCGACATCGCCCCGGAGGGTCGCGATGTCGGTCCCCGCACGTTCAGCCAACAGTCGCGCCGCCGCACCATCGATTTGCTGACCCGCATCGGCGACGGCTTGTCGCACCAGTGCTTCAGCCGTCCGCGCGACCTGTCGAAGGTCGGGCTTCCCGTCTTTCGCACCTTTCAGGCCCCAGCATTCAACGATGGTGGCTTGCTTCTGGAGCGTCTTATATAGGCGGCGGCTGCGATCGACATCTGCGGCGACGAACGCGAGAGTGGTCTTCGGCTCGGGCGCCCTCAGGTACGCCTCGAGCACGTCAACGTCGCCAAGGGGCTCATCGTCGTCGTTCGCGATCTCCTCCTCGACGTCCTTGCCTCGACGCTTTGGTTTCAAAATCTTCTCTGCACGTAGGACGAGGACAACCCGGCGATCGCCGAGCATCGGGAAGGTTCGCGCCGACTCGACGATGGCAGCGGGCGTGACCGATCGTTCGGTCGCATACATCCGCTCGAGATTGAACGCTCGCAATTCGTCTTCGACCAGCGCGGAGACGTCCCCGGCGAGCCGCGACATTTCCGCTTCATCGTCGCCGACGATTAGGTAGACAGGATCCGCGTTGCCCTGCGCGAGTTGCTTGCGAACGGCTTGAGGGGTGGCGCCTGGCATTGCCTTGTCGCGTCTAGGCTCTCGCGGAGAGCGCGATTAAGGAATGGAACCACTTAGAACGCTTCGAGAATGGCACTGACGATGCTCCGCGCGAGCTCGACGGCAAGGCGATCGAGCGCATTGACATCCTGACCAAGGAAGGCGGCCGGGTCGGTCACATTCGTCGTGTTCGTGACTTCGTAATCCTCGCGAAAGGCCAGGTACGGGTTCTGCCACAGGACCTTGTCGGCCTTGACGTCGCGGAACTCGATCTTCGTCACGACCGTGATCACATACTTCGATGCCTGGCGTTCATCCGTGAACGTCGCGGGGGTCACCGTCAGCGACGAGATCTCGCCAGTGAGGAGCGCGTCGACGCCGTTCGCGTCCGGCTTGACCGTGTATTTCCCGCGGCCGATGAACTCCGAAATCACTCGCGGCGTGATGCGCTTCTCGATCTCGAAGATCGGCGTATTGTTGGTGAACATCGGCACGCCGATGACCCTGATTGACGCCGGCAGGAACGACCCGCGCCCAGCCAGCGAATAGCCGCACGCCGGGAGCGCCATACCCGACGCAATCAGTGAGGCGGTCCGTAGGAATTCACGCCGGCTGGCCATAGTTGCTCATTTGCGTTTCGTGTTCGTCCGTGTTTTTCCGCGGCCCATCAATGTTCATCCGTGTTCCCGCGGCTCAACTGGCAACGATGCTCACAAGCCGTCCGCCGGCCACGACCACCTTGCGCACCGTCTTGCCTTCCAGGTGCTTCACGACTTGAGGGTCCGACAGGGCGACTTCGCGCAGGCGATCCTCTGGTGTGTCGGCGGCGACGGTCAGACGTGCTCGGATTTTGCCGTTGATCTGCACGGGGATCACGACCTGTTCGGCCTTCGCGACGGCTTCATCGAAAGTCGGCCAGCCGGCCTCGACGATGCCGCCTGAATGACCGAGCTGCTCCCAGAGCTCCTCGGCCATGTGCGGGGCAAACGGCGAGATCATCCGCACGACCGCCTCGACCGACTCCTTCAACACCGCCACCGTGGCGGCGCGTTCGACAACGCCGACCGAGCCGGCGTCAGTCGCGCTTTGCCCGATCCGCAAGCAATCGCTGTTGGCGCAAAACGTGTACAGCTCGTTCACCAGCTCCATCAGACCAGAGATTGCCGTATTCAGGTGCACGCGGGGATCGAGATCTTGCGTGACGCGCCGAATCGTGTCGTGGGTCTTGCGCCGGAGCGCGCGTTCGGTGTCGGTTAGCTCCATTTCCGACGGATTCGGAATTCCTTCGCCACCGATCGTTTCCGCCAGCGAATCAACCATGCGCCAGACTCGCGCCAGGAAACGCCAGCTCCCCTCGAGCCCGGCGTCGGTCCACTCGATCTCCTTTTCCGGCGGCGCGACGAACATCACATACAGACGGAGGGCATCGGCGCCGTACTTCTCGATCATGTCATCCGGATCGACCACGTTGCCCTTTGACTTCGACATGACCTGGCCGGACTTGAGGACCATCCCCTGCGTCAGCAGACGGGTAAACGGCTCACTGATCGTCGTCATCCCGAGATCGCGGAACACGCGCGAAAAGAACCGCGAGTAGATGAGGTGCAGAATCGCGTGCTCGACGCCACCGCTGTAGAAATCAACCGGGCCCCAGTAGCCGACCTTTTCCGGATCGAACGGCAGCTCGCCGTTCTTCGGATCGCAGAACCTGAAGAAGTACCACGACGAATCGACGAACGTATCCATCGTGTCTGTTTCGCGGCGGGCGGGTGCGTCACAGTTCGGACACGTCGTGTTGACGAACTCCGGAATCTGGGCCAGCGGTGAATCGCCGCGTCCGCTGAACTCGGCGATCTTCGGGAGCAAGACGGGCAGCGAATCCGAAGGCACGGGAACCATCCCGCACTTCTCACAGTACACGACGGGGATCGGCGTGCCCCAGTAGCGTTGACGTGAGATGCCCCAGTCCTTCAGCCGATACTGAACGGTGCCTTTGCCGATGCCGCGCGCCTCGGCGTCAGCCGTCATCTTCACGTTGGCTTCTTCCCAATCGAGCCCGTTGTATTCGCCGGAGTTGACGAGCACTCCGGGGCCATCGTAGGCGGATTCGCCAACGGCGTCGTTGGATTCAGCCACCCCCGGAGCGCCGGCCTTCAGCCCCGCCTCAACAACAATCGTGATCGGCAGGTTGTACTTCTTCGCGAACTCAAAGTCCCGCTGATCGTGGCCGGGCACACCCATTACCGCCCCGGTGCCGTACTCGATCAGGACGAAGTTCGCGACCCAAATCGGCACCGGTTTTCGGGTGAACGGATTGATCGCCTTTCGACCGGTATCGAACCCTTCCTTCTCGACTTCGCCCGTCATCCGCGCCGTGCGATCCTGCGCCTGGAAGCGTTGCAGATTGCGTCGGAACTCGTCGGCTCCCGCTTCCCTGCTCCACTGCTGCACCAGCGGATGCTCCGGCGCGAGCATGAGAAAGTTCGCGCCGTAGATCGTGTCGATGCGGGTGGTGAAGACTTCGATTTCGCCGTTCGCGGTTCGGGGTTCGCGGTTCGCGGAGGGTTGCGAATCCGCGAGCGCAAACCTCACGCGAGCGCCTTCCGATCGACCGATCCAGTTCTGCTGCATCGTCAGAACTTTTTCGGGCCATTCGGTCAGCGTGTCGGTCGCATCCAGTAATTCGTCAGCGTAGTGGGTGATACGGAAGAACCACTGCTCGAGCTCTCGCGTCGTCACCGGAGTGCCGCAACGCCAGCACGCGCCATCGACGACCTGCTCGTTCGCGAGAACCGTCTGGCAACTGGGACACCAGTTGACGTTCGAGCGACGCCGGTACGCCAGATCGCGTTCCAGCATCTTGAGAAAGATCCACTGGTTCCAGTGGTAGTAGTCGGGCAGGCAGGTCGCGATTTCGCGTTCCCACGCGTAGCTGATCCCGAGCCGCTGCAGCTGCCCCTTCATGTGGGCAATGTTTTCGAGCGTCCAGGTCTCGGGGTGCGTGCCGTTCTTGATTGCCGCGTTTTCGGCCGGCAGGCCGAACGCGTCCCAGCCAAACGGGTGAAGCACGTTGTAGCCACGCATCCGCTTCATGCGGGCGACGACGTCCCCGATCATGTAGTTGCGGACGTGTCCGACGTGCGCGTGTCCCGATGGATACGCGAACATCTCGAGGCAGTAGAACTTTGGTTTCGACGGGTCTTCGACGACCTCAAAGGCGCGGTCGTCGCGCCACCGTTCCTGCCACTTCTTCTCGATTGTCTGGGGCTTGTAATCGGGCACGATCTCTAAATTATACCGCCTCTTGCAGGCTCACACCGCGTGCCAGAAGGGTTTCTGGGCCGCACGCACGGCATCGAGCGCGCGCTCTGCGCGGCCGGTCGAGCCAGTGTTGGCGGAAACGTTCGCGACATCTGACGCGCCGGAGATCACCGCGATTGACGCGTCGAGGCAGTCGGCAAGCGCCCCGAGGTCATAACCTCCTTCAGTAACGCATACGAGCGCTCCGCTCGGCGCTGCCTCGCGCAGCTGCCGCACCACCGATGCATAACCCGGAGTCGTGACCCGCATCGATGCCAGCGGATCCTTCTCGTGCGCGTCGAACCCGGCGGACACGAGCACGAGCGCCGGCGCGAACTCCTCGATCACCGGAACGATCGCCGCGCGATAGACCAGCTCGTAGTCGGCATCCGTCGCGCCCATTTCCAGCGGAACGTTGAACGTGAACCCACGACCTTTGCCGTTCCCGGTTTCATGCGCAGCTCCGGTCCCTGGGTAGAACGGGTATTGGTGCGTCGACAGGTAGAGCACCCGATCATCGTCGTAGAACATCCACTGCGTTCCGTTGCCGTGGTGCACGTCGATGTCGACGACCGCCACCCGGTCGAGTCCATTCGCGACGGCATGCGCGGCGGCAACCGCGATGTTGTTATACAGACAAAACCCCATCGCCCTGTCGCGCTCGGCGTGGTGTCCTGGCGGACGCACGAGGGCGAAAGCCGAGTCCTTGTTCGCGATCGCATGCTCGGCGGCTTGGACGGTCGCGCCCGCCGCCAGCTCCGCGATCTCCACGCTCTCGGGAGACGTGAAGGTGTCCGGGTCGAGCATCGCCGCACGCCCAGACACACGTGCGATGTCGTCAACGTAGTCGGCGGAATGGACGCGAAGCAGCTCTTCTCGAGTGACGGGTCGAGGGACGGTCGATGCGCCTCCCCTGGCTTTCCACCGGGCGGCGACGGCATCGAACACGTGCGCGCGTTCCATGCGTTCCGGGTGTCCGGGAGGTGTCACGTGTTCCTCGAATCGGGGCGAACCAATCAGCAGCACGGTCGCCAGTGTAGCGCAGCCGTACGGACTCACGAGTCACATACATCGTGGGGGACGATAACTGGAAGGGAGTATTTGTCGCGTGTGAGAACGCGAGCAGGAATCAGCTGTTGGCCGAAACTTTCACGGCCGCCGGTTCAGTCGGCGATGGAACCGAACCTCCGTCCCCATCGAGCACGATCCGCAGGTTGCGTTCGTGTTCCAGGACCTTGCACTGAATCACCTGCGCCGCCGCATGTCGCGACGCCTGGTCCGCAATCGAGTCGCGCACGGTGGTCGCGAACTCCACGATGAGTCGCAGGTAGTGTTTTCGAAGCCACGCCGCTTCTGACGCGTCAATCGTCCCGACGCCTCTCC
>JBPYFA010000324.1:0-13507 GCA_051986585.1 Vicinamibacterales bacterium | reverse complement strand
GGGGTTCGGTTCTTGGGTTCTACGGGGTTCAGTTCTTGGGTTCTGCGGGGTTCGGTTCTAGGGTTCTGCGGGGTTCTTGGGTTCTACAGCGTTCGTCCTCAGATCGATTTTGGGGACCGGAGAACCTTGTAGAACCCATGAACCGGGCAGAACCCAAGAACCGAACCCTGTAGAACCGCGTAGCACCCAGCAGAACCCCGTAGAACCCAGCAGAGCCTATTCAAGTTCCATCAACCCACGGACTCCGCTCTGCATTCCGAGCCAGCAGGTCGCGAGGCTGATGGCTGCCGCGGCTGCGAGGCTTCCGGCGATTTCGAGTCGCTCGATTGCGGCCAGCGGAATGTGGCGTGCCTGGTGAAAGAGGTAGACCGTCGAGGACCATCCAATCAGCCCTACCATGACGAGCACGAACAGGACGGCTATCACCATGAACGCGATCCCGCCGTACGACCCGGCAACCTGGCTCGGATTGTCGGCAGCGAATCGCGGATAGCGTGCGCCGAGGCCGGTCGCCAGCCCCACGAGCGCGAAGCACATGAAAAGAACCGACGCCGGCGCAATCAGCTGCAGAACCGGATCGATGCCCATCAGATAATTGGCGGCGACAGTCAGCGCTTCTGTCAGCAGCAGCACCGGGACGAAGCCGATCCAGAACTTCGACCAGAGGAAATCGCGCAAGCTGACAGGAGAAGAGCGAACGATCCAGAAGGCAGCGCCCTCGGAGGATACGCCAGGAAACACGAAGCGGACGGCAACGGTCGCCATCACCAGGCCGGTCATCCCGAGATTGACGCACGCCAATACATTCTTGACAACGCCGCTCATGTACGGAATGCGATCGAGGTCCAGTACGCGGAAGTTGTAAAGGTAGACGAGCATCAGCGCCACTAGCAGCAGGAGCTGCGACCATTGGCTGACGTCGCGAAAGAACACCTTCGCATCCTTCAACAGCAGAAGACGCCGTGGTTCCGACGTCGGCAACAGCCGTGCGATCTGGTCCAGCGCCTGCAGCTGGGTGACGCGCGCCTTTTTTGCCTCTTGGGCGTTACTGAAGCCGGTGAAATGCCAGCGCTCGTGCGCCGCTGCCACAAGCAGCGTCAGCGATGCGGCCGTCGTCCACAGCGCCACAACGTGCAGCAGATCGCGGCCTCCCTGCAAGCTTGCAAAGAGCGCCTCGCCAGCCCAGAAGGAGGGCAGCAGCGGCGTCACCGGCGACTGCAGCGTCGCGAAAAATGCGGTCACGTCTGGAAGCGATTCGACCTGGAGGAGCCGCTCCGGCCGGATGTATCGCAGCAGCACCACGATCGCGGCTGCAAACACCAACCCGACGACCATCAGCAGATCACGCGCGCGACGTGCGGGAAAGACATTGACGAGCGCGAACGTGACGGCGGTTCCGACACTCACCGGAATCACGACAAACGGTGCGATGGTCAGCACCGCGATGCCGTAAAACGCGTACGGGGCGCACCGTGCGATGCCGACGCCAAGCAGCACCGGCAGCAGGAAGACGACCACCATCCAGGAAGCCTGGGCGAGCGTGCGAACGAATCGGGCATAGAAAAGACGTCGCGCCGTGACCGGTGCGGCCACGAGCAACCGCAAATCGGCCGAGAGAAAAAAGATGGAGAGGGCGGTGACGACGCCGCTGAACGCGAGGAACGAGAGAAAGGTGAGAAAGAGCCAGGACAAGCCGGCGCGCAGCAGGTAATCACCAAGCTCGGCGAAACCGGCGAGCTGCCACGTCAGCCAGAACGCTCCACAGAAAATGGCGAACGCCACGGCCACCCCAATCCCGCCGAAGGCGAGCGCGCGAACGAGGTCACCGCGCTCGCGACGGTGCGCGCGATTGCGAGAGGCCCAGAACGAAGGAAGCAGGAGATAGGGAAAGGGTTGCGGTGTCATCGCAACTTGCCTCTTAGACAACGTCTTCAATCTCCTGCAGCGCCGTCCCACCCGTTAGCTTCAGGAAGACATTCGTCAGCTGATCGTCGGGGTTGCCGGCCATCGCACGCACCTCTGGAACTGTTCCGGTCGCGATGATCTTCCCCTGCAGGATGATGCTGATGCGGTCGCACATCTCCTCGGCCACCTCCAGCGTGTGCGTGCTCATGAGGATCGCGACCCCGTTGGCGCTCATCTTCCGGAACACGTCCTTGATCAATCGGGCGCCTCTCGGATCCAGCCCCACCATCGGCTCGTCGACGAGCACGGCCTCGGGCCGATGGAGGAATGCCGCGCACATGATCAGCCGCTGCTTCATGCCGTGCGAAAAGCTTTCGACCAGCTCGTGCTCCCAGCGCCCGAGCTCGAACAGATCGAGCATTTCGTGAACACGTGGCGCGACCGCGGCTTCGTCGAGTCCGTACAGTCCGCCGTGGAACCGCAGGAATTCCGAAGCGGTGAGCTTCTCGTAGAGAAATGGGCGATCCGGAATGAACCCGAGCGATCGCTTCGCTTGCTCTGGATTGACGGCAAGGTCGTAGCCGTTGACGACGACGCGGCCCGAGGTGGGCTTCAGGAGACCGGCAATCATTCGAATGGTGGTCGTTTTGCCGGCGCCATTGGGCCCAAGAAATCCGTGAATCTCGCCGCGGGGCACGTCAAGTCTCACGCCATCAACGGCGGTGAACGTACCATAGCGTTTCACCAACTCGTGGACGGCAATCACTGACGGCGCCGCCGTTTCTCAGGCGGCGTCGACCAGCAGTCGCCGGGCGCGCGCGATGGCAGGGTGATGCTCAAGGGGCTGGTGTCGTTCGCTCGACGCCCGACCACGATCGGTGTCGTGTTGGGTGCCGTCTCGAGGTCGAGAATGTCGATCCGCAGCCGGCCGATGAGCGGAAGAATTCGCGACTGCTGTTCCAGGCCGCCACGCGCGAGACGCAGGTGCGTCGCGTCGGCCGGAAACTGGTTCAGCGTCGGATCGACTGGCAGCCACATCCCGGTCGCGCGATTGTCGGCCAGGTAAACCTCCGGCCAGGCGTGATAGTAGAACGCGCCCCCCACCGAGACGAGCCCGACCGCGATCCGAGCCGGGATCCCAAGCGACCGGGCCATCGCCACGAACAACACCGTGTGTTCGTTGCAGTCGCCCACCTTGGTCCTCAACACTTCGCGCGCCGACGGAAGGCTGACGGTTGGCTTCTTCTCGAGCATCGCGTTCACCTGGCGGGTGAGCCGCTCGGCGCGAGCCCGATTGCCCGAGACGTTTCGCACGGCTGTCTGAGCCTCGGCGACGATCTCCGGCGCATCGCTCTCGACCAATGTTTCCGGCTTCAGATACCGCTCGATATCCCGATCCGCGGGGCCCGGTTGAAACGATTGCGGGTCGCGAATCTCCACGACATCGCCGTCAACCGTCTGGCCGACCCCGGCAAGATCGGCTCGATCGATCTCGACGCCCGTGAGCCTGAGCCGAAGCCGTCGAACATCGCGCGGCTCGGCGATCGGTCCCTTTCCGGTCGGCACAATCGCCGATGCGTTCAGGAGATCGGTCTTGACGCTGAAAGGCATCGCCATGGCGCGCGCGTCGGCCGGCTTCTCGCGAATCGTTTCAAAGCCCAGCGGGCTCTTCTCGATCACGACCTCTCCGGTCTCTGTAATCCACGACGTCGTCTTCAGGCCGGCATAGGTCGAGTCGACGCGAAAGGCGGACAACCGGCGCCGATCGACGTTCACAAGCTCTCGACCGCCGACATCGATCGCAATCGACGAATTGCCGAGCGTGGCCGGATCGAAGATCGTCCAGTCGTAGTGCGCACCGGGAACCAGTCCGGAATCGGCAAGGCGGCGAGCGAGGTTGATCGGAAGGACCGGCGGTGCCGATAGCTCGCGGTCCTCTTCATGCCGTCCGGCTGCCGTTTCAATCGTCAGGTGCAACCGTCGCCCTTGTACCTCACCGCGAATGCTCGTCGCGCCGGTACCAGGATCCAGTGAAAAGTCGAAGCTGCGAAGGCTGAATGTTCGATCCACCTGCGCTCGCGTCCGAATCGACACGACGTTCCGGGCGCCGAGCAGCGACATCTGTAGTCGTCCGTCTTCCTGGAGCTCGAAACCGTCGCTGGTCGCGACCGTCTGACCGACGGTAAAGCCGATTTTTTCGCTGCGGTAGTAGACGCCGCGCCATTCCGCTGCCGTTCCGTAATGGGCGAGGTCAATGGTTGGATTGTCCGCACGTGCAGCGACCGACGATCGTTGCACGAGCACGACCATCGTGGGGAGCCAGGCACAAAAGACGAGAAAGGAAACCGGGCGCGCGATCCGCCGCGGAATGGGGCGGAAGAGTTTCATGCTCGGAGCGACACCACGCCGCGATTATAGGGCACAGGAATCTTGGCGGCACCGGATGAATTCAGAGGGCGTGTCGGTTTTCGGTTTTCGGTTTTTGGTT
This sequence comes from Vicinamibacterales bacterium, assembly GCA_051986585.1. Classification (GTDB taxonomy): domain Bacteria; phylum Acidobacteriota; class Vicinamibacteria; order Vicinamibacterales; family 2-12-FULL-66-21; genus JALZOC01. The sequence continues at coordinate 9,114 of JBPYFA010000324.1, read as the reverse complement.
TTTGGTTGCGGGTTTTCGGTTTTCCGTTTCTGGTTATGGTTTGTGGTTCTTCGTCAGTTCGCGGCAGCAGCGCGACAGGAAATTGCACTCTCCGAAAACTGGAAACTGGCAACCGGAAACTGGAAACTGGAAACTGGAAACTGGAAACTCAAGCCGCAATACCAAAGAACAAAGAACTCCGTGCCCCCGCGCCTCCGTGTTGATCTAGTCCCGTGGTCTCCGTCGTCTCCGTGATCAGACGGTCTCTCGAACCCGCCGGAATTTGAAGGGGAACACCAGGTCCATCCGCATGATCCTCTCGCGTCGGCGCTCCGCCTCGAGATTGCGCGCCCTCGCTTTCAGGAGATCGTCGAGCGAGATGATGCCTACGAGCCGGTTCGGCGGATCGCGATCCACCACCGGAAATCTCGTGAGGCCCGTTTCCGCCATGCGCTGCACGACGACACGCAGAGGCTCGTCTGGATAGGCCACCGCCGGCTTGTTGTGCCGGATCGGATCGAGGTTCACGATCTCATCCGTCGTCTGACGCTCGGTCAACTGTTGCAGCGTGAATCGTGTGACCACCGCGAGCAGGCCGCGGTTCGCATCGATGACCGGAAACAGCTGCTGTGGACCCGCCGCCGGATCGACATGCAGCGCCGCGCGAAGCGTGCTCATCGACGCCTTCGCCGGAATCGCGGCGATCGTGGTGGTCATCACCTCACGGGCGAAGAGAATCTCGAGCGGGTCGATGGCGTATTCCCTGGTCAGATGGAAGCCTCGGCGCGCTACCTTCTCGGTCAGGATTGACCGCTTCAGCACCAGCACCGTGAACGCATGCGAGATCGTGACCGCCACCAGGAGCGGCAGCAGCATGTTCACGTCGTGGGTGAGTTCGAGCGAGAAGATGATTCCGGTGAATGGGGATCGCATCGTCCCACCGAGAATCGCCCCCATGCTCACCAGCGGCCAGAAACCGACCCCTTCGTGCGGCAGAATCCACGACTCGACACCGCCCAGCGCGCCGCCCATCATGAGCAGCGGCGCCAGGACGCCGCCGGACGTGCCCGAGCCGAGGGCCACCGTCCAGATCACCGCTTTCACAATCAGAATGCCGAGAATGGTTTTACCGGACACGTCGCCTTGAAGCAGAGCGCCAATCGTGTCGTAGCCTACGCCGAGCGCCTGCGGAAAAATCAAGCCTCCGACGCCAATCACGACGCCGCCCATCGCCGGCCACCACATCCAATGGGTGGGAACGTGCGCGAATGCGTCCTCTGCTGCATAGACGCCGAGAGTCAGCAGGGCCGAGAGCCCGCCGGCCAGCAGCCCGGCGACGACGCAGCCAGTCAGCCCTTCGGGGCCGATGAACGCCGGATGCGGCTGGACCGGAAACAGCGGCCCCATGCCGATGATGTAGCGGCGTGCAGCGGCCGCCGTCGCGCTCGCGAGCGCAACCGGGACGATGCTGCGGGGTTTCCATTCGAACAGGAGCAACTCGACCGCGAGAAGAACGGCAGCCACCGGCGACGCAAACGTCGCCGACATACCCGCCGCGGCGCCGGCAACGAGCAGCGTCTTCCGCTCGGCGCTGGTGAGATGGAAGAACTGCGCAATCAATGACCCGATTGCGCCGCCGGTCATGATGATTGGACCCTCGGCGCCAAACGGTCCGCCGGAACCAATCGAGATCGCCGCCGACATCGGCTTCAGCAGCGCCACGCGCGGCTCAACGCGGCTCCCGTTGATCAGAATCGCCTCGATCGCTTCGGGAATGCCGTGGCCGCGAATTCGATCGGATCCGTACCGCGCCATGAATCCGATGATCAACGCGCCAATGACCGGGACGAGCAGGATCCAGAAGCCAAGCGTGTTGTCGGCCGGCGAGACCGCGGCGGTGCTGAATCGCTGAAAGAAGAACAGGTTGGTGAACAGGCTGATGAGCAGGAGCAGCCCCTTCGCGACCCAGGCGCTGACGACGCCGATCGCGATGGCAATGACGCCGATCGTGACCATGCGCGGTGTCGCGGTGAAATCACCAAGCCGTTCGGCGGTATCGGGAACGTTATGCACGCCGCACGCTCCGGCGCGAGCGGCCGTTCTCCTCGAAGAACATGGCCGGCCGGCGATCGGCGGTGTCCATCGCCCGACCGAGTTCGTTCAACGTCGAGGCAAGGGTGCGTCGCCGTGCCGGCGCCAGCTGTCGGATCCCCCGAATCAACCGCTCCTGCGCGGCATCGGGCGCTCGATCGACGAGTCGTTTCCCCCGCCGCGACAGCCCAAGCTCGATTGTGCGGCCGTCGCGAGCCGAGCGTGTGCGAGTGACAAGGCCGTGATCCACCAGGCGTGCCACGATGGCCGATACGCTGCTCTGATGGGTATGCGTGCGGGCGGCAAGGGCGTTCAACGACTGCGCCGGCGATTCGTCGAGCTTCTGCAGCACGAACAGCTGCGCGCCGCTCATGCCGACGTGCCGTTCGGCCCAGCGCGAAGACTCGCGCAGGCTGTGGACGATGCGCCGGACGCCGTCGAGGACGGAGCGGACTTCCGCGTCCGTCGAAGATGTATGGGATCCCATATAATTACTATTGTGCCCGGAATACGGCGATCGACGCAACCTCGACGATCGTGGGCGCTCCCGTTCCAGCCGCCGCCAGGCAGGCGGGGTAAGGACGGCCGCGGGCCCGACGTTCATCGGAGCGCTGCGTAAGCAAAGAGGAAGGACCGAAAGTATAGTACGGAGATGCCGCAGAGCCCTCTGCCGCCAGAAGTCGAGCAGACCGAGGTTGGCAGCTATTTCGTCGCCAATTACCCGCCATTTTCGGTGTGGAACGCCGAGTCGGTCGCGCGCGAGGCGCGGCCGGCGCTCACGTCACCGTCGGTCCCGGCGGTGCCGCTGGGCCTTTATCTGCACATCCCCTTTTGCCGGAAGCGGTGCCATTTTTGTTATTTTCGTGTTTACACGGATCGCAACGCCCGCGAGGTCGAGGCCTATCTCGATACATTGGCTCGTGAATGGGAGCTCTATACGCCGATGCCAGCGGTTGAGGGGCGCCCGATCGATTTCGTGTACTTCGGCGGCGGCACTCCCTCGTTTCTCTCGACCCAACAGCTCACCCGTCTGGTCGATCGGTTGACCGCCGCGACCACGTGGCGCGACGCCCGTGAAATCACGTTCGAGTGCGAGCCGGGAACGCTGACCGAAGCGAAGCTGGCGGCAATCCGCGAGTTGGGCGTCACGCGCTTGAGTCTGGGGGTCGAGAACTTCGACGACCGCATCCTCGAACTGAACGGCCGTGCGCATCGCTCGCCGGAGATCGGCCGAGCGTATGCGTTCGCCCGATCGCTCGGGTTCCCGCAAATCAACATCGACCTGATCGCCGGGATGCTCGGGGAGACCGACGATAATTGGCGCGCCTGCATCGACCGCACGCTGGCGCTCGATCCCGATAGCGTGACCATCTACCAGATGGAGCTGCCCTACAACACGACGATCAGCAGCGACATCCTGAAAGGCACCCACCAATTCGCAGATCCGGTTGCCAACTGGGCCACCAAACGTCGATGGGTCGAGGAGGCGTTCCGCGCGCTCGAAGCCGCCGGCTATCACATCGGCAGCGCCTACACCGCGGTCAAGAACCCGCAGACGACGAAGTTCGTGTACCGCGATCGCCTGTGGGAGGGAGCCGACCTGATCGGCCTCGGCGTTGCCTCGTTTGGACACGTCAACGGCGTGCACATGCAGAACCTGGACACGTGGGAGAAATATCGCGATGCGCTCGAACGCGACGAGATTCCACTCGGCCGCGCCTATCGGCCGACGACGGAAGAACGGCTGATTCGCGAATTCGTTCTGCAGCTCAAACGTGGGTCGCTGCGCCCGGACTATTTCGCCGCCAAGTACCACGTCGACGTGCTCGAACGTTTTTCCGACGGACTCGATTCCCTGAAGTCGTCTGGTTACCTGGCGCGCGCCGATCGCGATGCCATCGCACTGAATCGTGCGGGGCTCTTGCGCGTCGACGTATTGCTCCCCCGCTTCTTCCTGCCGCAACATGCCGGAATCCGGTATACCTGATCTTCATTGGGTTCTGCGAGGTTCTACGGGGTTCTACGGGGTTCTACTGGGTTCGGTTCTTGGGTTCTACTGGGTTCTACAAGGTTCGAGTCCCTGCGGGAAGTTAGAATCGGCGGAGGCCAGAACGTACCGAACCAAAAGAACCCAGTAGAACCCGAGAACCGAACCCAGTAGAACCCAAGAACGGAACCCAGTAGAACCTAAGAACCGAACCCAGTAGAACCATGCAGAACCCCGTAGAACCCCGGAGAACCTGATCTCAAACCTGATCTCAATCCATGAAGAGCGACTACGACGTAATAGTGATCGGCGGCGGCCCGGCGGGGTCGACCGCCTCGACCCTGGTGGCACAGGCGGGGCGGCGCGTCGGCCTGTTCGAACGCGAGCGGTTCCCGCGCTTCCACATTGGCGAATCCCTGATCCCGGAAACGTACTGGGTCTTGAAGCGGCTCAACATGCTCGACAAGATGCAACGGAGCCATTTCGTCAAGAAATACAGCGTCCAGTTCGTGAATGCGAGTGGCAAGCTGTCGGCGCCCTTCTATTTTTTCGACAACAAGCCGCACGAGTGCTCGCAGACCTGGCAGGTCGTACGAAGCGAGTTCGACCAGATGCTGCTCGAGAATGCGCGCGAGCACGGTGTCGACGCCCACGAGGGCGTTCATGTGCTGAACGTATTGTTCGAACGGGATCGAGCCGTTGGCGTTTCGATCAAAGACGCGGATGGCACCCGCCGCGAGATTCGCGCCAGCGTCGTCGTCGATGCCAGCGGCCAGGCGGCGCTGCTCCAGAATCGCTTCAAGCTGCGCGTCTGGGATCCGATCCTGAACAAGGGAGCGATCTGGACATACTGGGAGGGGGCCTATCGGGACAGCGGCCGCGACGAAGGCGCGACGATGGTTCTGCAGACCGAGAACCGAAAGGGTTGGTTCTGGTACATTCCACAGCACGACAACATCGTCTCGGTCGGTATCGTGGCCCCGTTCGACTATCTGTTCAAGGATCGCGGCACGAACCACGAGAAGACCTACGACGAAGAAGTCGACCGATGCCCGGCAGTGAAGCAGCGGATCGCCGGTGCCACGCGGGCAACTGGATACTTCGTGACGCGCGACTATTCCTACCGCTCGACGCAGGTCGCCGGCGATGGCTGGGTCCTCGTCGGTGATGCGTTCGGCTTCCTGGATCCCTTGTACTCCTCCGGCGTGCTGCTGGCGTTGAAGTCGGGCGAACTGGCCGCCGACGCAATTGTTGACGGGCTCGAGCGCGGCGATCTGAGCGCCGCGCAACTGGGGCGATGGGGTGCGTCGTTCAACGAAGGCGTCGATCGCATGCGTCGCCTGGTCTGCGAGTACTACGATGGCTTCAGCTTCGGTGAATTCGTACGGACGTATCCGGATCTTCGCGGCACCATCACCGACCTGTTGATCGGCGATGTCTTCACCCCGCGGGTCGATTCGGTGTGGCAGCCGATGGAATCGCTCTACAAACCCGGTAAGGCGCCGATTCCACCGTGGCATGCAGGTACGCCTGGCGCAACGGTCGAGGAAAAAGCTCCGCACCTGGAGCTTCCCGCAGGGCCAACCCGGTGAGCGTGGTGCCGCAAGGGTTCCGGTACCGGCGACGCGTCCAGTTCGCCGAGACCGATCTGGCGGGAATCGCCCACTTCAGCGCGTTCTTCAGGTTCATGGAGGAAGCCGAGCACGCGTTGTGGCGGGCCGCCGGTTTGAGCATCGGGGCGGCCGAAGAAACCGGCGGCTGGCCCAGAGTTGCCGCCGCGTTCGAGTACAAGAGCCCGCTTCGGTTCGAAGACGAGTTCGAGGTCACGGTGTACCTCACAGAAGTGACCCGCCGTTCAATCCGGTACTCGTTCACGATCAGGCGCGACGATGTGCTGGTCGGCACGGGAACGATGACGGCGGTCTGCACGAGGAAGGAAGACGGCCGATTGCGGGCCGTCGAGATCCCCCGTGAGGTCGGCGAACGGCTGCAGGCAGCGCTCGGCGCGCCCGCACCCGCGGACTAGACAGGTACCGGAGCAATCATGCGATTCACGCGAGCGGTTCTGCTTCTGCTGACGTTGTGCGTCCCGCTGGTAGAGGCTCAGAGTGGAGCGCTGCGCGGCATCGAAATCGCGGATCTCAATCGGAGCGTCGATCCTTGCGTCGATTTCTACGAGTTCGCCAACGGCAAGTGGCGAGCCGACAATCCGATCCCGCCAGCGATGCCACGATGGAGCCGGCGCTGGGCCGCCGGCGAATCGGCGAAGGACGGCTTGCACGAGATCCTCAATGACGTGTCCGGAGGACCTTCGCTGCCCAAGGGCTCCGTCGAACAGCTGATTGGCGATTTCTACGGCGCGTGCATGGACCAGCCGCGCGTGAATGAACTGGGGGTCAAGCCGATCAAACCGCTGCTGGATGAGATCGAGCAGATTCGGGATGTGTCAGCGGTGCAGCGCACGATCGGGCGACTTCATGCGATCGGCATCGCCGTGCCGTTCGTGGTTGCGGCGGTCTCCGACAATCACAAGCCAGGCAACGTCATCGCGCAGATTGCCGCCGGCGGCCTTGGCATGCCGGACCGGGACTACTATCTGAAGCCCGACCCGCGATTCAAGGACGCACGCGACAAGTACATGGCCCACGTGGCCAGCCTGTTCAGACTCGCCGGGGAAACCGATGCCGCCGCCAATGCAGACGCGAACTCGGTGATCCGTCTCGAAACGCGGTTCGCCGACGCGTCGCTCGATAACGTGGCGCTGCGCGACCCGGCCACCACCGATCACAAAATGTCCTTCGGCGAACTGCAGCGCCTCGCGCCGGCCTTCAACTGGTCGGCTTATTTCAAGGAAGCAGGGCTCGCGCCAGCGGTGTTGAACATCGCCGAACCAAAATTCGTGAAGGCGTTCAATCGCGACCTGACCGCTGAGCCTGTGGCGCAATGGAAGGCGTATCTGAAGTGGCACCTGCTGAACAGCGCCGCACCGTCGCTCTCCGACGACTTCGTGAAGGAGGATTTCGCATTCAACGGGAGATATCTCAACGGCGCCACCGAGATGAAGCCCCGCTGGAAACAGTGCGTCGAGTTGACCGACTCGCTGCTTGGTGAAGCGCTGGGCAAGAAATACGTCGAGCGGTTCTTTCCCGCGGCAGCGAAGGCGCGCATGCAGGAGATGGTCACGAACCTCATGGCTGCGATGGGAGAAACCATACAGGGTCTCGACTGGATGAGCGCGGAAACCAAACAGCGCGCGGCGGAGAAGCTGTCCACCTTCAACGCAAAAATTGGCTATCCCGATCACTGGAAGGACTACAGTTCCGTGTCGATCAGCCGGGCCTCATTCTGGGATGACGTGGTTGCCGGGCGCGCGTTCAAGGTGCGCGACGACCGAGCGACGATCGGAAAGCCCGTCGATCGCGGCCGCTGGGGGATGACACCGCCCACTTCCGATGCGTATTACAACCCGCTGCTGAATGAAATCGTGCTCCCCGCCGGTATTCTCCAGCCGCCGGCGTTCAGCATGGGCGCCAACGATGCCGTCAACTACGGCGCCATCGGCGTCGTGATCGGCCACGAGATCAGCCACGGCTTCGACGATCAGGGTGCCCAGTACGACGCGGAGGGAAAACTGAACGATTGGTGGACACCAGAGGATCTGAAGAAGTTTCAGGCCAAGAACAGTTGCGTCGTCAACCAGTTCGACAACTATTTTGTCGAACCGGGTATTCACCACAACGGCAAACTCGTCCTCGGCGAAAGCATCGGCGACCTCGCTGGCGTCAAGATTGCCTATCGTGCGTTTCAGATTGCGCAGCGAGGCAAGGATCCGATCCCCACCATCGACGGCTTCACGCCGGATCAACAGTTCTTCCTGGCGTGGGGACAATTCCGCGGTGATGCCGTCCGCCCGGAATTCGCGCGCACGATGACGCAAGTGGATCCGCACCCAATCGGCAAGTTCCGAGTCATCGGCCCGTTGTCAAACCTGCCGGCATTCGCGCAGGCGTTCTCGTGCAAGCCCGATGTGCCGATGCTGCGACCTGCCGCGGATCGGTGCGAAGTATGGTGAGTGAATCCCTAATCGCTAATCCCTGATCGCGAATCGCTGATCCTTGAATCGTCGAATCGCTGATCCTCGAATCATTGAATCACCGAGTCATATCAGGCAGCCCTTCACGGGACACGCGCAGGCACTCCCGCCGACGCGGCCGTGCGCCTGCCGAAGCGCGAAGGCGGACCGGATCCCGGATAGTCTCATTTGCAAGTCATGGAGGATGAAGAATGCGTTGGGCTCGTTTGCTGGTTGCGTTGTCGGCGGCTGCGATTCTTTCTTCGGTCGGAGTCGCGCAGGAGCCGGCGACGGCACCAAACCCGGCGTTGCAGCCGGATCCGATCATCAAGTCGCTTGTCGATCGACTCGATCTCGAAAAGTACAAGGCCACCATCAAAGGGCTGACGCAATTTGGAGATCGGCGCCAGGGAACCGATCGAAACAAAGCGGCGCTCGACTGGATTGAAGCGCAACTCAAGAGCTACGGGTGCACGAACACGGAGCGGATCACCTACACCTATCCGTCAGCGGCGGCGTCCGATCCCGATGCCCCGGCGCGCGGCACGGGCGCGGCCGGACGTGGCGGGCGCGGACGCGGTGAAACGGGACCTCCCGGATCAGCCGCCGGAAGCGAGACGCGACGCGGACGCGAAGGCGGCAGCTCACAATTCGGCAACCGCTCCCGAACCGGTGTCTACCAGCCCGACGCGGCCGGCGCTGCGCCATTGGACCCGCGACTGCAAACACTGAACGCGCAGCCGACAACACCCGGCGAGCGGCAAGACGTCTACTGCACGAAGATCGGGACGTCCCATCCCGAGGAGATGTACATCATCGGCGGGCACATGGACGGGCACGGCTGGGGAGAAGCAGCCAATGACGACGGCTCCGGAACCGCGCTGGTGATGGAAGTGGCGCGCGTGTTCAGCTCCCCCGACGTGCAGACGGATCGATCGATTCGCTTCGTGCTCTGGAACAACGAGGAAACCGGCTTGAACGGCGC
>JBPYFA010000323.1:0-10220 GCA_051986585.1 Vicinamibacterales bacterium | reverse complement strand
TGGCGCGAATGAGCGGCACATTCGCTTCGAGGTCGCTGTTGCTCAGGATGTGCCCCTGCGGGGTGGTAATCAGATAATTCGCGAGCCCCTTGCTGCCGACGTAGTACAGATTTCCGGCGATGCGGAAGGGCGGAAAGGGCTCCGTCCAGTCGGCGTTCGCCTGTGCGAACAGATGACTGGACGATCCGAGAATAGTGGCGAGCAGAAGCGACGCACACAACAGCCTTGTCTTCGGCACACGCGCGATGGCGATGTTCATGTCGGTTCCTCAGGAAGAGTCGATCGCGATGCCCGGCACACGCTATCACGAAGCGAGCCGCGATCGTGCCAACGACTCTTAGCTAGTGCAAATCGAGGCAGACCAGCACGTCTTTGTGGGTGTCGTTGTTTCTCGCGTAGAGGAATCCGTTGGCCAGCGCCGGCAGCGATCGGGAAGTCGCGGGCAGCACCTGTGCCTGCGCCAGCGGGCGATACGCCTCTGGCGTGGCCGCCGCGAGCACGAGCTCGCCGGTCTCTTTCAAGATCAGCAGTCGGTCGCCGGCCAACGTCACCGAGCCGGCGTGGAAGGTGTCGACGTTCCATTTGACCGCGCCGGTCTTCAGCTCCACGGCTCGGAAGCTCGGATTGAATTCCTGACGCCCATGAAAGCCGTACAGGATGCCATTCGAATAGACGCTCGTTGCATAGTGATTCGAAAGAATCTCGTCTCCTGACCACAACTCGCGAAGCTGGCCGCCTTGCACTTGAAGCGCGGCCGCGCCGGTGCCGTAGGTCGCCGACACGAAAATCGTGTCGCCGATCACCAGCGGCGTCGCCGCGTTGACCGATGCCGATTGCCGCGAACGCCACTGCCGCTGAAACCGGATCGAGCCGGTCGCGGGATCGAGACCGACGAGGCCGTTCCGCGTAAAGAAGAGCGCGGTTCGCTGACCGTCGAACGTCGCGATGACGCCAGACGAGTAGCTCGCCTCGTGATCGGTGGCCGTCCACAGCACCGCGCCAGTGTCGGCATTGAATGCGACGATGCCGGCGCCTTTGTCGCCGTCCTTGCCGCCGATATTCGCAATCACGCGCCCGCTGTCGACGATCGGCGATCCAGCCGCACCGAAGAACCCTTTTCGGACGCCAAAGCGATGAAGCGTGTCGACGCTCCAGAGTTTGCGGCCGGTCGCCAGATCGAGCGCCGTCAATTGGCCTTCCGCTCCGAACGTGTAAACGCGGCCGTTGGCAACGACGGGAACGGCGCGCGGTCCTTCATCGAAGCCAAAGTCGTCACGGTAGCTGGTCCCGTAGGCATATTGCCAACGGCCGCTGCCCGTCCTGCCGTCGAGCGCTTCAACGACCTCCTGGTCCATGACGCGATGGAAGAGGACGACTCGATCGCCAGCGACCACCGGGCCGGCGAAGCCTTCGCCGACGGCTTTCTGCCACACTTTTTTGGGACCACCCGCCGGCCAGGTCGCTGCGAGCGGCGGGCCGTCGTAAACGCCGTTGCGGGTGGGGCCAAGGATCTGCGGCCAGTCCGCGGCGCCGGTGACCGCGAACGATACGAGGGCGACCAGCAGAGCGGCGAGGAATCTTCGTGTCGAGCGGGTCATCACACGCTTACGCCTGAAGGTTTGAAACGAGATCCTTATAGAAGATGACCGTGCCATGCGGAGTCTTGCCGTCAGTATCGACGGCATACCTCGGAATGGTGCCGACCACGGTCCACCCGATGTCGCGATAGAGCTGCTCGGCCGCACCCCCCTCCTTGGCGTCGAGTGTGAGCAGCGTAAAGCCCGCTTGCCTCGCGGCATCTTCAATCGATTGCATCAGCCGACGACCGAGCCCCGCGCGGCGTGCACGGCGGTGCACGATCAGTTTCGCCACGTCGGCACGATGCGGCTGGTTCGGGGCCCATGCTGGATGGAGCTGCACGGTGCCGACGATCCCATCGACATCGCGGGCGACGAGGAATATCGCGTGCGCGTGCGCGGCCGCGATCGTGCTTCGCCACCACCGTTCCGCGCGATCAACCGTGAGCGGCGCCAAAAAGCTCACGGCCGCGCCCGAGTCGACGGCATCAACGAGCAATTCTCCGAGTGCGCGGAGATCTCGGTCGGGAACAGGTGGAATCAGCCGCTCGATCATGAAAGGTCCGGCTCATGATGGCATCGGTTCGATGCCGGCGCAATCGGTCGGCGCACCTTCAAGCCGTCTTACCGAAGCCAGATGTTTCGCGCTGTCATGGGTGGAACGCCTGCCGTTTTGACAGCATCGCGACGATCGCCTTCAGCCGCCGCTCCCGTGTCTCGGGCTTTTTCGCGGTTTGCAGTCGCCAGATAATCGCATAGCGGTTCGTCTTGTTGAGCGTGTCAAAGAACGCCTGAGCCCTCTTGTTCTTCATCAGCGCCGCCTGCAGATCGTCGGGCACGGTGGAGCGACTTGGTGAATCATACGCGCCCTCCCAACGGCCATCGCGGCGCGCCGCGTCAACTTCTCGAAGCCCTGCGGGCATCATGCGCCCGGCGTCGATCAACCGCGTCGCTCGATCGACATTGAGCTTCGACCAGATGCTGCGCTTGCGCCGCGGCGTGAATTTCTGAACGTAAGAGTCGGCATCATATTTCTTGACCTGCCCGTCAATCCATCCGTAGCAGAGAGCTTCTTCGAGTGCTTCGGCGTAAGACACCGAGGGCACGTTCGAGGCTTTTTTGAAGAAGCGCAGCCATACGCCATCGCGCCGCTCGTGATTGGCGGACAGCCACTTCGCCCACGCGCGTGGCGATCGGAAGCTGACGATGTCGAACGACGGTGATGTCCGAGGCATGCGAAGGTCAACCGGCGCGGCAACCGTCCGGGACCGGTGATTCGGGCTGGGCCAGCACCGGCACGATCCCATCGGCGTACCCGATGTCGAACAGCATACCTTCAGAAAGCACGCCAGCCATTCGTCGCGGCTCCAGGTTGACCACAAAGAGCGCCTGCTTTCCGAGCAGCGCACGGGGATCCGGCCGTTCTTTCTTCAGACTAGCGAGAATCCGGCGGTCATGATCGCCAAGGCTCACGACCAGCTGGACAAGCTTTTCCGATCCCGGCACATCGAGCACCTCGCGGATCGTCCCGACTCGAATGTCGAGCTTCTCGAGATCCGCCAGCGTCACTGCAGTTTTCACCGGCGCTGGTTTCATGCGCCTTCCTTTCTTTTCTGTATGATCTTTACTGATTCAGCCTCGAGATAGCGACGCGGACGCTCTCACTTTTGGAGGACACGCGCGCACTCCGCTGGTGACGACTTTGCGAGCCACTGGCGCGACCTGCGCCCAATTTCGCGTGGTACTTCAATTGCAGAGTCGCTTGTTTCAATGACGGAGACTTCCATGCCCTCGGTCCGCCACTACGTTCAGTTGCTCGTAAGTCTTTTCTTCCTTGGGATCGTTGCCACATCTGCGGCCGCACAACAACGCACCGACTACGGAACCTTGTCCATCCAGGTCAAACCGCCAGATGCGGAGATCTTTATCGATGGCGAGAAGTGGACCGGGTCGGAAACCACGGCGCCTCTGCAGGTCCAGCTCGCGCCAGGCAGGCACCGGGTCGAGATCCGATCACCCCAGCGCGAATCATTCGTCCGGGACGTGATGATTCGCGCCGATGAGACGACGCCGCTCAACGTATCATTGGCTCGGTCCGAATCGCCCGAGACCGCGCCGCCTGCTCAAGCGACCACCGAACCGCCGGCGCCGCCGCGAACGGCTCGCCCCTCCAGCGATACTGTCCACGTGACCAGCGGCGAGGACGGCTTCGTAATCGCGCCTGACTACCGTATTACCGAGATCAATCACCACACCGGTCAGCTCGTTGGCGCCTACGGCGGCTACGTCTTCGGTGGGCAGTTTCTGACGGGGGCCGGCGGCTACTGGCAGGCGAATTCGACCGACGGCACACACATCGCCTACTTCGGTCCGGTCTTTCAGTGGCGTATGTTTCCCGACCGGACCATCGGGTTGAATCTGCATGGCCTGGTCGGCGGTGGCTGGCGCTACGCAGACGACTCGTACTATGCGCGGTTTGATGGACCACATATCGATCACCGTGGCATACCGGTGCCGACGCTGGTCGACGGTCATTACGGGATCCCGTACGGCCGGTACGACGGCGGTTTCTTTGTCGCCGAGCCCGAGGCCCAGGTCGTCGTCCGTCTCGGTTCCTCAATGCGACTCCAGGGCGGTATTGGCTACCGCGCCGTCTCGAACAACGGTCTGAGCGGCGTGAGCGGAAGCGTCAGCATGCAGTTCGGGCGGTGAGTATCTTCGCTGACTGGGTGCCAGGAGCGCCAAGGGTGCCACGAGTGGCGCGCACTGCTGGCACTCCCGGCACCCCTGGCACCCCTGGCACCCTTGGCATTCCTGGCACCCCTTATTGGCACCTCCCCTTTTCCTTCGGCGCTGACGTCCGATCGTAGAGACGCAGCGCGATGTGGCGATCGGAAACCAGGATGTCGCGCCGGATCCGGAGCTCTCCCCGATCCACTTGCTCGAGAACGGTGCGTTTCTGTGCGGCGTAATAGCTCGTTTCATCGAGCGGGGCGGGATCAGCTCCGACCGCCACCATAAGCAGCACTTTGGTGGCGAGACTCAGATCGATCCGCTGGGCGCCTCCAATCTCGAACGGAAAACATGTCGCGCCAGAGGGTGGGCCCAATTCCCAACGAAGGAGCGCCGGCGACAGCTCGTTACTCTGCCCAACGATTGCGAGGCGGTCCTCTCCATTGAGCTCAGATCGAATCTCGCCGAACGCGGCGCGCAAGATTGCGTTGTCGGTGTAGTTCTCGAAGGCGACTTCCTGGAATCGTTGTTCGCCCACCACGCGACGGGCCGCAAGCACGCCAGAGGTCAGGACCGCCACTGCGACGATCGGCGCAACGATCCGTAGACCTCTTTGGCCGGCGAACCAGCGACCGACCTCGCTTGCGGCGACGAGACACAACAGCACCACCGTCAGTAAAAGAAACCGCGGAAAGCGTGTCTGATGGATCGCGATCGCAGCCAGCTGCAACGGAATCGCAAGGACCAGCCAGCGGATCACCGGTGGCTGGTCGCGGTATCTGACACAGGCGGCGACGAAACTGCCAATCACCGCTAGCAGTACCCAATCACTGTAGAAGTACGTCGTTCGAAGCGCGTCGATGTATGTGGTGAGACCGGCTTCGACGCTGGATTCACCGACCGGGCGGTTGATGACGAGATTGACGAAGTCGCGGATGTGATTGGGGTACGGCGAAGCGAGCCAGATCGTTACCGGCAGAACAAACCAGATGAGAAGCGGCCCTACGAGTGGATCGATCGAGGTCACGTGCCTCCACCTGATGCGCCCGCGATGGTGCAGGTACCAGAGCCGTCCCAATAGCAAGTACAGGACGAGATGTCCGCTGTTGCCGATCGTGTGCACCGAGATCCGTTTTCCGAAAAGGTTGACGTCGAAGCCACCCGTACCGAGCACAACCAGCAGCCCAATCGCGTAGGCGACGACGAGCCTGACCGTCCAGGACGACCAGGCACGGCGCAACGATGCTCGGAGACTTCCGACTCGTTGACCTGAAGTCCAACTCGACGTGCGCTCGAGCCACTCATGGAGCAGAAGCGGTACAGCAAGAAGAAAGAAGTAGTTGTACTTGGTGAAGAACAGCAGCGTCAGCGAGATCGCGAACAGCCTCGCGCTGCGTGTCGTCTGTCGCTCGCGATGCCATTGATACGAGAGCAGGACCACGAGCTGGACCAACGCGCCAAGCGTTTCCGTCATCGTCACCGACGCGTAGGCGAGCAAATACGGCGACGAGATCAGCAAGGCGAGAAACACGCTGGCCGAGAGCGACGCGCCAGCTTTCGAGACGCGCCAGAGCAACACACACCCGATCAGCCCTGCCAGCACGAACGCCGCCAGTGCACTTCGAAGTCCCGACGCGATCGTGGCGCCGAGAATCAGATAGAACGGTACCTGGAACAGCGACAGCACCGGCGGCCAATAGCCCTGGAGCCAGAGGTCCCAGGCCAGTCGAAACAGGCGACCGGTCACGAGCAGGTGATAGTCGACCCACCCTTGGCCCAGGTGTGTGGCCAGATCCCATCGTGGAAGAAGATGACGCGCGGTGACGGCCTCGACGGTACGTGCGTCGACCAGGCGAGCGACAGAGACCAACGTGGCTGCGGCGACGGCCAGGAGTGCCGCCAGCCCGAGCCGCGCGCGTCGCGTCTCGGTGTGGGTTGATTCGCCGTCAATCCCCGAGCACACGATCGATGTGGCGGAGAAGCTGGTCGTATTCTGCCACCAGCTTCGGCTCGACGAAGACCGCATCGCCGTAATAGACCTCGGCGGCTTGCGCGAAGGCGTCGAAATTGTCCTGCATGGGAATGAGATACATCGCCTGGGTCATCCCGCGGGTGAGTTCGCTGAAATATTTCTGCTCGTTGTAGACCCGTGAGAGCTCGAACGCGAGATCACGATCGATGTATGTGAGCGCCTGCGTGGTCAACGCGAGATCCCAGGCCGTTTGCTCGAAGGAGACGAACCTCAAGCCGTTGATGCGCACGTCGGCGGTATTCCTCGATTTGTGGTCCTTGGCCAGGTACGACTTCAAACTTTTCAACAGCGTCGCGTGATAGTCCTTCACCTCCTCGATTGCCTTGCGATTCGTCACGACTTCCGATCGGAAATCCCGCAACGATGACTGCACCAGCTCCTGGTGTCGTCTGTGCTCACGCCACTGTTCACCGGCCAACCCGAGAAAGACCCCGACGCTGATCAGGATCACCTCGAGTGCAATGTGCAGCACCGATTTCGCTCGTGTTGCCTTGGCTGAGGGATCTGCCTTGCTCACCGGGTGATCGAGTTTCGGAATGTGCGTCTCGGGCATGAATCGAATGCTACCACCCGGCCTCCCGGGTGCATTGAAGGCCCGGAACGGCGTAGAATTCGATTATGGATCCGGGCAACCGGAAGATCGATGAACTCGAGCGGATGCTTCGCGAGCGGATCCGTGCGTTTCGCGAGCGGGCCGCGCGGATGACCCCGGGCCTGAAGATCCCGCGGGTGTTTGCGAACATCGACGACACGGATCTGGACGATGCGTCGGATGCGCTGGTCGGCGCCCGTCTCCGGCCACATCGGCCACTCGGCGGATCGGCAATCGAACTGCCCGAACCAGACGAGGACCTCAGCACCGAAGTGGTGGGATCTCGACCAAGACCCTGACGGTCACGCGCGTTCTTTGCCCCGAACTTTCGCCACCCACCACCTCAAACCGACAAAGAGAAATCGCCAGTCGTGAAAGAACTCGGGAGGCTTGCCTTCGAAGGCGTGGCCGACGAACTGAAACAGCCATCCGACAACGAAAAGTGTGGTCGGAACCGCCCACCAGCCGCGAACCAGAAGCGCCACGACGAAGAGTGGCAGCGACAATGCGATGAGCGGGATGCCGACCGTGTGACAGAAGCGATTGACTGGGTGCTGGTGGCTGCCAGCGTACTGCGAGATCCAGTCTTCCCACGTCCGATTTCCTAGCATGGGCGCCTCCTTGGGTATTGTCGCGCAACATTGCGAGCGATGCCGTGGCGACTGACTGACATCTCAGCGGCTCACGCCGCCTTTCAGATACGTGTCGAACCACTTCACCATCTCGGCCTTGTAGTCCGGTGGATTTTTGGCTCCCGGGAAGTCCGGGCCGTGATCGCCACCTTCAATGCGAATCAGCTTTACCGGAACGTTCACCTTCTTGAGCGCGGCCTCCATGATTTCCGACTGGTGAAATGGGACCGTGCGATCCGCGTCGCCGTGGATGAGCAAAATAGGCGGATCGTCAGCCGTCACGTAGTTGACCGGTGATGCCGCCCAGGCGGTCTTGTACTCCGGAGAGCCTTTCGGCGTCGCGTCGTCCATTCTTCCGCCCAGAAGGAGCGACACGAGCGGCCCGCCGAGGACGGTGTTCATCTGGAACATGTCGACCGGCGCCGCGCGCGCGACGGCGCACTGAAGCTTCGCGCTCTCGCGATTCACAGGATCGGGGTCGGACGAATCTCCAGTCCCATCCATGGTCGCGAGCAGGCTAATGAGATGCGCGCCCGACGATCCGCCGGCGCCGCCGATGTGGCCGGCGTCGATACCAAATCTGGACGCATTGTGTCGAATGAAGCGCACAGCGCGCTGCAGATCCTCAATCTGCGCCGGATACCGGAAGGTCGGCGTCGCGCGGTACGTGACCGCGAAAACGGTATAGCCAGCCTGAAGGAGTGATGGCACGTACATCGCCACCTGCGGCGACTCCTTGAGCGGTGTCGCGGCATAGCCCAGCGGAGCATTCCACCCGCTACCCGCAATGAAGACGATGCCCAAACCGTTCGCCTTGGCTGGATAGTGCACATCGAGGAGCAGCGCCGTGCCGGAATACATCCCATAGACGAGATTCTTCTCGACTTTCGATTGCGCCGATACGTTCGGCGCCATCGCCACGATCGCCGCTGCGATCACGAACCGGCGGTTCAATCTGGTTTGCATTCGTTACTCCTGCACCTTGCCGCTCTCGACGACTGATGACGACTGCGCTTGAGCCGAGGCGGTTCGCGGTCTCGCTCGCCGCCATCGGCTCGAACGGGGATGACTATTGCTGCGGCAGTGCGAAATGCGGATTCTGGATCAACCCGATCGGGTTGCCAAATGGGTCCGTGACCGTTGCCACTTTGATGCCGTCACCGACATCCTGCACGGCCGCGAGAACAGCAGCGCCTGCGGCGACGAAATGCTGCACGGCCGTTTCGATCTCGTCAACGCGCCAGTACGCGACGGCACCCCCGCGTCCGGATTTCAGTCCCGTCGCATCCGGATCGAGACCAAGCTCATATCCCGCGATGTTGAAGCCAACGTAAAACGGCTGGTCGAAGTACGGCTGCTGCTGAAATACCTGGGCGTACCACGTCTTTGCGCGTGACAAATCGGGAACGCGGTAGATCACCGTGCCGAGACCCTTTACCATGACGAATCCTCCAATCGGACATCGAAGGCCGGCGCGATACGGGTATTCGAACGAATCGACTGACGCGGATGCCTGGGGCGAAAGATCGGTCGTTCGTGGGGCATCGCACACACCTTCTCCGTGTGCTCGCTGATGCCTACATCCACGAACTCGGCGAGGACGAGACGCAGGTAGGGGCTCGATGATGAACGAGGAGCCCCGCTAGGTACGGTTAGAGACTACCACGGCCCATGCATTCGCGTCACTCTGTCAGCCATCCGGTTGTACCGTAGATTCGCAAGTCGGACTGGACGACTCTGTTCGGGTCCCGTTTGAGTCGCCTCATGCCCTCGTCGTATTCCGCCTCGGAGATCATCATCAACTGCGATGTGCTCGTTCGGTTGAGGAAGCCGCGACGCTCGGCTTCGCTCACCGTCAATCGCGCCGGGCGGTGCTGCACTTCATGCGTTTCGCACTGCGACAGCCCAGCGCGTGCCATCAACTCGCGGATCCTTTCTGCCGGCAGGTAGCGCTTTCGATCCAGAGGTAAGACCGTTGGGAAACAATCGTAGATCCACCATTGATCGCGTCCCGTGTGCGGATCGAGACCGACAATCAGCAGTCCACCGCCTTGACGCAGCACTCGTCTTACCTCGGAGAAGAACGCGGGCACATCGGAAAAATGATGCAACGCGTTGATGCAGAAGATCTGATCGACACTCGACGACTCAATCGGCAGCCGCTCCGCTCGCGCGCGAACCAGGCGGCCGCCACCCAGTCTTTCCTGAGCCACCTGCAGCATGCGGTGAGACAGGTCAACGCCGATCAGCTGTCGACGGGTGCCGCGAAGAAACTCGAGCCAGTGGCCCGTTCCGCTGCCGACCTCGAGAACGCATTGGCCGCCGGTTTCAGGCCGCCGCTGCACGAAGCCGGTCAGCGCCTGCTCGACGCCACTGTAATCGTTCCGTTCGTATCGGCTCTCGTACGCGGTTGCGACCCTGTCGTAATCGATTGACTCGGACATGGACGATCGGCTCGGCCGCAGTTCAACGCCGCCCTCGTTGATTCGGTTGGCGCTTCGATTTCGAGGACGCGGCGGCTGCGGACTTCGTCAGCGGTCGTTGTCGGGCCCGCTGCCTGGCGGCGACGGAGCGGATGATCAGTGCACCACGCCCCTCGGTCATCAACGGCTTGCGCGCGCGATCGATTGCGGCCTGCATCAACGACTCGACGT
>JBPYFA010000322.1:0-4326 GCA_051986585.1 Vicinamibacterales bacterium | reverse complement strand
GTGAGCACGAGGAACGACGATGTCGCGGCCTGGTCGCCGGAAGGATTGGCGAAGTTGCCGCGGTTGGTCATGTTGAACAGGTCGCCAGATACTTCGAGTCGGCGACGGCCCTGCAGGTTGAACACGTAGCCGAAGCGCATGTCGGCCTGGAAATAGCCGGGACCTCTGGCGCCGTTGCGCTCAGCCTTGTAATTCTTCACCGTGAACGCGTCGGTGCCGGTGCCCGCGTAGTCGGCCACCGGAAGCGGCTCGGCCTGGATGCCGTTCTGATCCGGATCGAAATTCGTGTTGACGATGCTGAACGGCGTGCCGCTCAGCGCGCGCACGACCCAGCTCAATTGCAGCCCCTTCGTCTTCGGCACAATCCCCGTGCCGCTGAAGGTGAAGTTGTTCGGGATATCGAAGCTGGTGGGCCCTTCGTTTCTCTCCAGATGCATGTCGTCGCCGACCTGGAAGTTACTGGCCGCCGCCCCGTTGCCCGACGTGTTGCCGCGCGATCGGCCGTAGGTATACGACACCTGCGCACTGTAGTTGTGGCTGAACCGCTTCTTCATCTGCAGCATGATCGCGTTGTAGTTGACCTCGCCGCGATTGACGAACTGGTTGACGTTGCCGGTGAATGGGACGAACCCGGGATAGATCTGCTGAAGCTCCGTCGTCGCCTGTGTCAATGTCGCGCTGCCGATGCGGACCGGCGTCGCCTGGGCGACAACGGTTGACGCGCGGAACTGAGGGTTCAGGTTCAACACCATCAGCATCTCCCGCTGCTGCGAGTGGAGGTAATCGGCGCTCACCGAAAGGTCTTTCATCAGCTGCCGTTCGTACCCGGCGGTGACTTCGTCGGTGTGCGGGACCCGACGATCTTCGTTGTCCCAGGTCACGCCGGTGTTGCGCACCAGCACGCCGCTGGGAAATCGCTGCGCCAGCAGATCGCGGTTCACCGTCGGCCCGTTCACGAGGAACGGATCCGTCGGGAATTGGCCGTTGCGCGGACCGAGATCCGGTCCGGCCACCGGGAAAGTCTGATTGCTCGACGTGCTGAACGCCCCCGTATAGACGCCGCCGATCAATTCGAAGTGCGTCTTGTCGAAGAATCGACCGTATCCGGCCCTGGCCACCGCTTTGCCTTCGTTCATGTTGTAGGTCACACCGACACGCGGCTGGAAGTTGTTGTCGTCGGTCGGATACGTGCTCACGAGCGGGTTGTCCGGCTCTGCCAGCGGAATCCTCTCGAGGTCGTAGCGGAGACCGAGGCTGACGGTCAGATCTTTGGTGAACCGCCATTTGTCCTGCGCGAATCCGGAGAAGTAGTGCGCCTTCTCGTAGATATTCAGCGGACCGCCGACGCGGATGGTGAAGCGATCGGGATACGTAAACGGATTGGCCGAATTGAACGGACCGTTGTTGGTCCCGAACGTGAACGTGCCGTTCAGGTTGTCCTCTGTCGTATTCGCCGCACCCGAGTACTCGTATTGCACGCCGAACTTGATGTCGTGATCGCCGTACGATTCGGCAGGAACCAGCCGAGCGTTTCCTCCGCCTGGATGCCGTCGTTGATTCGGAACTGCGCCAGGTTACTCTGCTGATCGACAAATGTCTGGAACGTCAACTGTGGCGGGCACGCCGCCTGATCGCGGCCGTTGTTATTGAAGCAGGGGTTCGCGAACGCGACGTTCTCACGCGTCCATGTCAGCCGGAGCGTGTTCACCTTGGTGTGCGTGAGTACCGAGTTCACATTCATCGACAATGTCTGATCGACGTCCGACTCCTCGCGCGCGCCTGCCGCGGTCACCCCAGGCGGCGTTCCCGGCGAGATGATCTGATTCTTCTGCGGCGACGTCTCTCGGAGCCACCGGACACTGTAGGTGTTGTTGTTATTGACCTGGTGGTCGCCTCGAATGATCGTGTTCCACACTCGATCTTTGGTGATCTGAGTGCCGTTGAACTCCGGGCGTGCAGGAATGTTGATGATGTTCGGGCGGTCGATGGCAAACCGCTCGAGGCTGCCGAAGAAATGCATCTTGTCGCGCACGATCGGACCGCCGACCGTGCCGCCCCAGCGCTGATACTGCGTATCCGGCTTGGCGAGCCCCTTCTCCTTCGCGAAGTAGTCAATCGACGTCAGGCTGCCGTCCTGGAAGAAGCCGAACGCGCTGCCGCGCAACTGGTTCGTGCCCGACTTGGTCACCGCGTTGACGATCGCGCCGGATGTGCGGCCGTACTGCGCGTCGTACTGGCCGGTGATCACCTGAAACTCCTGAATCGCCTCGATCGGCGTCCGCGCCTGCGTGCCCGCGCGCTGGCCGATGACGTCGTCGTTATTGTTGCCGCCGTCGAGCATGTAGTTGTTGTTGCGCGGATCCTGCCCGTTGACACTGATGGAATCGCTGCCGAACGATTCCGTGCTGATCGATGGGATGATGCCCGGAAGCAGGCCGACGAAGCCGACGAAGTTGCCGTTGACGCTCGGCAGCTTCACCAGCGTCTCGCTCGTGATGTTGCCGCCGATCTCCTTCGAGGTGACGTCGACGAGCGGCGACTCGGTCGTGACCGTCACGGTCTCTTCAACCGATCCGACCGCCATCGTCACGTCGATGCTCGACGTCTTGCCGACCTCGAGACGGAGATCTTTGCGCTCGAACTTCTTGAAACCCTGCAGCTCTGCGTTCACCTGGTAGGTGCCAGGGACTAGGCCGCTGGCAATGAAGGAGCCGTCGGATCCGGAGACTGTTTCCCGGACCATGCCGGTTTCCTGGTTCCGGACCACGACGGTCACACCCGGCAGCACTGCGCTCTGCGAGTCGATGACCCGGCCACGCAGTTCGGTAGTACCCTGCTGTGCCGACACCGAATTGGCGATGAGCAAGGTCATCAAACAGACCACGCTCAAGACACGCTGCTTCATACTTGCCTCCCGAGGTTACCGCCTCGGAAAGCACCTTACTCAAACAGTAAAGTGCCTGCGCGTGGCGGTTCACCACGCCATCCATCCCAACCAGAACGAATTGATCCGAAAAACCGAAGCGGACTGCGAGGGATTTCTGGATTTACATGTGCGACGAGTGCGGAATTTCAGAACTCCCCGGTCGTGATGCGATCCGCAGCCTCCAGTTGAGCAAGCGCGATGCCGCGTGGTATTCTGTGCCGGCCTACCCAGCAGGCTGCCAGCGCTCCAACCCAGCGAGCGCCTTTGTTGAAACTCCCCGGGGCGAGAGAAATCATGCGCACACGTGCCACGACGATATTGGTCTGGTCGGCAATACTTTGTCTTGCGTCGAGCCCCGCCCGGGCTCAGTACGGCGCCAAGCGAATGTCGGATCCGGCGACCGGGGAGAACTATCACGTCGAGGTGAGCGGGTACTTCTGGAACCCGAATCCCGACCTCGTCATCTCGAGCGAAGCGCTCGGCATCGTCGGATCCAAAATCGACTTCGTCAACGACCTGGGGATCGAGCAGACCAAGTTCCGGCAGCTGAAACTCGTGCTCCGGCCAGGCAAGAAACACAAGTTCCGCTTCGAGTACACGCCGATCACCTACGAGGCGGTCGGCAATCTCAAGGCGAACATCATCTTCAACGGTATTACTTACCCGGTCACGCTGCCGGTGACGACGGACTTCAAATGGAAAGCCTACCGGTTCGGGTATGAATACGACTTTCTTTACATGGATCGAGGGTTTCTTGGGTTTGTGATCGACACCCATTACACCGACGTCCAGGCGACCTTGTCGAACCTGGTCGACACTGAGTTCGTTCACGCGAGAGCGCCCATCCCGACGGTCGGCGTGGTCGGCCGAGCCTATGTGGCGCCGAACATCTCAATCACCGGCGAGCTGGCTGGACTGGGGAGCGGCGGCTTATTCGGCGAAGACTACCGCGCGCACTACATCGACTTCGATCTCTACGGCACGGTCAATTTCAACGACCACGTTGGCGCCCAGGTCGGCTATCGTTCCTTCAACGTCTACTATCTGATTAAGAAGGACGAGGGAAATCTCGACTTGAAGGGCCTGTACTTCGGTGGAGCGCTTCGCTTCTGAGATCTGGGTTCTACAGGGTTCTGCGGGGTTCTACTGGGTTCTGCCAGGTTCGGTTCTTGGGTTCTGCCAGGTTCGTTCTTGGGTTCTGCCAGGTTCGGTTCTTCGATTCTGCTGGATTCCGGACGACGGGGCCAATCGAGACCTGGCAGAACCTTGTAGAACTTAAGAACCGAATCGTGTAGAACCCAAGAACCGAATCGTGTAGAACCCAAGAACCGAACCGTGTAGAACCCAAGAACCGAACCGTGTAGAACCTTGTAGAACCCCGTAGAACCTTGTAGAACCCG
>JBPYFA010000321.1:0-24169 GCA_051986585.1 Vicinamibacterales bacterium | reverse complement strand
GAAGCTGAGCACGCCGGAGCGTCGGCAGCAGATTCATCGAAGGTTCTCGATCCGCATGAAGTCGTGCGCTTTAGCGTTTACTTGTCTCTTTCACGTTCGCCCCTCGTGACAGCTCGCGCCTCAGCCACGACTTTGCGAACTTCCAGTCCCGCATCACCGTTTCCGGCGAAATCTGCAGGACTTCGGCGGTCTCTTCGACGCTGAGCCCGCCAAAGAAGCGCAACTCGACGACCTGCGCCTTGCGTTCGTAGTGGACAGCAAGCGCCCGCAACGCCTCATCGATTGCGACCAAATCGTCGGGCGTATCGGCGGCGATCGGGAGGTTCTGGTCGAACGTCACCCGGTGAAGCGCCCCGCCGCGCTTCTGGTTCTTTTCCGCTCGTGCGACATCTACGAGTACCCGCCGCATCAGGCGCGCCGCGACGGCGAAGAAGTGGACACGGTCCTGCCACTGCACTCGACGAATGTCGATCAGCCTCAGATAGACCTCGTTGACGAGTGCGGTGGCCTGCAGCAGGTGGTCCTGGCGCTCGCCGCCCATGTGCCGCTTCGCGATCCGCCGCAACTCGCCGTAGACGAGCGGGATCAGCTTCTCGACGGCCTCGGCATCTCCGGCCCGCCATCCGATCAGAAGCGCCGTCACATCGTGAGTTCGGAGTTCAGGCAACAGGTCCTCGCGGTGGATTCCCGCCAATTCTAAGACCTTTTCCGGCGATGACAGCTGTCCTCCTCGATTTCCGCCTCCTTCGACAACGCCTCCTCCGGGGCGTGGGGAGGTCGGGATGAACGGTCGATGGCCAGCCGTGATGGCGCTGTTTCTCACCGCGTCGGATTGGGCAAGCCTGGCCGCAACCAGACCGGATGTATCCCGGCCTCCTATCAATCTCAGCGTCGATCCGTCCCTCCAGCCCTTGATCGACCGCATGTGGCAGGCTTCACCGACATTCCGTCGTCAGTGTCGACGATTGACGGCTGAACCCAATCTCCCGGTGACGGTGTCGCACGAAGACGAACCCACGCGAAGCTCGTTTGCAAGTGCGCGGACTGCATTGACCTTCCAAAGGAATGTGCTGGTTGCCGCGCACGTCTTTCTAAAGACGACAGTGAATGGTCCAGAGCTGATTGCCCATGAACTCGAGCACATTCTCGAGCAGCTCGACGGCGTCGATCTTCAGGCGCAGGCTGGGAATGGGGCCGTGTGGAAAAGCGAACGGGCATCCTATGAGACTCGACGCGCGATTGAAACCGGTCGCCGAGTCGCCCGCGAGATCATGGAAGGCTCGAAGCGTCGTGGATCAGGCGCGGCTGAACCGGGCAGCAGCGAAGCGCTGGTGACGGTGCCGTTGCAGGATCGAGACGCGCGGCCGATCTCCCCGCGCACCGCTCGCGTGAGCGGCGACGGCCGGCACGTGGTGTTCATCTCGTCGGCGCGACTTGTCGGTGAGGATCGCAATTCGCATCGGGATGTCTACGTGACCGAACTGCCGACCGACCGCACGACGCTGGTGAGCCTTGGCCCAACGGGTGCGGCTGCCGACGGCGATTCGCTTCACGCCGACATCAGCAGCAACGGTCGCTACGTCGTGTTCGCCTCGGAAGCGGGCAACCTGCTCACCAAATCGTTCTCCCCAGGTCCTGCCCAGATCTTCCTACGCGATCGCGAGGAAGGTACGACTCGCCTGCTGACGGCCAACTCGGAAGGGCAGCCGGCAAATGGGCCGAGCGGAAACCCGGTGATCAGCGGTGATGGTTCGACAGTAGCATTCGAATCTGCTGCGACCGATCTCATTGAGAATCGCGAACGGCGATCTGGGCCTGTTGGCGTTTATCTGATCTCGCTCGCGAACGGAATCCGGAAGCGGCTCGACGTTTCAGCAGGAATCGAAGGCGCATCGAGCATGTCGCCTGCCATCAGTGCCGACGGCCGGTTGGTTGTCTTTACGTCGAAGGCAGACCTGAGTTGCCGAGACGCAGCCGGATGTTCCGGCGAGGTGGCGGATCGCAATCAGCTGGCTGACGTCTACCTTTACGAAACCGGTTCGAACATCCTCCGGCGAATCAGCCGCAGCGAGTCTGGTGGGGATGCCGATGGCGCCAGCTACGATCCGGCAATCAGCGGCGACGGCCGATTCGTCGCGTTCGTTTCAGAAGCGTCCAACCTGACGCGTGATGGCAAGGGATGGATGCCGCAGATTTACGTCCACGATCGGACGTCGAGAACCACCACACTCGTCAGCCGGACCCTGTCGGGCCGTCCGGCCAACGGCGCCAGCCTGCGCCCTGCGCTTTCGTTCGACGGGTCAATGGTGGTGTTTCAGTCTCTCGCGGCCAACCTGGTGTGCGAGCGTAAATGTCCGCCGGCGCTCGACGACGTCAATCTTCTTTGGGACGTCTTCGCCTTCGACACTCGAACCACCCGTACCGTTCGCCTCAGCGCTGACGGTGGAGACGAGTGGATGGAAGAGAGCCGCGCGCCGTCAATCGACGACGCCGGGCAGCTGGTTGCGTTCGCCTCCCGGCATCCGATCGGCGAACGCGATGTTGCAAACGACGAAGACTTGTATGTGGTTCGCCTCGAGCCGGCGCGTCTCCTGACGACGCGCCAGCCCAGGTAACGAGCGACCCTATCGCGGCTTGATGTTCACGTTGATGTGGAACACGTTGTCGGGATCGTACTTCGTCTTCAGGTCTCGCAGGCGGGCATAGTTGGGTCCATACGCGACCGCCGCAGGGTCGCCGGCTTCGTCGAGGTCCATGTAGTTCACGTATCGAGTCGTTCCCAGATAGGGTGCAAGCGCCTTATAGGTGTTGCGGCCCCACGCGACGTGGCGATCGTTCTCCTTCGCATCCATCCACTGCGAGATGATGACGACGTTGAAGCCGGTGATCCGCATCGCGCAAGCGGTATCGGTGACGGGCACGCGGCTGGCAGCGCCGTGAAAATGCTCGATCACGATCTGGCTCATTGGCGAGGGGCACGAAGCGAACGCCTCGATGATGGTGTCGATCGCCTCGTCGCTCAGGTCGGTAAGGAAGTGCGACTTCCAATAGTTCAGTGCCCCTTTCGGCAGGGAGGGATCGAGCAGGCCATTCTGCGCGCAATAGGAGATCGGTCCCATTGCGTCCATCACCGGTGGTCCGAACGCCTTGATTGGTTTGAGCGCCGCCTCTCCCTGGGCCAGCGTCCCGCAGTGCGCGCCCAGCATCGCCGCCAGTTTGGCGCCCGATCCGTCCGGGGCGGTGACCAGGCCGGCCGCCATCATCATCTCCTCCGGAAGCGAGGCGCACGTTTCGCGGAAGAAGCGCAGTACGCTGCGCGCATTTTGCACGGGATGGGCGACCAGTCCACCCGCGATCATTGGTCCGACCTGGTGCAGGTCGTACTCCAACGACGCGGCGATGCCGAAGTTCCCGCCCCCTCCTCGAATCGCCCAGAAGAGATCCGGATTGTCGTCGGCCGCCGCGCGGACGACCGATCCATCCGCCATCACCATTTCAGCCGACCGTAGATTGTCGAGCGCCAAGCCGTACTTCGGCATCAGCCATCCCAGGCCGCCGCCCAGCGTCAACCCGGCGATTCCTGTGGTTCCGACGACGCCGCCGGTGGTGGCGAGGCCGTGCAGCTGCGTCTCGCGGTTGAACTCTTTCCACAGCACACCACCCTGCGCCCGCGCCGTCCGCTTTACTGGATCGACGTGAATGCCCTTCATCGGGGCCAGATCGATCATCACGCCGCCGTCGATCGTGCCACGGCCGCCGACGTTGTGGCCGCCGCCGCGGACCGCGATTTCGAGGTTCATGGACCGCGCCAGCTTGACGGCATCGGCGACGTCCGCGGTGCCGCGGCAGCGCGCGACAAGGGCGGGCCGTTTGTCGATCAGTCCGTTGTGAACGCGCCGGGCGTCGTCGTAGCCCGCGTCCGCCGGCTGGAGGAGTTGGCCGGTGAAGGTGGGCGCGAGTTGATCGAGGGTGATGGCTGAAGACATGGAGACGCTCCGTGTTTGTGAAGAGAGTTCGCGAACGATGGGGGCTGGTTGGCTTTGATAACGGATCCGCCGGACCCGTCGGGCACACAGTCACCGCATTCTAGTTTCTCTTTTAAAGGATCGAAAAGGGCTTTGGATTTCCGACATCGAGGCGATTGGTGTGGCTGAGCTAGGCGGGAGGGAGGTTGGGAGGTACCGGAGGTAACGGAGTTCACACGAAGGAACGAAGGTAACGGAGACGAACGAAGAATTCGTTTCCAGCTAACGAAGGGTTCCGGGAGAGCCCGGGATCTCGGGGGCAACAGGAAAACCGACTTCGTTCGTCTCCGTTCACTCCGTTCCTTCGTTGTGAACTCCGTTACCTCCGGTACCTTCGTTCCCTTCAAGCGCGGAAATCCTATGAAAATCTTAGGTTCCGTCAACTCGTTTTTGCTTGACAATCTCTGCCGCGCGGAAGCGTGACGCCTTCTGCGCATACCAACCGTGGAGGTGCTATGTCCGGCAGAATCCTTCTCACGGGTTTCCTCCTCGCAGCGCTCGCACTCGCAGATCAGAACCTATCGGCATGTGGCGACAAGTTCCTGGTACTGGGTCGATCGGTTGGTTACAAGAGTCTCCTCAAGGCATCCAAGCCAGGTTCGCTCGTCCTCTACAAGACGCCGAGTCTTCCCAAGCCTTTTAGCGACGGACGATTCGATGTCGTGATGGACGCGGCTGGCCATCAGCTGAGCACGGTCTCTGATCCAACGACCTTGAAGCGCGAGTTGGCGACCGGAAAAATCGATCTCGTGCTTGCCGATCCGACCACGAGCCGGCAGATTGGCGGGCTCGTGAACGCTTCGTCAACCGCCATCGTCGTGCCGATTCTCGTCGACAGCGCCGCGAGTCAACGAGCTGATCTCGAGAAGGAGTTCGGCTGCGTGATGCCCCTCGCCGAACCGCGCAAGGTCATCGACGCGCTCGACAAGGCGATGAAGCTGCGTGCGAAGCGCGCGGCAGCGCCGCACAGCGCTTGAGGTTGTGGCTATGCGCAACGCGATATTCGTCGTTGTGATTGCGGGAATTTGTCCGTCTCCGCTCTACGCGCAATCGTGGCTGCCAGCGGCGAGGCAGGGATCAGTCAGTGTGATCTTTCAGGACAATTCGGTCAAACAGCATCTATTGTCCAATGGTCAACCTGTTGATGCCGGTGACATCGACTCACACAACCTGCTGATGGACGTGACATACGGCGTAACTAACAATCTCGCCTTGGGCCTCAGTCTGCCGTACGTGTCATCGCGCTACGACGGATCTCGACCGCATCCCGCCTCAGTCCTCGACAACGGTTCGTATCACGGGACAATGCAGGATTTCCGAGCGAGCATCCGATATGGTCTCGTCGGTGGAGGGGTCGCGATCACACCGTTTGCGGATCTGATCGTGCCCAGTCACGAATACGACTACTACGGACACGCTGCTCCAGGCCGCAAGTTGACAGAATTGCAGCTTGGGGTGGCCGTCGGGCATGTTCTTGTGCGCGGATTGCCGAATGCCTATTTTCAGGCACGGTATGGGTATGGGTTCACCGAGCAGCCGCTGGGGATCTCTCACAACCGAAGCGTCCTGGATGCTGAGTTTGGCTATTTCGTCAATCCGCGCCTGCGAGTGTTCGGTTTGACCGCCAGCCAGCACACCTACGGCGGATTGCCGCTCACGACTCAGTTCCCGGGCGATCTCTGTGGCGGATCAACTACGGCATTACTGACCTGTCAAAACTTCCTTCATCACGATCAGCTCGCGCGCGCCAATCTGATCGACCTTGGTGCAGGCAGCCAGTTCTCCATCACGCCTCGGCTCGATGTGTTCGCGTCGTATGCGACGACCGTGTTTGGCGAGAGCGTGCACTCCTTGAACCACGGAATCTCGATCGGACTCTCGTGGGGACTGGGCAAGCGCGGCCCCACGCTTCGTTCCCTCGACGAAAAGGCTGAGCGGAAGCTGCCGAGATGTTTGTGCGAGAAGGGGAACGGACAGTAGTGCAATTCGTGTCGTCTGCCAGCCGCTACCAAATCGAGACCGCGCTTGGCGCCGGCGGCATGGGAGAGGTGTATCGTGGCGTCGACACGGTGCTCGGCCGCGCGGTGGCGATCAAGTTCCTGACTCACCACACCTCCACTCAATCCATCTCTGAACGGATCGTTCAGGAGGCGCGGAGCGCGTCGGCGCTCAGCCATCCAAACGTGTGCACGGTCTACGAAGTCACCGAATCCGACGGCCAGCCGTGCATTGTCATGGAGTACGTAGAAGGGCAAGCACTTTCAACCATCATTCCGCCCGACGTGGGTCTTCCCTTCGAGACGACCGTTTCCTATGGCATTCAGATCGCGGATGCGCTGGCGCACGCTCACGACGCCGGCATCATTCACCGCGATCTCAAGAGCGCGAACATCATCGTCACACCACAGCACCGAGTGAAAGTCCTGGACTTCGGCCTCGCTGTGCAGGATGCGGGTGAAGGTGTCGACGATGAGACGTCGACGCTGGATGAGTTGCAGTCGGCGTCGGCGCAAGGTACGCCGGGCACGCTGCGCTACATGGCGCCCGAGGTCCTCAGAGGAGAGCGCGCGGACCGCCAAAGCGATATCTGGGCGCTCGGTGCAGTGCTCTATGAAATGGTGTCCGGCAAGCGACCGTTCAATGGCAAGACGCCGCACGAGATCTCTGCCGCGATCCTGACGCAACCGCCCGAACCACTGCCCTCACGAATTCCGAGCGGTCTGCGTTCGATTATTCAAACCTGCCTGACGAAAGAGCGACCGCGCCGATATCACTCGGCCTCAGAGGTGCGTGCTGCGCTCGAAGCGCTGCAGCTCGACCTTCAAGCGGAAGGCGCGGCTCATTCAATCTCGCGACGCGGGATACTTCTCCTCGCGGTCGTCCTGCTCGGCGCGGTCATCGTTGCGCTCGCAATGTCGACGGCGGCCTTCATGCGACGTGAGCCGGTCATCACTACGTCTTCGCGGCCGGCCGACGTGCCGGCTCCGCCGCCTCCAAAACATCTTGCCGTGCTGCCTCAAATAGCTCCTGGCGGTTCATCCGCGCCGGAAGCACTAACGCTGCCCGCCGTCGAGGACACGATCTATCGAATCGGATCCATCAACCTTCCCGGTGTGAAGGTGATTGCGTTCCCAACAGTCTTAGGCTTCCATAACGGTACCGTCGATCCAATCGTCAAAGCGCGCGAAGAACTCCACGCTGAGTTCGTCGCCACCATCAAGGTCTCAACCCACGGGGGACATCTTACGTTCAACGCGACGCTCGCGGATGCGGCGGACACAACCCAGATGTGGGGACAGAGATACGAGGGAATACCCGACGACATGTTAGACATCGAGGGTCTCGTTGCCCAACAGATTGTGGCCGAAGTGATGCGACGGCTTTCGCCCGATACCAAACTGACGGAGGCTCAGAGCAACATCCTGACCAAGCCCCCGACGCAGAACTACGCTGCTTATCGACTATATGCCCAAGGGCGGCGCTTCTGGTACGTGCCTACGCCGACACCGGATGCGTATAAGAGGAGCATCGCCTACTACGATAGAGCGATCAAGATTGACCCCAAGTTCGCGTTGGCGATTCTAGGCAGAGCAGACACGTTGGGGGGAATGGCGTGGGAAGGGTGGATTTCGCCAGACACGGCGTACCGAGCCACGGCGGACGCGCTCCAACAGGTCGAAAGGATCGCGCCTGATCTAGGCCAGGCGCAGTATACACGCGCCGCTCTTGCCTGGATGGAAAGAAAGTGGGATGTCGCGGATCAGAACTACCGAGCGGCAATTGACGCCAACCCGTCGCTCGTGACGAACCGCCGCTTCTACGCGCTATATCTTGTGGCGCGCCAACGAATGCCCGAGGCGATACGCGTGCTGAAAGACACGCTCGATCGCGATCCGCAGGGCTTTGGTACTAACCTTGCGCTGGCCACCGCCTTGTATTGGTCCGGCGAGGTCGATCAGGCAATTGGGCGTCTGAGCGCGATGATCGACTCCAGGCCGGCAGATCCAGCAGCCGCCGTGGCTCGGGATATTCTCGCGGACGTGTATGAAAGCAAGGGCATGCTGAGGCTGGCGATCATGCAACGCGTCCAGGTCCTTCGAATGAAGGGCGCGTTTCGAGATGCCCGGCAACTGCAACGTGATTACGAAACATTGGGATTTCATCAGGCCATGCGCGCCCTTTACACGCGCGAGCTGGAGATGGCCTCGGCTGATAGTTTAGGTGATGCTTACGTATCACCCGTCTACTTTGCTCTATTGAACATTCATCTGGATAACTTCGATAGAGCATTCCATTTCCTCGAGGACGCAGTGCAAGAGAACGCGCCCTGGTTGGGATTAGCTCGAGTGGATCCGGCCTTCGCACCAATCCGTTCCGATCCTCGATTCGAGCGGCTGATTCAACGCTACGAAACGCCCGCTGTGACCGCAGCGTTGCACTGACTAGATCGGCCCTGTTGTCTCTGTCGATCCTCCGTCAGTCCAGACCCGGAACGTGATCCGGACAGAGCCAAGCTGGATCTGCGCGCCGTCTTCGAGTGTTTCCATGATGGCGATGCGATGCCCGTTGACCCACGTGCCGTTCTTGCTTCCCAGATCCTCGATCGTGGCGGTTTCACCAGCGACGGTAATCTTCGCGTGCCGTCGTGACACGCCGCGGCCGTCGAGCCACACATCGCCTGACGGATCGCGGCCAATGACGTTGTCGCCTTCATGGAGTGCAACGTGGCGGGTCTTCGAGATCAGCCAACACGCGGACGCGATTGCGGCTGGCTTCGCTGCAGCCGGCACCGCCCCTATCGTCTCCGCACAAAACGCGTAGCCAAATCCGTGAACCGTCCGAATGAATTCCGGCTGACGCGCATCGTCGTGAAGTGCGCCACGAACCTCGCCGACGAGAATCGGAAGGTTCGCCTCCGAGACGAACGTGGCGGGCCAGAGCCGCTCCTGGAGCGCCGCCTTCGCCACCGCCCTTGGCCGTTGCTCGATCAGGATGAGCAGCAGCTCGAACGCTTTCGGCGTGAGATGAATCGGCTCACACCGATTGCGGAGCTCACGGGTCCCGAGGTCGAGAACGAAGTCGCCGAAACGGATTTGATCCGGGGCTCCCGCTGACATCATCAAAGCGTTGCGCCTCCACCGATCCAGATCTCTAGTCACTCATGGTACGTGAGAGGCCGGTCGCTGAATCCTGGAATTCTCAAATCAAATCCTGGTGTTCTCCTTGGGACTTCCGCTGCCGGTCGCCGACATATTGAACCGCGAACGGGCACGTCCACTGCTGGCCACGTCGGCACGCCTGCGACGCGCTCATCATCGCGGGAGTGGGTCATGGAAGCATTCTGGAGCATGCCACTGTGCGCCGTCGGGGTTCGCCTTCGAGTGGGCGCAAAATCGCTCACGCTTGCACTGCTCGGTTCCCTGCTATGGGTACCTTTGGCTGGTGCGGCCGATGCCGTCGCCTTCTGGAACGAGACGGCGATTACCGCATCAGCCGTTCACGGCGGGCGAGCGGCGGCTGCCTCGCCGGTCGACCTCGCGTACGTACATGCGGCGATCTACGACACCGTGGTGGCATTGCGAGCGGGGTATCAACCATTTGCGGTAAGACTGGACAGCGTTCCGGCTGGTGCTTCCATCGACGCGGCGATTGCCGCAGCGGCTCACCATGTGCTGCTTTCGCTGTTTCCAGGCGATCACGTCTATCTGGACGCGCAATATGCGACCGCACTCGGGCTGATTCCCGATGGCCAGTCGAAGACCGACGGTGTTCAGGTGGGCGATCAGGTCGGAACAAAGCTGATGGCCGCGCGAGCGGGAGACGGCTGGAACGCTCCGGTTCTCTACGTGCCGGGATCCGGGCCGGGCGTGTGGCAGCCGACAGCACCGACACCACCAATCGCTCCATGGCTCGCCCAGATGCGCCCGTTCACGTTCGATAGCGCAGCGCAGTTCAGGGCCGAGCCGCCACCAGCCCTAGACAGCGCACAGTGGGCCGAAGACTATCAGGAGGTCCAACGTGAGGGCAGCCTGACGAGTGCGACTCGAACGCCGGCTGAAACCGAAACAGGTCGCTTCTACGGCGAGCACGCTGGCATCCAGTACGCGCGCATCTTTCGCGCTTTCGCGAACGAGCGTGGACTCAGTGTTGAAGACGAGGCGCGCCTTTTCGCGCAGTTGTACGTCACGTCAGCCGACGCGATCATTGCCTGCTTCGACTCGAAGTATCACTACAGCTTCTGGCGTCCGATCACGGCCATCCGTGCCGGCGACAGTGATGGCAACCCGGCTACGGTGGGGGATCCGGTGTGGACTCCTTTGCTGGGCACCCCGAATCACCCTGAATACCCGTCCGCGCACGGCTGTTTCACGGCGGCAATTGCTGAGGCGTTGTCCGATTTCTTTGGCACCAAGCGAGTGCCAATCACGCTGACCAGCACCTTGACCAACACGGCTCGCAGCTTCGACTCCACCGACGACATGATTCACGAAATCATCGACGCGCGGGTCTGGGCCGGCATCCATTACCGCACGTCAGTCGTCCACGGCACGGTCATCGGAAGGCAGGTCGCGCATTGGGTCTCGAAGCGCTATTTCCTTCCGGTGGAGTAGCTGAGCTTCAGGAAGCCGAGGAAACGGAGGGGACGAAGCAAACGGAGTTCACAACGAAGGAACGGAGTGAACGGAGACGAACGAAGCTTACGTTGTCTCACAGGAAAGAACCTTTCTGTAACGATCTCTTCGTGATCGAGTAAGGACTTCTTCGTTCTCTGAAAAACATCCTCCGTTCGTCTTCGTTACCTTCGTTCCTTCGTTGTGAACTCCGTTTCCTCCGTCACCTCCGCGATCAAGTAATATCGCCCCACGATGAGCCTCACCCTCAAAGGCGTCCGCTGGTGGATGATCAGCCTGCTCATGCTCGGCGCGATCATCAACTATCTCACCCGAAGCACCCTGGCGGTCGCCGCGCCCACGGTGTTGAAAGATCTCGCCATCACGACCAGGCAGTACTCGTGGATTCTCGGCGCCTTTCAGGGTGCGATCATGCTGCAGCCGCTCTGCGGCTACGTTCTCGACGTCGTCGGACTCAAACTGGGATTCGCCCTGTTTGCGTTCGCATGGTCTTTGGTCAGCATGGCGCATGGGCTTGCACAGAGCTGGACGATGCTGTTCTGGCTGCGCGGGCTGCTTGGGCTCGCGGAGGGTTCGGCGAACCCGGCAGGGATGAAGGCGACGTCGGAGTGGTTTCCATCCCAAGAACGTGGGC
Source organism: Vicinamibacterales bacterium (assembly GCA_051986585.1). Lineage (GTDB taxonomy): Bacteria > Acidobacteriota > Vicinamibacteria > Vicinamibacterales > 2-12-FULL-66-21 > JALZOC01. The sequence continues at coordinate 12,878 of JBPYFA010000321.1, read as the reverse complement.
TCGCCGGTGGCGTTTTCAACATCGGCGCATCGGTGGGTTCGATGCTGGCGCCGCCACTGGTCGCGTGGGCGATCCTGTCGTACAACTGGCAAGCGGCATTCGTCCTGACCGGTGGCTTGGGACTGGTCTGGCTCGCGCTCTGGCTCGCCTTCTACCAATCGCCGGCGAAACACCGCGCGCTGTCGGCGGTCGAGCGCGATTACATCCGCTCAGGGCAGGAGCGGCACCTCGAGGGGGACGGCACGCGCCCGGCGATCAGCAAAATCCTTCGTCAACGGAACTTCTGGGGCATCGCGCTGCCACGCTTCCTTGCCGATCCCACCTGGGGCACGCTGACCTTCTGGCTGCCGCTCTACCTCACCACTGTTCGCCACTTCGATCTCAAGCAGATTGCGCTGTTCGCGTGGCTGCCGTTTCTGGCCGCCGATCTTGGCTGTCTGGCGGGCGGCACCATCAGCATGGCGCTGCAGAAACGGTTCGGCGTTCGTCTGATCAACGCGAGGCGCGGAGCATTTACCGTCGGCGCGTGCCTGATGGTCGGCGTGGCGTTCGTCGGAGTCGTCAGCAGTCCATATGTCGCGATCGCGCTTCTCAGCCTCGCCGGATTTGCGCACCAGACACTCTCAGTCACCGTGATTACGATGTCATCGGATCTCTTTCGCCGGAATGAAGTGGCAACAGTCGCAGGGATGGCCGGCACGTGCGGCAACGCCGGCGTGCTCGTGTTTTCGCTGCTGATGGGAACGCTGGTGACGACGGTCGGATACACGCCGTTCTTCGTCGGACTCGCGGTGCTGGATCTCATCGGCGCGTTGATTCTGTGGACCGTCGTGCGCGAGCCTCAAGTCGCATCGTCGCTCGCGGCGGCATCGTAGCCCATGGCTGACGCGGCGCTGACGATTCGCAATCCAATTCTTCCGGGATTCAATCCCGATCCTTCGATCGTCCGAGTTGGCGATGATTTCTACATCGCGACGTCGACTTTCGAATGGTTTCCAGGCGTCCAGATTCATCATTCGCGCGACCTGGTTCACTGGCGGTTGATCACGCGGCCTCTTCGGCGCCCGAGCCAGCTGAACATGTTGGGGAACCCGGATTCCTGCGGGATCTGGGCGCCATGCCTCACTCATGCTGACGGCCTTTTCTATCTGATTTACACCGACGTCAAGCGGTACGGGCGCACATCACAACCTGGGGCCGCCGGCGCCTCGCTCCGCGACTTTCACAACTACGTCGTGACGAGCTCCGCCATCGACGGCGACTGGTCGGATCCCGTTTTCCTCAACAGCAGCGGCTTCGATCCGTCGCTGTTTCAAGACGATGATGGCCGAAAGTATCTGGTGAACATGCTGTGGGATCACCGGCCCGGGAAGAACCGGTTTGCCGGAATCGTGCTGCAGGAATACTCGATTGACGAGCGGCGGTTGGTTGGTGAACGTCAGCTGATTTTCACGGGCACGCCGTTAGGCCTTACCGAAGCGCCGCATCTCTACAAGCGAAACGGCTTTTACTACTTGATAGTCGCGGAAGGTGGAACGGGATGGGGCCATGCCGTCACGATGGCGCGCGCACGCACGTTGACCGGCCCGTACGAGCTTCATCCCGACGTCTACATCCTGACCGCGCGTAACCGGCCCGATGCCAGGCTACAGCGCGCTGGACATGCCGATCTGGTCGAAACCCAGAGCGGCGAGACCTACATGGTCTATCTCTGCGGCCGCCCACTCCCCAATCGTGGCCGCTGCACACTCGGCCGCGAAACAGCGATTCAGCCAATGAGGTGGTCGTCCGATGGCTGGCTTCGCACGATCAACGGCGACGCAGCTCCCACGCTGGAAGCTCCTGGGCCTGGGCTGCCGGCGCAGCCGTTTCCGTCCCGAGCCCGCCGGGAAGACTTTGACGGTCGCGATCTGCCGCTCGAATTTCAGTGGCTGCGCACGCCGTGGCCTGACGAGATCTTCAGTCTGTCGGCCCGGCCTGGTCATCTCCGGCTTTACGGTCGTGAGACGGTGGGCAGCCAGTTCTGCCAGGCGCTCGTCGCCCGCCGGCAGGAGTCGCACTGCTTCAGCGCCTGCACGTCCGTCGATGTAACCCCGCAGCACTTTCAACAGGCGGCTGGCCTCATTTGCTATTACAACAGTGCGAAGTTTCATTACTTCTACGTCTCGCGTGATGAATCGGCAGGGACGCACCTGCGCGTCATGTCGTGTCTTCCCGATCAAGTGCACTCCGATGCCTTTACGGATCCGATCGCGATTCGAGGCGGCATCCGCGTTCACTTGCGAGTCGAGGTCGACTGCGAGCGGCTGCAATTTGCGTATCGATTGGAAGGGCAAGACTGGCACTGGCTGCCGCAGATCTTCGACGCGAGCATTCTTTCCGACGAGGCCACAGCACCAGGACTCCCGAACTTTACCGGCGCATTCGTCGGGATGTGCTGCCAGGATCTCGCCGGGACACGCATGCCTGCCGACTTCGATTACTTCGAATATGTAGAACGTGAGTATCGATCGCCGCCATTCGGATCGGAGTCCTGAATCAGCGTCTTTCACTGTCGCGCTGCATCCGTACCAAAAGACAACAGGAGAAGGGAGAACAAACAATTCTCGTTTCTCTCTTCTCCTGTTTTTCCAGAGCCGATCTGATCGTCGCAGTGAAGGTTCTTGTCTGGCTCGGGCCGTAGACAGCGAGCCCAATTCTCAGAAGCTCACATTCATCCCGAGATCGACTTTCCGCGGGTTCTGAACGCTCGTTGGCACCATGAAAAACCGCGACGTCTCCACGCCGCTGAAACCGGTCAGGTTCGCGTGGTTGGTCAGGTTATTCACGTTGACATACACGCTCAGCTTGTAGCGCTGCGCCGCCGGACCCGATCCCGCAGCGGAGGTCGGAAGCGGAATGTTATAGGAACACCTGGCGCTCGCCGTCCAGACCGGCGTCGTTCGCAAACTCCACACGCCAACGCCTGACGGTCGATCGTTCAGCAAGCCGTCGCCATTGTTGTCGAATCCGGTCGTCAGGTTGTAAGGAAATCCATCCGCCGCGTTCATCAACAGACCGAGACTGACGTTCTTCAGTTGGGTGCTGGTGAGCGTGAGATTGACCCGGTACGGATTATCTGCGGGTCCGCGACCCCATTCGGTATCGAGCGTTCCGCTGGCAGGCACATCGAACGGACCGAGTGCATTGCGCCGCGCGCGGATGAATGAATAGCTGCCGTTCATGGCGAGTCGCCGCCAGTTGAACGTGTCTTTGTTGGCCGAAGCGGGCGCAAAGCTCAGGTTGAAGTTCACGAACAGCTCGTGCCGGATGATCTGCGCGTCGGTGACGGTAGCAATGATGTTGGCGTAATCGGGATCCGGGCGCACACCGTCGATGACCGGGTTGAGGTTCATGCCGCGCGGCAGCTGATCCTGGTGGTAGTAGTTGAAGAGCACGTTGATGCTCGCGCGCGGCGAGAACTTCTGATCGACCCCTGCACTGTAGCGCACGTTCTTATTGAGCTTGTAGTCGCCTAACCGGTAAGTATTCGCCAGCGGAACGACGCTGCCGGTACCCGGATCCGGGTATGAGGGGTTCTGGATGATGACGTCGCGCTGATGCTGACCGTCGAACCGCACCGTCTGCCACCAGATGCCGGGGTCGAGCCATCCGTGAAAGATGCCCGCGCTGGCGCGAATCGTCGTCTTGCCCGCTTTGGTCGGCGCCCAGGTCACGCCGAAACGCGGCTCGAGCGCCGCGTCGTCGTTGACTCGCGTCTGATAGCTGTAGCGCACGCCGGGGCTCAGCGTCAGGCCCTTGCGAATCCGGAGATCGTCCTGGACGTAGACGCCGAGGCGAGCATGAAAGAAGTCCAGCGTCGGATCGCCGACGCTCCGGGTGTAGAGAAGCGGCGTGCCTGCTTCGAACGCCTCGAGGCTGCTGAACGTGTAGGTGCCCAGATAGTTGTTATTGAGGTTGGCGTGATACCAGTCAGCGTACAACTGTACGCCGCCGCGCCAGGAGTTGATGCCGCGAACGTAGTCGACGTCTGAGGCCAGCGTCATGTTGCGGCCACGGACGCGCCCCGCCTGCTGCGCACCGCCACTGGAGAAGGCATCGGTCACGATAATCGTGGGCGCCTCGACCGCCGATGTCGATCCGAAGTCCCGCCACGTCATCGTCGCACGCGAGTTGATGAAGATACGACGGCCGATCGGCCCCGCTTCGAGAGCGCGGAAGGTGTAGGCGTTGCTGTCGGACGTATAGGCTCGCTCGGGCAGATCGTAGGCGCCGATTCCCAGGTTCTTGTTGATGTTGTTGTTCTGCGAGTAGCCGAATCGCAGCGTTTGATCGCGCGTGAGCGCATAGTCGAGCAGGCCGTTGATGTTGACGCGGTCGAACGGCTGGCGCAGCCGCAGCACGTCGAACCTGGTTGACCCGTTTGGCAGCGCGACATTGAGGTTGGGTGTGCTATACGCAGTCTGACCGTTGATGGCGATCGAGAAATTGCTCCTATCCTTGATGATCGCGCCGCCGATGTTCGCGCCGTAACCGGTCGACTGCTCGTCAGCCTTGGTCGGCGTGAATGGATTGCGCGCGCTCATCGCGCTGTCTCGGAAGGAAAGATTCGCGCCGCCACGGACCGGGCCGACACCGGGCTGGGTGATCACGTCGACAAAGGTCGAGCCTGGCTGCTCGGTCTCGGCAGCGAACTGATCGCGGGTCACGTGGATCGACTTGATTTGCGATTTCGGCGGCAGCTGCTGACCTTCGAAACTGTCGACGCGGAGGATCGCGCCGGGACCGGCGATGTCGTCAAGCTGGCGCTGCATCTCTGCAGGGTCGTCAGACAGCGATTCGAGAAGATCGTTCGAGATGGTCAGGCCGAAGGCCTTGCTCGCGCGGTCTGCGGCCTGGTTGTCGGCGCCGACGGTGACCGATTCCGACATGTTCTTGAGCGGCAGCACCACGATGTGCTTGTTGTCGCCGCGGTTCAATCGGACGTCGCGAAGCAACCCAATGTCGAAACCCGGAAACTCTGCCTTGACCGAATATCGGCCGGGCGCGAGATCGTCGAACGTGGCCATTCCGTTTGCGGCGGTCTTCGCCGGCACAACGGTCGTGTTCCTGCCACCTTCCTCGAGCCCCACTATGGTGACGGTTGCGTCAGGAATCACCGCGCCGCTGGGATCAGAAACCGTGATCACCAATCGGCATCGTGGAGACGACGTCTGTGCCCCGAGTAGCGGGTGAGCGGTGAGACCAGTGAGAAGCGTTGCAAACAGGATTGCTCGAGCGATCAGCGACATCGGCACCTCCACGTCAGCTGAGCCCCGCTGGTATTACGAGAGCAGACGGCCGCTCGATCCGTTTCGTTGGGGGTCTTTCAAAATAAAGCAGTGGTTAGGCGTGTGATACAGGCACGAAATCGTCACTCGCCACACGGAATTGCTGTCGCGCCGTTCACACTGCCCGGATTCGAGAATCCTGGACAGTTGGAGGGGATTGTTGATCGATCGTCAATCAGGTCAGGGCGAGATACTCGTGCGCGACGTGAACCATCATGGCTCCTTCGCCGACGGCGGATGCAACACGATTCATGGCGCTCGCCCGAACGTCGCCGGCGGCGAACACTCCCGGCACGCTCGTTTCCAACGGCAGCGGCTCGCGTGTTTCTTTCCACGTGCGGCCGTACGCGTCTGCGGCAATCAGGTCTCGGCCGGTAAGTACGAACCCTTTCGCGTCGCGAAGCACCGTCGGCGGCAGCCAGTCGCTTTGGGGGCGCGTGCCGATGTAGATGAACAACGCATCTGCATCTTCCATGACGCAGCGCCCGCTCTCGACCGACTTGAGCACGACACGCTCGACGTGCCCATCCCCTTCGACCCGATCGATTTCGATTTGCGCACGAAGCTGAATGTTCGGAGTCTTCTCGATCTGGTCGATCAAGTACCGCGACATCGTGTAGGTGAGCGAGTCGCGGCGGACGACGATGTGAACTTCCTTGGCATAGTGCGCCAGATACATCGCCGCCTGTCCCGCGGAGTTGCCGCCGCCGACCACGAAGACGCGCCGTTCCCTGAACGCGGGCGCTTCGGTGGTGGCCGCTCCGTAGTACACGCCTGCGCCGGTGTACTGCACGATGCCCGTCGCCGGGTGTTCGCGGTAAACCATGCCGGTGGCGGCCAGGAGCGTTCGCGTCACCAGCTGCCGGCCGTCAGCGAGCGTCAGGTGCTTGTAGCCGGCGTCAATCGACACACCGGTGGCTTCGAGCGGAGCCAGAAACTCAGCGCCGAGCCGTTGTGCTTGCGTCAGGGCGCGGCGGGTCAGTTCGCTTCCGCTTACGCCGGTTGGAAACCCGAGATAGTTCTCGATCCGCGAACTCGCGCCAGCCTGTCCGCCAGGTCCCTGTCGATCGAGAACGAGTGTTCGCAGCCCCTCTGACGCGCCATACACCGCTGCCGCCAGTCCGGCCGGGCCGGCGCCAACGATCACGAGATCGTAAACGTCGCGCAACGCCGAGAGCGGCCGGCCGAGATGTTCCGCCAGCTGCCGCGGCTCGGGATCGGGCAGGACAGATCCATCCTCGAAGAACACCACCGGCAAACGATCGGCGGCGATCCCGCCGGCGTCCAGCAGCGTTCGCGCGTCCGGATCCCGTTCGATGTCCATCCATCGATACGGCACCAGGCTGCTCGCCAGAAAGTTTTTGATTGCGTGGGAACGAGGTGACCACTGATGTCCGACGAGCCGCAGTCCCTTGGCTTCCGGCAGATAGTCGACCTGCCACGCATCGAGGAGATCGTCGATCACGGGGTAGAGATGCTCGTCGGGTGGATCCCACGGCTTGGATAGGTAGTGATCGACGTGCGCCTCGTTGATCGCGCGGACGGCGGCCTCGATGTCGGCATACGCCGTCAACAGCACACGCCGCGCAAGCGGGTACACTTCGCGAGATCGGGCGAGCACTTCGTTGCCGAGCATGCCCGGCATGCGTTGGTCGCTGACGACCAGCGCGAGCGAGCCGCCGCGCGCCTTGAGCTCGCGAACGGTGGCCAGCGCTTCCTCGCCGGAACCTGCGCTCAGGATCGTGTAATGTTCGCGGTAGTGCGCCCGCAGGTCCCGCCGTACGGCCGCGAGCACCTGCGGATCGTCGTCGACTACGAGCAGGGCCGGCTTGTTCACGCGCCGGCTCCGGCGGTGTTCGTGTCAGCCATCCGCAGCACGACGCGGAACTCCGTTCGACCGGGCCGCGACTCCACGGCGATATCCCCGTCGTTGTGCCGCACCAGGCGACGGACGATGTCGAGGCCGAGACCGGTGCCGAGACCGACCGGCTTGGTCGTGAAGAACGGGTCGAAGATGCGATCGCGAATCTTCTCCGGGATGCCGCTGCCGTTGTCGATCACGCGGACGATCACGAACTGGTGGTCGCGGTTGGCCTGCACTTCTACGCGACCGCCGTCGCCGAGCGCATCGAGCGCGTTGTTGATCAAGTTGTCCCAGATTTGATTCAGTTCCCCCGCGAATCCCATGACCCGCGGCAGGCCCGGTTCGACGTTCACGACGACCGATGCTGACTTGCTCCTCGCTTTCGATCGCAGCACGGTCACGGTGTTGTCGATACCCTGAACCAGGTCGACCGGCTCGGCGACCGTGGCCTGATCCATATGAGTGAATCCCTTGATCGCCACGACCAGTCCCGAGATGCGTGTCGCAGCGTCCTGAATCTCTGATGCCAGGCTGCGAACGGCACATCCGGCAGAGGCCCACCGCAGCACCGCGCTCAGGCAGGTACCCTGGATGGTGCCAGCCAGCGCATCGAGCGCCTCGAAGGTGACCGTTGTTTCGGCGAGCTCGTCGCCAATGTCGGTTTCGCAGCCGTGATCCTCGAGCCAGTCCGCTATCGCGTCTTCGCGCTCCGCCTGTTCGATCGCTGATCGGACGCCGCGCATCCGCGTCAGGCAGGAGGCGCGAAAGCGATCGACCGCAGCGAGCTGCGGCGCGGTCAAAGCGGCGCCGGCCAGCTCTCGCGCCGCGCGCTCGACGTCGGCCATGCGATCGTCAAGCAGTGCGGCGCTGCGCTCGATGGCGGCGGAGGGGTTGTTCAGCTCGTGCGCGAGCCCTGCCGACAGCCGGCCGAGCGAGGCCATCTTCTCGTTGTGCAGATCGCTCGCGTTGAACAAGCGGGCACGATCGAGCATCGTGTGCACGAGGATCGACGTGACTTCGTGGCACTCGCGAATCATCTCCGGAAAATGATCGCGGTGAACCAACAGCGCTGTCGTCGGCTCCTGAACAATCGTCGCACCGGGCGGCTTGGTCATGCGAGAGTACGGCAGGACGCCGGTCACGTCCCCGTCGCGCCACTCCGTCATCTTGTGCGGACCGCTGCCCCGATCGACGAAAATGGCAATGCGCCCGCTCAGCACGATGAACAGCCCCAGCGCGATCGCGTCGGCTCCGGTGACGACCTCGCCGGAGTCCATGTCGCGAAGCGAGCCGTGGGCGACCAGCCATTCGAGCTCCTGGCGCGGCACACCACCCAGCGTTCTGTGCGCAGCCAGCCGATCGAGCAGATCGCTTGACGTCATGACAGTCTCATTGTGGAGATGTCAATCGTATATCGGGCGTTGGGAGGAGTGCCAGGGTGCCAAGGGGTGCCGGAGTGCCGCGGGTGCGGTTGAGATCAGTTCGTCGACTTTCGTCCCGGTACTGCGACCGCGTACCGTCCCGTCATGCCCGCAGTGTTGTGGAATGACACGTGGCAGTGCAGCAGCCACGTGCCCTCGTTATCGGGGACCATGTCAGCGGTGACCATCTGCATTGGCCCCATAAACGCAACGTCGGTGCGCATCTGGTTTGCGGTCACGACGTTGCCATGCCAATGCGGTGTGTGGAAATCGAAGTCGTTCGTCGAGCTCATCACGTACCAGCGCACGCGTTCGCCCTTGCGCACCGTGATCGCGTCGAGCGGCATGGTGCCGAAGGAATAGCGGTTCAGCGAGAAGGTCACGAAGTAAGGGTAGAAGTTCTGCGACAGCCCTGGCGGCGCGGGCACCGGATTGTCTGCGACCTTGACGTTCTTCAGGAAATACCAGCTATCTTCCTCATGAATCTGGGAGAAAACACAGGAGAAAGGAGAAGGGAGAAGAAAGAATTCTCCTTTCTCTTTTCTCGTGTGTGCTCTAGATCGTGATGGCAGCGTCCATGATGGTGGCTGCGATTCAGAACCGGTACTTCAACCCGAACTGAAACTGCCGCTGCGGATCCGCGTTGCCAAACGCGGTGGAGTTGATCCGGCCGGCATTCGTATTCGGATTCCCCGGCACTCCGACTTCCGAATCGGGATTTCCCAGGTTTACGTGATTGAGGACGTTCACGGCCTCGATCCGGATCTCGATGTCGCCGGTCCCGTGCACGGCAAAGTGCTTGAAGATCGACGCGTCGGCGCGCCAATAGCCTGGTCCCCACAGCGCATTTCGCGGCAGGTTGCCGAATGTGCCTTTTGCCGGACGGCCAAAGGCGCTGTTGGGGTCGCCGATCGGCGCGGCGTTGAACCATTCCTGTTGTGTCTTCGGCCCATCGGGGTTGCCGATCAGGTCCGGCCTGTTCGGGCCCGTGTCGCGATCGGCCCCGTTGTCGCGATAACTCACGTTGAACGGCAGGCCGCTCTGAATGATTACGTTCGTGTTGAACTGCCACCCTCCCACGAACGCATCGGCAAGCGGCGACACATCGGCCCCGTATTTGCGCCCGCGGCCGAATGGCAGCTCGGCCACGACCGATGTGGAGAAGTTGTGTACGCGGTCCCAATCAGGAGGACCGTAATTCAGGTTGCTGTCGAACAATCCCTGGTGCTCAGGGAGATCGGTTTCGAAGTATTGGGCATCGTGGTTGCGCACACGCTGCAGGGTGTAGTTAGCCTGCGCCGAGTAGCCGTGCGAGAAGCGCTTGGTCAAGCGCGTCTGGAGAGAGTCGTATCGGTTCGTCGCGCAGTTGCAGAAGTAATCGATCCCCTGCGTCCACCCGAATTTGTTGAAGAACGGCTGGCGCTGGTTGAATGGCACGTTCGGATATCCCTGAATCGTGGCCTGATTGATGTTGAGCGCTGGGCCATCGCCGGCAAAGACATGGGTGCCGTGATTGCCGACGTAACCAACCTCGAGCGCGAGGGTGGTCGTCAGCTGCCGCTGCACGGTGGCGTTGTAGGCATCGACGGCTGGTGGACGCTGTGTTGTCGGCAGGGCCCGAGTGAACACACCATTCGGCAAAGGGAACCGTCCGGACTGCGGCACGGTTGGGAACACGGGCGGGGGAGGCCCGCTCGACAACGTAAAGACGCGATCGAAATTCGACGGCGCCTGCAGCTGCTGGACGGCGAGCACCGGCAGGTTCTGCGTCACGCTGTGTCCGAACAGCGATCCGAAGACGCCAATGTCGTAGCTGCGGCCGTAGCCCGCTCGGAGCACGGTCTTTTCGTCGATTTGATACGTCGTGCCCACCCGCGGTGCCCAGTTCAGATGGTTCTTGATGCCACCATTGAGTGGAATGCCACCGACGCCGGCTACGAGGATCTCGCCGGTTGTCAGATCGAGGAATCCGCCATTCCCGGCATCGTTCACCGTTTGCGGATTGATGACGTCGAGTCGCAGTCCATAGTTCAGCGTGACCTTTGCAGTGGGACGCCACGTGTCCTGCGCGTAATAGAAGTGCCGCCACTGGCGCTCGCGCGCGTCCGTGTTGGTGCTGGCGTAGCGGGTGAAGTGCGTCACGTCGCCGATCAGGAACGTAGCCAGCCCCAGCCCGCCGGCACCCTGCAGCGATGTCCGCGTCGTGGCGAATGTCAGCTCGCCGGATCGATGCGAGTCGCTCGGCACCCGCAAGTTGTAGGCGCGGCGCACGTCGATCCCGAACTTGAAGTTATGACTCTGCACCAGCTTGGTGACGTTGCCGACAAGCTGAAACTGTTTCTCATCCTGATCGAGCGGGCAGTTGCAGCGATTCACGCCCAGTCCCGATCCGAAATTAAAGCCGCCGACCGGACCTTCAACGAATCCCGCGGGCAGTCCTGACGTGAACGTGGTGTCGTTGTTCAGTCCCGGTATGCCTGCGTCTTTTGCCGGTGTCGTTCCGTAATCGAACGGCAGCACGTTCACGTTGTAGCGGAAGAAGCCGAATCGAAAATCGGCGAGCAGGTCTGACGAGAAGGCGTAATCGACGCCGTAAGCGAGGCTCTGGTTGGTCACATCCGAGACGCCGCCGAGGCTGACCAGCTGCTGGCCGCCGCCGGTGCCGAAGGCCGTCGGTCCGTCGCGGAAAAACTTCCCGCGGCTGTAGCGGCCGAAGGTATTGACCTGCGGGGTCAGGCGGCCGTCGACGCGCGCGTCGAACGAGTTCTCGTGAAACGTCTCGACGCCGTTGGCGACATAGTTGTCGCGAGTGCCGTTATCGCGGCCGGGCGCGTTGGGTTTCGGAATGAGATTCAGGATGTTGATCGCCTGCGGCGAAATCTGGCCGCTCGGAATCACGTTTCCTGGGAACTGCTGGCCGGTGTTGGGGTCGTAGATGTTCACGCCATACGCGCTCAAGTCGCCGCGACGTGCGGCGTCGGTCGGCACGGTCAGCAGCGCCGATCCACCTTGTTTGTCCCGCGTGCCCTGGTAGTCGCCGAAGTAGAACCACCGGTTCCGCACGAGCGGCCCGCCAACCGAACCGCCGAACTGATTGTGGCTCGTGTCCGGAATGTACTTTCCGGTCTGCGGATCCTTCTGGAACTGCGTGAACGGATTGCGCGCCTGGGTGCTGTCGTTCCGGTTGAACAGGAATCCGCTGCCATGCACCGAGTTGGTGCCTGACTTCGTCTGAACCGAAACCACACCGGCGGTCGCCTGGCCGAACTCGGCGTCGTAGTTCTGCGATGTGATCTTCGTTTCCTGAATCGACTCGAGGGCGGGATTGATCACGATGATGCCGAGAATCGGGTCCCGATTTTCAGTGCCATCGAGCTGATAGCCGGTGCCGCTGAAGTGCTGCCCATTGACCATCGTCTGGGTCGAGCCTTGAGGATTCTCGCTGGCGGCGTGCTGCCACTGCAGTTGCTGCGTGCCCGGCGTCAGCAAGATGAACTTCGTGAAGTTTCGATCGAGAACCGGGAGATCGGTGATCTCCTTGGTCGAGAATCGCGTCGCCACGTCGGCGCGATCGGTCTTGAGCAGCGGCGATCCACCCGAGACAGTAACCGATTCGGAGAGTTGTCCGATCGTCAGCGCGAAGTTCACCGGCGTCTGCGTGTCGACGCTGATCTGCACGCGAGGGACGACGGCAGCCTTGAAGCCGGCGAGCTCTGCGCGGATCTCATAGACGCCAGGCAGCAGCCGCTCCTTGAGATACGCCCCAAGCTCGTTGCTCACCACGGTGTCGACGGTGTTTCGTTCGACACTGGTGATCGTAATGGTCGCGCCCGGCAGGAGGGCGCCGGTCGAATCACGGACGATCCCGGCGACGCTACCATAGACGGCCTGTGCGGCCGCCGCTGCGCTCGTGAGCGCGAGCATCGCAATCACGAGTACGACAGATCTGATGGAATGCAGTGAACGGGGGGACGAGGAATCGCACGCTTCTACAGTCATGTGCGCGCTCCTGTCTAGACCGAGACGACGATGCGCGCGTGCGCCGCGTAGCGCACGCGATGCAGGCGCGCATCATAGCACCGCTCATCACACCGTCAAGCCCTGAGTTCAGAAGTGCCGCTGCCCGCGACATCCCGTGGGCTACGGCCGAGCTTAGTAACTTACGGTGAAAATGCTGAATGCTGAATGCTGAATGCTGAATGTTGAATGTTGAATGTTGAATGCCGAATGCTGATTGCTGATTGCTGATTGACGCGAAGCGCT
>JBPYFA010000320.1:0-23823 GCA_051986585.1 Vicinamibacterales bacterium | reverse complement strand
CTGAGTAGGGCACGAAGCAGCGATGGAAAAGGGCAAGTTAAAGACGTGGACACTTCTAACGAGTCTTGACGGCGGCCGACTGCTGCACTTGACAGCCTAGTAATACGATGGCATTGTCTCCGTCGAGTTCACTTGAATGTCTAGCGAAGTCGAACTTTTACAGGGTGCTTTGGACCTCATTCTGTTGCGCGCGCTGGAGGCGATGGGCCCTCAGCACGCCTACAGTCTCGCCGCCCGCCACGAACAAGTGTCCAAGTCCCGTCTCAAGCTGAGACAGGGCACGCTGTATCCAGCGCTCGTTCGCCTCGAGCAGAACGGCTGGATCAAGGGCAGCTGGCGCAGAACCGAGAACAATCGCGAGGCAAAGTACTACAGCATCACCAGGGCAGGCACGCGCGCGCTCGCGAAGGAAACCGATCGGTGGCGACGCCTGGCCGGATTTGTCGACGCTCTTCTGGTCCACGAGCCGTAGCGATGGCTACCATTCGACGATTCCTGCTGCGTCTCGTCCATTTCTTCCAGCCACACCGCGCCGAGTTTGAGCTCGAACGCGAGCTGGCGGCGCACCTCGGCGTCCTCGAGGACGAGTACAAGCGCCGGGGGCTGACCGATGCCGACGCCCGCTTGGCGGCTCGACGCGCGCTCGGTGGAGTAGCGCGAGCGAAGGAGCTGCATCGCGATGCGCGGTCGTTCCGGTGGCTCAACGACCTCCGCCAGGACCTCCGATTCGCGGTGCGCGCGCTCCTGCGGGCACCGGGGTTCACCGCGGTCGTCGTCGGCACCCTCGCGCTCGGCATCGGCGCCAACACCGCCATCTTCAGCGTCGTCCATGCCGTGCTGCTCCGATCGCTGCCGTATCCCGGTGCTGATCGCTTTATTCGGATCGCCATCCGGTTCGATCCAGACGATGGGAGCGGCATCAAGACGTCTGCCGCGCCGGTGAGCTTTCAAGATCTTGACCTCCTTCGGTCCCGCTCTCAAACACTGTCGAATCTCGGTACCTACGTCCCCGAGGCTGTGACGCTGAGCGGACGCGGGGAGGCGGTGCATCTGAGCGGCGTTCGCATATCACCCCAGATCATGGCCATGCTCGAAGCGACGCCGATGATGGGCCGGCTGCTGGAGCCGCGGGAAGAGGCGGCCGGTCTCGACCGGGTCGCGGTCATCAGTTTCACGATGTGGCAACGCCGCCTGGGTGCGGACGTCGACATTCTTGGAAAGACAATCGTGCTCGACGGCATTCAGTACGAAGTTGTCGGTGTGATGCGGCCAGGCTTTCAGTTTCCGAACGCCGACGCGGAGTTCTGGACGCCGCTCGTCTGGGGACCCCGGGACCGGCGGGCGGTCGTCGGGCGCCTCACCGCCGGCGCCTCCTTGCTGACGGCAACCACGGAAGTAAACGATCTGATGCGGCTCGCGCAGCAGGAGCGCCGCTCGGCTGGTGGGCCGCCGCGTCCGCCAGGGCCACGTGCCAGCTCTCCGCCGCCTCCGCCAGGATCAGGCGCAGGACCGCCACCTCCTCCGAGCGAGGGTGCCGAGAGCGCTGGGGCTCTCCGTTCGGAGCCGATCCCGACGCGGTTCTTCGTCGTTCCCCTGCACGATGAGTTGATCGCGAGTGCCAAAACGCCTCTCGTGATCCTGTCCGGCGCGGTCCTGTTCGTCCTGCTCATTGCCTGCGTCAACGTCGGTGGGTTGCTGCTCGCGCGAGGCATCAGGCGCGAACGCGAGATCTGGGTTCGGCTCGCGCTCGGTGCGGGCCGCAGCCGGGTGGTGCGACAACTCGTGACCGAGAGCATGCTGCTTACGCTTGTCGGCGGCCTCACGGGAATCTGGCTGGCGCTGAGCGGGGTGCGATGGCTTCGGGTGTTTGGCGCCGGCATGTCGCGACAGGACCTTGGCGCGTCATCCATCGTGCCGCGTCTCCACGAAGTCGGCATCGACAGGACAGTGCTGCTGTTTGCCCTCGGCGTTTCAGTCGTCGCCGGCCTGGCGTGCGGGCTCGCGCCGGCGTTGTGGCAATCGCATGTCGAGGCGCGTGGCGAGTTGGCGCGCGAAACGAGCCTGTCCGCGCCGGGATTCAACTTGTTCCGTCGCTCGCGTGGGCGCGCTCTACTTGTCGTCGTGCAGATTGGCCTGGCGGTCGTTTTGCTCCTGGGCAGTGGCCTATTGATCCGGAGCTTCCTCAAGCTCTCGAGCGTCGACCCCGGCTACGCGACGACGCGGGTCCTCACGTTTCAAGTCGCACTGGCGCCCAATCAGTCAGCTCTGAGGTTCTCTGAGGAGTTGATCGCGCGCGTCCACAGGCTTCCGGGCGTGCAGGCCGCCGGGTACGCCGATCACTTGCCGCTTACTCGCAGCAATCTCGGACACGTGCAGCTCAGTCGCGGCTCCCAGGCGGGTCAGTCCGCGGTCGCGTCGCCGCCGCCTCCTCCGTCAGGTGTGGCCGGAAAACCAGACTTCCCGGTCGCGCACCTCGTGAGTCGTGACTTCTTGCCCGCATTGGGCGTGGACGTCATCGAGGGCCGTGGCTTCTCCGACGCGGATCCCGTCGGCCCGCCGCACGGCCTCCTCATCAATCGAACGCTCGCGCGCAGCGGGTTTGTCGGCGAACACCCGGTCGGAGCACGCGTCTACACGGGCGACGTTCCCTGGGACATCATCGGAATTGTCGAGGACGTCCGAGAAACCGGTCTGGCAGACCCGCCTGGCGCCGCGATCTTTGCCAACCTGGAGCGAGCGGGTGCGGACAGTAGGCTGTTTGAAAATTCCTCGCCGTATTTCGCCGTGCGAACCGACCGCTCGCCAACAGCGTTGGTCCCGGCGATTCGAGAGATCGCCCGACAGCTGGACCCGCAGACGGCACCCGACCGCATCGCGACCATGGAACAGATCCTTTCCAACTCGATTCTCCAGCCACGCTTCTACGCGGAAATGTTCGGGCTGTTTGCGCTGATCGCGGGCACGCTTGCGGTGGTCGCTATTTACGGAGGCATTGCCTTTGCCGTCAGTAGTCGAACGCGTGAGATCGGCATTCGGGTTGCGTTGGGCGCCTCGAGATACCAGGTGTTTCGTGCGATCGCCGGCGACGTGCTGCTGTTGGCGGCGGTCGGCATCGCCGCGGGCGTCGCCGGTGGCGCCATGCTGACGCGGTATCTGCAGCAAATGTTGTTCGAGCTGACGCCCCTCGATCCTGCGGTCTTCATCGCGATGCCGGTCGTCCTCGGCAGCGCCGTCCTGGGCGCGGCCTTTCTCTCGGCACGACCCGCTCTGACCGTGGCACCGCTGTCTGCGCTGCGCCACGAGTAGGCGTAATCTTAGGAACGCAGGCAGACGTCCGTTGATCTGCGAACAAAGACGCACACAATTGGCGACCAAACCTTGATGCTCAAGGACCTCATACAAGACGTCCGCTACGGTGTGCGCACGCTCCGCCGGGCGCCGCTCTTCATCGCCGTGACGATCGCCACGCTCACTCTGGCGATCGGCGCCAACACCGCCGCGTTCAGCCTCGTCGATCCGCTGCTGTTTCGCGCTCTGCCGGTTCGGGATCCTGGCAGTCTCGTGCAGTTCACGTGGCGGTACCCCGGCGATCCGCCGTTGAATCTGTTTTCTCTCGACGCCTACGCGCAGTATCGCGACCGCAGCACCGCGCTCTCGGATATGGTCGGCATCGCGCCACTGAGGACGGAGTCGTTGGTTGGCAGCGAGCCGATCCGCGCCGATATCGTCACGGGGAACTTCTTCCTGGCGCTCGGCGTGCGGCCCGCGCTCGGGCGTGTTCTCGATGTTTCCGACGACACACCGGGCGGTGCCCCGATCGCGGTGGTCAGCTGGCGGTACTGGCAGGGACACCTCGGCGGCGAGGCGCGAGTGATCGGCGCCATCGTCGATATCAGCGACCGCCGTCTACCCGGCCCCGTGCACGCGACCGTTGTCGGCGTCGCCGCTGCCGATTTTTCTGGCGTGTTCGACTCCGGCCGGACGGATGTCTGGGTGTCCCTTAACGCGATTCCCGCGGCGATGCGATCGAGGGGCGGCGTGTCGCTGATGGCGCGACTGAAGCCGGGGGCATCAATCGCGCAGGCGCAGGCGGAGATGCGCGTGCTCCACCAGTCGAGCATCGACGCGTTGTCGCAGCGCGATCCCCAGTGGCGACACGTCACGATCGACGTGAAGCCTGCGGGCACGGGACTTTCAACTCCGCTCACCGACCAGTTCGGAGGCCCGCTGTCGCTCTTACTGGAGATCGCTGGCATTCTGCTGCTGCTCGCATGCGCCAACATCGGAGGCCTGCTGCTGGCACGCGGGGCGGCGCGCCAGCACGAGATGGCCGTGCGCGTCTCGCTCGGCGCCGGACGTTTCCGCTTGGTGCGGCAGGTGCTGACCGAGTCGCTGCTCCTCGCCTCGTTCGGCGGAGCCCTGGGCCTGGCCGGCGCACGATTCGGCGCCATCAGTCTGACGCGGATCCTGACGTCGGGCACGCAATCGCTGGGCCCTCCACCGCGTCTGGAGATCGCGCTCGATGCGCGCGTGCTGACGTTCACGCTTTGCGTCACCCTGCTGGCGGCGCTCGTCTTCGGGCTCGCGCCCGCTATCGCGGCGTTCGCGTCCGCGCCGGCATCGGCGCTGCGACAGCGGGGCGAAGCACAGACGAAATCGCGACGCGTCTTCGGCAACGGCCTGGTGGTCGCGCAGGTCGCGATTTCGTTGGCACTGTTGAGCGTCTCGCAACTCTACATCGGCCACTTGCGTCATCTGCATGATCGAAGTCTCGGATTCGATCGCGACCGCGTGCTCCTGATGTCGGTGAACACCTCGCGGGCCCAGAACGGCGAGCAACTCGCTTCGCTCTATCAAGATGTCGCCGCGCGCCTGCACGCGATTGCCGGCGTCGAGTCGGTCGCGTCGAGCGGCATGACGCCGATGTCAGGCGCCGCTGGCAGCGCATTCCTCCGGGTCGAAGGATTCGACGAGCCGGCGCGCGATAAGCAGCGTGTGTCCCTCAATAGCGTGTCGCCGAACTATTTCCTCACGTACGGCACGCCACTCGTGGCCGGACGCGACTTTCGCGACTCCGACGTGGATCAGCCGCGCCGCATCATCATCAATCAGGCACTCGCGCGGAGGTATTTCGCGGGCCGCGATCCGCTTGGACGTCACGTCTGGCTCGAGAACCAGCGCGATCCCTACGAGATCATCGGCGTCGTTGGCGACGCGAAGTATAACGACGTTCGGCTCCCCTCTCCTCCAACCGCCTACCAGTTCGCCCTGATGTCCAGAGGGTCGAGTCACCTCTCGATGCGGACGAGCGGCCGTCGTTCGGACATCACGGCCGACGCCCGCCGCCTTGTCAACGACGTATTTGGTCCGAATTCCGTCGGACGAGTGACGACCTTAGCCGAGCAGGTCGACGCCTCGATCGTTCCCGAGCGGTTGCTGGCAACCCTGGCGGGGTTCTTCGGCGGGGTGGGCGCGCTTCTGGCGGCGATTGGTCTGTTTGGATTGCTCGCCTACACCGTCGCACGCCAAACGAAGGAGATCGGCATTCGGATGG
This sequence comes from Vicinamibacterales bacterium, assembly GCA_051986585.1. Lineage (GTDB taxonomy): Bacteria > Acidobacteriota > Vicinamibacteria > Vicinamibacterales > 2-12-FULL-66-21 > JALZOC01. The sequence goes on along the minus strand of JBPYFA010000320.1, from coordinate 18,269 downwards.
CTCTCGGCGCCACCCGCGGTCATGTGAGCCGCATGGTGGTGACGAGCGCCGGCTGGTTGGTCGGGGTGGGATTCCTTCTTGGTGCGCCGGTGGCGTTCTGGAGTACCCGATTCGCCGCGCGCAGCGTCGAGCATCTTCCGGCTGGCTGGGCGGTGCCCATTGCCTCGGCTGCGTTGGCGCTGATCGCAGTGGCGTTCATCGCGGTCTACGTCCCCACGCGCCGCGCCACACGCGTCGAGCCGGTCATCGCACTACGCGCTGAATAGGTTGCGCTGAGGCAGCGCGTCGTGCGCTTTCCGTGACGCACGGGTGTCAACGACACTGTTCACACGGGGGCTGCGAGGATTCTTCGCGCCGTCCAGCGTGAATTCCAGGGTGAGATAGCGTCGCATCAACCGAACGCGGCGGACCCATTCAAGAACTGAACTATTCCGACCGAAGCGATATTGACGGTGAGACGGCGGCCGCGCGGCGGGCCGGCACGATCATCGTCAGGAGTGCCGCGAGCCCAAGCATCGCGCCGACCGCGAGGTACGGCAGCGGATCGCCGGCATGGAGGGGCACCGGAGTCCGGGCGAAGACGCGGCTCAGGGCGATGGCGGCCGGGATCACGAGCACGAACCCGCCGGCGAGACCGGCGAGAATCGGCCGCGTACCGCTCGAGACGATCAGCCGCATGATGTCCCGCCGTGTCGCGCCGAGCGCCATCCGCAGCCCAATCTCCCGCGTGCGGCGGCCGACGGCGAACGACACCACTCCGTAGATGCCGACCAGGGCCAGCACGACCGCCGTCACGCCGAGCGTGCCGACCATGTCGACGAGCGGCATGAACGTCGCGGCCCTCGCGGTGTTCGCCGCCTCGAGTGTCGTCGGCCATGACGAGGACGCGGGGCCGAGGTCCTTCAGCGTGTCGCGCACCGCCGCCTGCAGGGTCTGGAAGTCGCCGTCGAATCGCAGCAGGAGCTGACCGTCAGACGGGTTCGGGGGAGCCATGACGTAGGCCTGCATGGGGTCGAACGAGCCGGCGTCGCGAAGGGACAGGTCGCCGTGCACGACGCCGACTACTTCGTAGAGGCCGTGATCCGGCGTTTCCAGAAATGCGCCGACCGCCCCGCCACGCGGCCACCACTCGCGGGCCAGCGCCTCCGACACGACAACTCGCGCGGCACCAACCACCCCATCGCCTTCGCGCAGCGCGCGGCCCTGTACGATTCGACGATCGAGTGTCTCGAAGTAGGAGGCCGAGACGACGTTCACCGCTACACGGCGCGCGGGCGACGATGCGCCACGTACCGAGAGCGCCGTTCCTCCGTCGCCGACTTCGCCGCTCGATCCCCGGGCGTAGGCCACGGATCGGACCCCCGGAAGCGCCGCGAGTCGGGCCGTGGTCTGGGCGTAGAGCGTCGCCGGAGCCGAGCGCGGCGGATCGTAATTGGCGACGAGCACGTGTGCAGCGTCGACCGTCGGATCGGAAGCACGCAACGCCTGCTCGACGCGCAGGAACAATGCGGTGCCCGCCAGCAGGACCAGGCTCATGGCGATCTGTGCCGCGATAAGCGTGTTGCGAGACCGCGAAACGCCCGACAGCGGGTCGGATCCTCCCAGCGCGGGCCCGAGGCGTTGCCGCAGCGACTCCAGCGCAGGTGTCAAACCGGCGGCGATGCCTGCCGTCAGCGACACAGCTGCAAGATAGCCAAAGACGGCCATGTCGGGCTCCATCGGGTAGAACGGCATCGCCGGAATCAGGGCGCGCATCGCGTGCGGCGCCTCCCGCGCGATCCAGATGCTGAGCGGCACGCCAAGCGCGGCGAAGAGCACGCTCTCCGTAAGCAGCATGCGGATCAGCCGCGCGCGCCCGCAACCGATGGCGAGCCTGACCGCGATCTCGCGGCGGCGCGATACCGCGCGCGACAACAGCAACAACGCGACGTTGCCGCACGCGATCAGCAGCACCAGGCCGACACTGCCCAGCACCAAGGGGACGAGGAACACCGCGAAGCGTGCGACCGCAGGTTCGTGGATGAAGGCGCCGTTGTTGAGCGCGATGGTCGTTGTCCGTCCAGGACTGAGGTCATCCTGCTGCCGAACGAGCACGCTCAGTTCGGCCGTCGCAGCCTCGCGGCTGACGCCGGATCTCAGGCGGCCTTCGACCCATAACCAGGCCGCCTCCGGATCGTCGTAGAGCGCAGGGCCGCGCATCAGGGCCGGCTGATTCGTGAACGGCACCCATATGCCTTCGCCGCGAACGCGGCCGGCGAACTCGGGCGGCGCGATCCCGACGATGTCGAACGGCTGGCCGTTCAGGCGGAGCGGCTTGCCGAGCACGTCGGAATCCGCACCGAACTGACGTCGCCATACATGATCGCTGATCACCGCGACGGCCGCTCCGGGCGCTTCACATTCGTCCGCCCGGAACGTCCGGCCGCGCTCGACGCGATCGAGACCGTAGGTCTCAAAGAAGTTGCAGGACACGAGCAGTGTGAGCGCGTCGCGGGCCTCGGGACCGACCCGCACATGCGCCACCGCCCATGCCGCCAGCGGCTGCAGGGTAGTGGCGCGCGTTCTGAGCGCGAAGTAGTCCGCCGTCGTCAGCTGCGACGACTCGTGACGCGGCGCGCGGCCCGAATACATCGCCTGCACCCGCACGAAATTCACCGGTTCGACCGTGACGCGTGCCCTGAACAGCATGCCGTTCAGGATGGTGAACACGCCGGCATTGAGGCCGACGCCGAGCGCGAGCGTCAGGATAGTCGCGAGGGATACCCCCGGCGTCCTTGACATCAGGCGGAACGCGAATCGCAGGTCCCGAAGCAATGTGTCCATTGGCGGCATCTACGTTGGGGGACGCGTCGCTGTTCCGAGGCTGTCCGGCTACAATCTCTGCATGGTGCACGACGATGAGAAACTGGCCCTCGATACGCAACGATTAGAGGTGTACCTCACCAGTCTGCAAGCGGAGGTCGAGGCAAAAATTCGCCGGGTTCATCGCTTCCGTCAACACATGCAAGCGATCGATGCCGCTTCATCTGGAAGGCGAAATATTGACCAGCGAGCGCGTGCGGCGAGAGCCCTGATCGAGCAAATTGACCAGATGATGGCGACCAATCTGATCGTCCGCGATCTGCTGCACGATCTTCGCGGCGCGGCAGAAGCGGTGCTCGCCGATCTGTCGGAACTCTGATTGCCCGGCCCCTACCCAGCTCCGGCTGCGATGACTCTGACCTTCGTCGAATCGCCGCAAGCACCATCGCCCTTCGGACGATCAGGCAGGGCCGTCACGGTGTAACGGCCCTGCCCGTCTCCTGGGTCGAAAAAGCGTCTACCAGTTCACGCGCACGCCGAAACGGACGACTCGGGGAGCGACGATGGCCTGGATCTGATTCGCGTTGCCGGGGCTCGTGGCAGACCCGGTGTTCTGGGTCCCCCGGATCGCCTGAACCGTGTCGGAATTCGTCAAGTTGAACACGTCCACCGAGGGAACGAAGTGGATGTTCATCATGCGCACCGGACGCTCGACGTGGAAGTCGACGTTCTGGTAGTTCGGGAGACGCTGGTCACCGATCTTGTCCAGCACGATGAACACCGTCCCTGCGCCGTTGCTGCGGCTGGGACTCAGGACACCCTGCTCGAACGGGTATCCCTGCCGGGCATTGTAGAACGCCGACACGTTGATGTCGTACGGCAGTTGATAGACGCCGCTGATCTTGAACAGCCACTTCGCATTGATGTAGACGTTTCCAATGCCGCTGCCGCTCGTCAGATAGTCGTACTGACCGCCGTTCCGGACGTCGCGGTTGGTCGGGTCTTCCGAGATCGGAATCGTGCCGCTGGTGCCGCTCGACTGATTGGCCGCGCCCGGGAAGGAGCCGAAGTGCACGGGAGTGCTGTTGTACGAGAAGCTCGTGTTCATCATCCAATGGTTCGACATCCGCTTGCGGCCGGTCAGCTCGATCCCGTTGAACGTGCGGTTGTACCCCGGGATGTTCGTTTCCAGGATCACGGTCGGCTGCTGGAACGTGGGCTCGTAGTAAGTCACAGTCGGACAGGTTGCCGCCGCAGAGCGAAGTCCATCGTCAGTGGGACACGAGCTGGCGGGTGGGGTAAAGCTCTTCGGGACCCAGTCGGCCGAAGTGATTCCGACACGATCGTTCCATTGGAAGTTCGTATATCTGCGCCACACATAACTCGCCCCGACTGCGAAGCCAGCCCCAATCTCCCTGTCGGCGCCGACGATCACTTCGTCGGTCGTGTCATTCTTGAGGTTGGGATCGACGGAGTTCGCCGACTTTGTGTTCGCCGGATTTGCGGCCGACCAGTTGGTGCTCGCTGACAGTGGCTTTGCGCTGAGTGAGATCTCCCCGGCGTCCGCGATGCCGTTCTTGTTCGTATCGGTCCACGGATACTCGAGCGTCGTCGTCCCGACCGGATTGATTGCGCCAGCGACGCCACCGTTGCCCACCTGCCCGTAGTAGCGCGCGTAGTTGGCTCGTGCGATCGTCCTGCCTTCGCCAGTCAGGTCGTAGGTGAAACCGACACGGGGCGAGAAATTGTTGAATGCCACACCCGGATCTGCGCCGGGGAATTCGATGGCCGGGAGCCACGGGCCGCCGAGCGGATTCGCCGCAATATTCGCAGCGCCCGCCTTGTCCTTGGTGTAATCGTAGCGAACGCCCAACTGCATCGTCAGCCGCCCATGCGTGACGGTGTCCTGGGCGTACGCGGAATAATTCACCAGGTCGTAAACGGTGTAGCCGTCCCGTGTGAGATCCACCTGACATCCTGTCTCAGGCAAGGAGCAGTCGTCGTTGATCGACTTCGGATACCGCACCGTGGCGAACCCGCCGGTATGGTTGATCGACGTGGTGTTCGAGTCCCTCCAGTAGCCACCGAACTTGAGTGCGTGATCGGCGCCGAAGACACCCGGCAGGAAGTAGCTCGAATTGAAGGTGACGCTGTTCACGGGGCGGATGAACACGCTTTCCGCGCCCGAGCGGCCGTTCAGCCCAGTCGCGACGATGAGCGTCGGCTGGATGTCACGAAGTTCAGGGGAGTGGAACCCGAGCACGAAGTTGTTGCCGACGTGCGCATACTGCAGGTCGAGCAGCAACCGATCGCTGACGACCCACTGGTTGCCGAACTTGTACGTCGGGTTCGGGCCGGTGTTCCACCAGTGCTTGCCGAAGCTGGCGTCCACAGCTCCCTGAGGAGTGGTCGTTTCGATTGGGTGGAGATCGTCCGCGCCGCGCGCGTTGCGCTCCTTCTTGGCGAAGTTGTTGAAGAGGCTCAATCTGTTCCCCTTGAACAACTGCACCTCACCCTTCAGGTTCGTGGTCTGCAGAAGCGTCCGGTCGGTATTCAGGCATGCGTTGACGTCGCTGATAGGCGCCGCGAGCGCCACGGATGCCGTCTTGAAGGCCTGGCATTCCGGCGTCGGCTGGTAAAAGCCGACGACCCCGACATCGACTGTCTGTTTTCCGATGCTGCCCCACACCCACGCGCGTCCCGTCTTGATCGGACCGCCCGCCTCGACGCCGTAGTCTTTGATGTTCTGGATCGGGTTGCCGGAGGTCGCGCCCTGCTTCCTCAGGTCGTCGCCGATGTTGTTCGACTCCAATTTATCGTCAGTCAGGTAGAAGCGCGACGAGCCTCGGAACCTGTCGGACCCGCTCTTGGTGACGAGGTTGATCCCGACGCCGCCGGTCTGCTGGGTGACGTCCACGCCACCGGTGTTGATCGTGATCTCCTGGAACGCATCGAAATCGTAATAGCTCGGCGAGGCTCCGGTCGCGGACATATCCGTGATGTCCACGCCATCGAGCGACCACTTGTTGTTGGTCGTGTTGCCGCCGCGCGAGACGTAGTTCGACTGCTGCCCCGACATGTTGCCGCCGATGTTCTCGCGGTCCATCGCGATGCCGGCTGTCTGCTGGAGGATGACCCACGGATCGCGAGCCGACGGAATGCTCTGCAGCATCTCGGTCGTGAACGTCTGCTTCGTTCCAACTTCCTTCGTGTCGACGATCGGGCTCTCACCTGTGACGGTCACGGTTTCCTGCACCGTCGTCACCGCCAGCTGCGTGGTCACGTTCGCATTGAAGCCGACCGTGATCTGGATACCTTCTTTGACAACCGTCTTGAAGCCCCGAAGCTCGAATTTCACCGCATAGGTGCCGACGTCGAGCCGGGAGAATTGAAAGGAGCCGGTTTCGCTGGTGGTCGCCGTCAGCGGCTGCAGCAGCACCGGACTCGTGATGGTGACCGTGACGCCGGGGAGCACAGCACCCGAGTCATCCGTCACCTTGCCGAAGATCTCGCCCGTCTGGTTCTGGGCCCACGCCGATGACACGCCGATGGTGAGCGCCAGCGCGGCCAGCTGGGCCGTAAAACCTACCCTCATCTGGTCCTCCGTAAAAGAAATCCGCGCCTCGGGGTATCGCGTGGGGGCACCAAATGTGCCAGCAGTCGCGTCATGCTGTGGCGAGTTGCAACTTTTTGTGGGACAAAGGTAATCCGGCGGTGACGAATGACTTACGTCGTGGGCCGGTACTCCAGCTGCAGTTTTGGCGGGCTCGGGTCGGGATCACTCCGCTGTATTCGTATCTAACAACTGGGTTGGTGGATTCAGACGATCACGGAGCGTTCGGACGAAGGCTGGGCTCGAAGCCCTTCCACGGCATCAGTGGCTTTGGAGGTATCGGCGAATGGAAGGGCGGGATCCATCGACCCTTCGAACACACCCTGCGTCAATCAGCCGCAGCGAGTCGAGCGAACTGACGCTTCAGCGCGTTGACCTGTGCAAGGTAGCTGCGCGGGTCGTGATCGCCGCATCGTTGGCCGCTTCTGAATCGGAAACCCCTGAGGGCGTATCGGTCAGCGACGCTCTCGCCACAGAGGTGGATAATCGCCGCCAGGTTTTGCTGTTGCGGTAGCGACGCGTTCGTGATGCGGTTGCCGGCGAGGACTCGCGCGACGGTGCGATCGAGCAGTGCAGCCGTCATTTCCACAGCATGAGCGGGCACGACACGCGTGTAGAGCGCGTTGAACCAGCACGAGTGCGGGTCGTCCCACGGCCCGTCCTCGACGACGACATGATTGTGGATGCAATAGCGGCGCGCCTCTGCAAACGTCCCATCCGTGATCTGGAACATGCCGACGGCGCTCGAGGCCGGTGCGTAGAGATCGAAGGGATTCTTGTCGAATCTCCACCGCCAGTAGGTCCGCGCGATCGGGTTGCCGCTGCTCTCCACCTGGGCGAGCGCGGCCAGCAATTCCGGTGTCACCACCGCGGTGGAGTGCTCCTCGAAGAGAGGCCCGTATTGCCGCCACGTCTGCGCCGGCACTTTCGCAAGCGAACCGCTGACCGCACCGAATACCTCGGTCGGCTTGCGCACCACCTGCACCATCCAGTTGACGGTAGCCGACACGATCACCAGCAGCACCGTTCCGACGATTATCTGGACGGCCAACGGCGCAACCCGCATGGCCTGAACGCCGCGTCGCCCCAGGCGCCAGGCCGAGCGGTTCGTGCGAAAGACCTTGATGCGCCTCGGCCGGAGTGCAGCCTGCGCGATCATCGTGCGAGGCATGATGGACACCCACCATTATCGGGCATCCGCCGATCTGATGTCCCGCGTCGGTGTGGCGGAGGCGACCCACTTGCTCCAGGCACTCGCCTCGGCTCATATGAAATCGACAGCCTGATCGGTGCCGGAGGTGCTCATCGGCCGTCTTTTATATTGACGGCGTGGCCGTGGACCTGACTGTTCCGTTCCGGTACTTCCGGTGTTCCGTTTCTACGCAACTCGAGATCCTTCGAAAGTGTAAGTTGCTGCGAGGCACGGACTTCGTGCCGGCGACTGACGGAACAGCCCTTGCGAGAGTCGTGCTACACAGATTCCACGAGGGAACACGAGTGACCAAAGTCGTGTGGGGCGCGTCCCCAGTCCGCTGATTAAAAGCCACACAGTGCGTCCAAAGACGACGCGGCGCCCCGGTGTGCATCACGCCTCGGAGCCCCAGAATTCGAGGAGTGTTCAGATGCTTGATGAGAGCCGTCTGCGCGACCTGATTGAGAGTCGTACGGTCAGAGTGGGTGCCGCAGAATATCAGTTGCGATTGGTCGGTCTGAGCGAAACTCCCAATAATGCCGTACTGCTCGCAATCGCCATTGGCGGCACTGACGAGCGGCTTCACTTGCAGCTGTCAGATAGTCTACGTCGCGATCCAATCGCACTGAGACAGCGCATCGTGTACTTCGTCAAGCGAATCGTATCGACTGCTCGCCTACATATGCCTGCGAGCTCGTCCGGGTAAACTGCCCTCCTCACCGTTTGTCTGAACGAACTTCTCGACGCGTCTACCGGACACGCTGGCGGGTCGGCAATAATACTTTCCTTGTGCACTCGGTTCATACCGGAATTCTGTCGCGGGTGTGAGACCGATTCGTCGCAGAGGAGAGGTATGGCCGCGAAGCTGGTTTTGAAGAGTGGAAAGCTGCCGCACATCTGGAATGTCTCGGCTCGTGTCGGCCCCGGATCCGACGAACCGAATCACCCGACCGAGGTCGAACTGCTCAACGTTCTCGTGGTCATTGCTCTGGATCACCCAGGAGTGAGACGATTCGGGATCAAAGGGGAGCTTATTCCCACCCGCCACAGCAGCGTGTTCGACCCGATCCTCGGTTTTTGGCTGTTCCGCTTTCAGCAGATTGGTCGACATCCGGGAATAGACGGCGTCGCATCGCCCGCTCGCGGGATGTCCTTCGCCCCGGGGCAACCATGGGTCGTTGTCACCCTCAACGAATATGCGCGCGAAGCAAATCCAGAGCTCTGGGCGGTTCTCAATCGCAACACGTCGCTCAGTGCAGCATTACGAGCAGAACTCTCGCGTTGAATCTTTGATCGCAAAGGGCATGCGGATGTGTCTCCCGCGTCGTGTCACGCCTGCGAGCATTCGACGTGTGAAGTGGAGCTACTTCACGTGTTCGCGCAGATACTTCGCGACGTCTGTAATCAGGCGGTGGACGGACGCCTGGGCGATGCGGTGTCCCACCGTCGCATCGAGCGCGTCGCCGACGATTCCCAGCGGCGGCTCGTAGCGTCCGACGAAGTCGAGCTGGGTTTCCGTGGCCGTGAGCGGATAGACCGACAATTCGGCTTTCATCACCGGAAACAGCGCTGCACGCTGCGCGGCCGACCATTCGATCGGGATGCGCGTGACTCGTGAAATCGGCGCTGCGTAGCTCTGCTCGCTGATTTCCCCTATCGTGACGGCGATCTCCGTGCCGATATCGAGCGGCCCGATGTTCACATGCAGCGCGGCGGCGACGTCCCTCGCGCGCGCGGCCGCAGCATTTGTCGCTGCGCTCAGTACGGCGGCCGGATCCTTGACAAGGGCGTCACGTACCGCCGCATAGGGATGGTTGACGTAGTCGTGGCTTCGAATCTCGTTCATGACCCGTACCGTGCGATCAATCGCAGACCGCTGAGGGTGCACCTATCATAGACGATCGCTAACAGGGGCTGCCGATTCCGGCTCGCAGATTCTGGTTCGATTCCCTTTCTTGGCTTCGTTACCGAATATACGGCGCCGTGTTGTTCGCAATGCTTTTGAACTCGTCGTCGGTCAACGGCAACAGCTTGCGCATCGCTGCCCACGCGCTGGCCGGTGTCGCAGTGGCCGTCGTCGCATCGGAGCCGAACAGGACCCGCATCGGCACCCGCCTGATCGCCGCCGCCCAGCGCTGCGCGTTGGCTGGAGTCGGAGGCTGGCCCAGCGTCGTTACGTCGAAATAGAGATTGCGTGTCCGCGGATCATTCCGTGCCACCGCGTCGACGAAGACTTGGAGCGCCTGCTGCGCGCCTTCGTCCTGTGGCGATCCCGCACTTGCGAGATGCGCGATTTGCACGACGACGTCCGGCGCCGCGGGCAGGAGCTCGTTGAGAAAGATCGATGCCTCGTCGCGCCCCCAGGGCAGGTTTGCTGTAACTGACGCGCGCACGTGCGCCACGATCGCCATGCGGTGATCGTTCGCCGCCCGGAACACCCGTCGCACCTGTGCGATGTGTTCGGCATTGTGGTAGTCGATGACCGAGTTGCCGAAGTGCAGCTTGAGGCCGCCGCGAAGGTTCGGATCAGCGGCGCAGCGGGCCAGTTCTTCGAGCGCGTAGGCTTTCAACGGGTTCAGCCCGCAGAATCCGATCAGACGGTCCGGGAACTGTGCGACCTGTTTGCTGGTCCAGTCATTCTCGCGTGTGAGCTTATCTTCGGCGTGGCCAACCTTTCGAGACGGCTGCTCAAAGATGTAGGCGGTGGACAACACGACGGCGCGTTTGATGCCCGCCGCGTCGAGCTGCGCGATCAGGTCGGCGGCGGTTCGAGGCTGCACGATAGTCACCGGCGGCGTCGTTCTCATGAGCGCCGCGAGATCGGGGCTGAAGAGGTGCTGATGGTGGTCGACGAGCGGCACGAGCGGCCTCGTGTTGCGGCGCTCCTGCTCCGCGGCCGGAGCGAACGCGAGCCAGCCCAAAGCGAGGGCGATTGCGATTGCTACTCGAGTCTGCATCATCGTCAATGAACGCCACGCGGAGCGAGCGTCCTGAATGTCTTCCGCGATTCTGCATCAAATCTCGAACGGCGCGGCTTGATAGTAGAATTGCGTCCTGCGAGGGAGCGCACTCATGGCACGGCAATTGGTTGAATCGCTGGCGTGCCAAGCTTCGAACAATTCCTGCCGTTCTCGCCGACTGACAGATCTCGGGATCGAGGGGCCAAATGGGAAGTCAGAGGACGGTGCTTTACATCGTGGTGTTGATAGCCACCATCGTCGCTGTGGATTTCCTGTTCTTCAAGGACCGGTTCTGGGAGCGGCTGATGGTGAATATCGGAATCGTCCTGGTATTTTCAGCTTTCTATCTCAGATTCCTGAAACGTCCATGAGCAAGGCGGCGCATGACGCCGAGACTTAGCGCCGAGGGGGCAGTCAGTATCGGCCCAAACCCTCATCTTCGGGATGAAATGCGCGAGTGGCGCGCGGGATGGAGGAAGGGCGGTGGGTCGGTGCGCGCGGTTTCCGTCGTGTGTTCGAGACCACCGTCGCGCGGCACCAACACCGTCCTCGCGGCGAATCGCGAAGGAACCAGGCCGCGCCGCCCGGACTCGTCGGCCTGACGATCGAACGCTTCGTTGATCGCGAACCGCAATTCGGCCTTCGCCGCCTCGTGGCGTCCAGGCTTCACTCGCGTCGTCGTACGAATGGTCATGTCCGATCGGCCGAAGGCGACGATGCCCTCGATCTCTGTCTCGCCGGTCACGTCGGTGCTTCGTTCGCGAAGGCGCTGACCGGCCTCGCGGAGAACCGACCACACTGCCTGCAGATCCGTGTCGTAGGGCACGCGCACGGGAACAACGGCCAGGGTGTACCCCTTCGAGTAGTTGACGACTTCCCTGACGTCGCCGTTGCGAACGACGTGCATGCGGCCATCGGAGTCGCGGATTTTGGTCGTCCGGAATTCAATGTCCTCCACGATCCCTTTCGCATCCGCGACCTCGATCGAGTCGCCGACGAGGTACGTGTTCTCGAACAGGATGAAAAAGCCCGACACCACATCGTTGATCAAGGATTGCGCGCCGAACCCGACGACGAGACCAAGAATGCCGGCGCCCGCCAGGAACGGCACCGGGTTGAAGCCGAGCGAGGCGAGCATCAGTACGGCGGCACTGAAGTAGACGGCATAGGTGAACGCGGTGCGTACGAAGGGGGCGACCGTCTCACGCCGCCGCCGCGTCATCTCGTCGAGCCCCTCGGCGGGTAGCATTCGGCGGGTGATTTCGAACCGTCCAAGCTCGATGACGACGCAGCCGAGGAAGAATATGCCGATCGTCTCGATGACCCTCGGCCCCCACACAGCCAGCCCGCCGAACCCTACCTGCACGAGGACGAGCGATCCGAGAACGACCCATAACGCGTACTCGAGAGAGGCACGAAACGTCGGTACGAGCGGACGAAGCTGCTCGTAGTAGTGAACCCACCCACGCTGCTGCGAGTAGCGGTGGCTGAATCCCTCGATCGTGTCGACGATGACGACTGAGGCGCGAATGAGCAGAAGGCCAATCGCAATAACGAGGTAGGCGCGGATGATCCTCACCGCCCAGGTGATCGCGATCTTGGGCACAGCAAGGGCGCGAAAGGCGATCACGGCGAGCAGCATCCACGCCGCGATCGCGATCGCGCGATTTACGCCGGCGAAGAACGAGCGTAGGCTGCGGTCGTTGTCCCGTAACCGATCCCAGCGGTTGAGCCGTTCCTCCGCGCGGGTCAGCGTGAAGCGGACGACGCGCAGCAGCAGCACGACTCCGATCGTGGCTGCTGCGGCTTTGAGGAGCGCGATCGCCAGTCCGGTCCAGAACCCCGGGCCGATGGCGCGGAGAAGCATTAGCGTGTGGTCCTTCACGTTCGCGTGGCGGAACACCAGCCAGCCGTTGTAGCCGAGAACCGCAACCGCGATCATCAGAGTCGCGGCGAGGAGGAGGTAGCGCGCTCTCGACTGCAACGTTCGTGTCGAATGGTCGCTTGCGACGCCGAGCGACGCAATACGGCGAATCAGCCACGTCGCGATCAGAAAGAGGGCGAGCGCTGCCGTCGCGACGAGCGCGAGCTCGACGCCGACGACGGCAAGCGCCGACACGAGATCCGAGAGGCTTCCGATCGAAGACTCGGCGGAGGACAGGCTCTTCATGGACGCGCCGCCGGAGCGTTGACGCTAACGGGCGCGGCGAGCCGCACCCGTCAACCTTCCGCTACTTCTTCGTCACACGAACATCGATTCGCCGGTTACGTTGTCGCCCAGCGTCGGTGTCGTTGCCGGCGACGGGATGGCCCTGGCCGTAGCCTTCAGCTTCAACCCGGGACGGGTCGACGCCTTCGCTGATGACCGCCCGCCGTGCGCTTTCTGCACGGGCCTGCGACAGGCGCTGGTTCGCCGCCGGATCGCCGGTGTTGTCCGTGTAGCCGCCGAACTTCAGAGCGACCTTCGGATAGCACTGGAGAATCTCGGCGATGTTGTGAAGCTGCTGGTCCGAGCCGGGCGCCAGAGTTGCCGATCCAGTCTCGAACTCGAGACGGTCGAAGGTGAACCACGTCTCCTTGTCGGCGGCCTGGCCTGGGTTGTCGATGAACGCGATCAGATGTCGCTCGACTCCATCGGGCGCCACCTGGATCGCCTTTCCACAGCTCAATGGTTGGGTCACGAGCACGCGTGTCCCGCCCGTGCCGACAGGCGCGGGCCCGGTTGCGGCGGCCACGGCTCGATCCTCTCCGCGGTGGCGAAATGCGGCGAAGCCCCAGATGATGAGTCCCAGCAGCAGCAGCGGCAGGACCCATTTCAGCCATCCAAGGCCGCCACCTCGATCGTAGGCACGGGCGGGTTCGGCGTGCGCGTACGCTCGCGCCGGTTCCCCGCGCGCCGCTTCAAATGCGTGTGGCGCTTCCTCGAGGGTGCCGATGCCGAGCGCGGAGGCCAGTCCTGCCGGCGCGGTGCTCCTGAGGTATCCCATCTGATCGCCAAGCAGTCTGGCGATCGAGCCTGCGTTCAAGCCGCCAGCCGCGCTCGCCTCGCGCCCGATGAGGTTCATCACGAACGGCACGATCAGGCCGAGCAGCGACGTTGCCGACTGCGGCCGGATTCCAGCGCGAGACGCGATCAAATCGGTCACGGCGCCCTGCCGCGTGCCGAACAGCGATGAGAGCAGGGACGTGCCCGACTTGATGCGGTCCGACGCAGCCGTGCCGGTCTTCAAGAGATTGCCCAGGCTGTCGGATGTTCCGTCGTAGCCACTTCGCTGCATCATTCCGAAGAGATCTGCGGCCCCCTGGGCAGTCTGGGCTTTCTGGGCCAGCACGCCTACGGTGGCCGGCAGCGCGTAGCCGATCGCGGACTGCGTGTTGGCGGGCGACTCACCCATGAGCGACGCAATCCGCCCGGTCACTTCATCGGTGAGCTCATTCCGGAGTTTGTTGATAAGGTTCACGGCCATTGGGAGACTCCTTTCTCCTTTCCGTGCCAGCGGCGCGCGTCAGCGGGCGCTGCGCACGTCCTCCCAGGCGTACCTGACGACCGCCTTGTTCTGATCCCACGTACCCGGGTTCTTCTCTTCCCAGAGTCGACGTGCATCGCCCTCGACAGCTGTCCACGGGCTGCTGCGGAACGGCTCCTTGGTGGCCAGGCTGTGACCGAACCGGAATGCCGGCGTGAGGCTCTCGTACGACGCGCCGCTCTTTGACAGCTGCTTGTCGTAGAAATTCCTGAAGTCGTTCTGGTACGACTCGAACGGCCTTGCCGCCGGAACCTCCTCGACCTTGACGTCCTGGTGCCGCAGCGTTTCCTTGATCGTCTGGATCTTGTCGGCGACGTCCTTTCCGATCGTGACTTCCTCGACCACGTGCGCCGTCTTCTTCACCTTCGCGATCTCGTCCAACCACCTCTTCGTGGACGAGCGGCGTCACGACCTGCTGCTCATTTGTTTCGACTCGCTTGTGCACGCGCACAGCGCCGCGCGCGACGCGGGCCGTCTCCACCGAAAGTTCCTCGGCAACGACCGGGATGACGATCTCGTCCTCGCGTTTGGAGGAACGGCTGACGCCGTCGGCTTCACTCGTGGGATTGCCGGGGGCGGCGCTGGGGCGTGCTGCGCCGCTTGCTGGTTTGTGTTGCATGTGCCGGACTCACTTTTGTCGAATGAGTCTGCAAGTCCGGCGCCGCAGCGCGCGCACGACGCGAGTCCTGTCTGTCGCACGTTTGATCGACGATCAGGTCCGGTTATGCGCGCACGATGCGGCGATTCGATACGCTGTCGTGCGCGAGAATGACGTCGACCGTCGTGACACGTTCGGTTTGGTCGGGTTCCTCATCGCGGTGACGCGATCGATCGGTTTGTGTGCCACGACTTTTCGCGGGATGACGCCACGAGATTCAGCACTTACTGTTGATCGGTGCGGTCTCAACCGGGGAGCCGCAGCGATCGGTTCGATGTGAGGCGTGCTCGTCAGTTCAGCATGGCCTTGATCGCATCCAGTCCGGCTTGCGCGCACGCGGCGTCGTCTTCCTTCGAGGCGCCGCTGACACCGATCCCGCCGAGAATCTGTCCCTTGGAGTTTTTGATCGGAATCCCACCGCCGAACTTGATCAGATTGGGAACGAGTTCGATGCCTGGCGTCTCCGCCTTCGATATTTCACCAACCTCGGCGGTCGACTTTTCCATCGCGACGGCAGTGAAGGCCTTCATCTGCGAGATCTTCTCGGCGACCAGCGGCGCGCCATCCTGGCGCAGATAGAATTTCAAGTTGCCGCCGTCGTCGACGATCGCGATATGCACCTTGATGCCCAGGTCGCTGGCCTTCTTGTCGGCTGCCTCCGCTATCACCTTCGCGGTCTTCAGCGTCAGGAAAGGTTTCATCTCTTGCGCCGACGGCATCTCACACTGCAGCAGCGTCACCGCTGCGACGATCATCAGGGCGTGGCGTGTTCTCAAAAACCGCTTCATCGTTCAATCCTTTCTCAATCGGAGGGTTCGTCCGTCGGACTCCGCGACACTCGTCGCTTAGACCGTAAGCGACTTCAGATACGGCACGCTCGCGCGCATCAGCTGTTCGTTCATCTCGATGAAATAGTTCTGCACGCCGGCGGTCTTGGCGGCGCGGAATGTCTTCACCCAGTCGATGCTTCCTTTTCCAATCGGCGTCTGCGGGCGGCCGCCGCGGCCGGCGCGGGTGCCTGGCGTGGGCGTCGGAACGGGCGCGTTCATGTCGAGGTCCTGCAGATGCATCGAGATGAAGCGGTTCGGGTGCGCCGTGAAGTAATCCGCCGCGACCAGGCCGCTCGTGATCGTCGACATCTGGAACTGGAACTTCACCAGTTGCGGGTCGAGCAGGTCGAAGAGCAGGTCGAAGACTCGCTTGCCGTCGACCATCGCCAACTCGAAGCCTTCAGTGTGGAGTCCCTGCTGCAGCCCGGCCTTCTTCGATTCGGCAGCGATGGCGTTGTAACGATCTGCGAGACGCTTGACGTCGTCCATGGTCGGATTGCGCGGGCCGTCGAGGCTCGGCACCATGATCTGCGTGAGCCCGCGCTCCTTTGCCCAGCCGATAGTCTGCGGCAGCTTCTCGGGCGTGAGCTCGGTCATGTCCACGTGGGAGCTGATGCATCTCAGGTTGTGATCCGACAGCACCCGCGTGAACTCTGCGGCGGTGATCTTGTTCAAGCTCCCGAAGCCGAAATTGTGCTCCGAGTACCATGGCGAGCAGAGCTCGATCGACTGGATGCCCGCGTCCGACAGCATCTTCATCGTGCCAGGAAAGTCCTGGTCGATGGCTTTCCCGTACGGAAACGTCTGACAGCCGATCGGCCAGCCATACGGACTGGCGTCGAGGACGACACGCTCGGCGAGCGATGTCCACGCGGCAGCGGCGGCGCCGGCGGCTGTGTGCTGAATGAACGCGCGTCTCGATACAGCAGGCATTCTCACGCTCCTCGGTGATGGTCAGGCGTCTGGAGTGCAAAGCCGTGCCCTACATTAGTTCAGATCTGTAGCCCTGTGACGCCGGAAGGTTCATAACAGTCGGAAGCCGTTGTGCGCAGCGCTGCGTCGACTCCGGAACGACGCTCTACTCCTCCCGCAACGCGACGAGTGGGTCAATTCGCGCCGCCCTCCACGCCGGAACGATGGATGCAATCGTGGCGACGAGACCGACTGCGAATGCTACCGTGATATAGCTGCCGACGTCGGCTCGGCCCACGCCGTAGATGAACGAGGAGAGATAACGCGTCAGGACGTAAGCCGCGCACAGCCCCACCGCGATGCCGGAGATGCTGATCGCGGTCCCTTGTCTCAACACCAGTGCAACGATGTTCGACACCTGCGCGCCGAGCGCGGTCCGAGTACCGATTTCGCGCGACCGCTGCGCCACCGCGTACGACAGCAGCCCGAACAGCCCGACGCCGGCAATCGCGAGCGCCGCAACCGCAAACCCGACGAGCAGCACCGCGTACATCCGTGGCCGGGCCAGGCTGTTCGCAACTCGTTCTTCCATCGTCATGATCGAATCGAGGGCGACGGTCGGATCCTGTTCGCGGACCGCCGCTCGCAGCGCCGCGACATGCGTCAGCGGATCATCGGTCGTGCGCACCACGAAGATGATCGAGCCCCGCGTCCACCAGTCAGGGAACTGACGGTAGGCGATGAAGAGGTCGGCGGCAGCCGGTTCTGTCACGCTCGTCTGCCGCACGTCGTCGACAACGCCAACCACCTCGGCTTCGGCGGTGGCGCGGATCCGGCCGGAACGCAGCGGCACACGTTTGCCGAGCGGCTCCGACCCGAGATATTGGCGCGCGAACGCGCGACTCACCACCACCACTCGCTTGGTCGACGGCCCTTCGGCATCGGACAACAGTCGTCCTTGGAGCAGCCGGAGCCGGAGCGCCGTGAAGTACTCGGGCCCGACCATTCGCAGGTTGGCCCGAACCTGCTGCTTGATCGAAGGGTTCACTGGCGACGGCATCTCGGTGCCCAACGCGCTGCCAAGACTCAGAAACGGCAGCGCGTCCGCTGCTGCTGCCGCGGCAACACCGGGCTCTGCACGCAGGCGAGCGATGACGGCCTCAGACAAGGCAAGCTGGCGCGCCCCGTCCGACGCCTGCTGCGGCAGATCCAGTCGAGCGGTCAGGACGTTCGTCGCATCGTAGCCGCGGTCCGCGTGCATGAGCGCCACGAACGATCGTGTGAGCAACGCCGAGCCGACGAGCAGGAGGGAGGCGAGCGCGACTTGCGCGGTCATCGCCGCCGCGCGCAGGCGAGCCCCCCGTGAATGGCCGGCGCCCGCTGCCGATGCGCGGCTCTCCTCGGCGAGAGCATGCGTGAGATCCAGCCGCCCCGTTTCAACCGCCGGCATCAGCCCGCACGCGACGCCCGCCGCGACCGCGAGCACGGCGGCGAACAGCATGACCGGCAGATTCACCCCGATGTCGGCGGCGCGCGGAAAGTCCGCCGGCAGCAGTAGTGGCAGAAGCCGCACCGTCACCGCCGCGAGCGTCACCCCGGCGGCCGCGCCGGCGGCGCCGATCATCGCGCTCTCGACGACGAGCTGTCGGACGAGCTGTCCACGGCTCGCTCCGAGCGCCGCGCGAACGGTCAGTTCGCGGCGGCGTCTTGTCGCGCGTGCGAGCTGCAGGCCTCCGCCGTTGGCGGTCGCAGTCGCGAGCAGCAAACCGACCGCC
>JBPYFA010000319.1:0-5464 GCA_051986585.1 Vicinamibacterales bacterium | reverse complement strand
TCGTGACGAGCCCGCCGAATGCGGCTTTGACTCCTTTGATCGTGGCGAGGTTCATCGCGGCCAGATCCACGGAGCGTCCCGCCGTTCGATCGTAGTCCACGTAGTGCTCTATGTAGGTTGTGACGACTGTCTCCGCCAATTCCCGACGGGTCATGGCCCGGTCGCCGTTGGCTCGATAGCGTGCGCGCGCCTTCTCGAGGATCTTCCGATACGGCCAGCCAAACGCAGGCTCCAATCCCTCGGCTCCAATCAGGATCTCGACGTGATCGCGAATCTGATGCGCAATCTCGCCCATGCTCATGAAACAGGCATCCATTCCAAGGATGTCGATTTTCCTGGTCCGAGCGTTTCCATTCCGGTCCTTGGTCGTCACGTTTCTTAAGACCCCCTGGAGCTCCGGAATCGACAGTGAGTCCTTGGCATTGTCATCCTTCAACAGAAAATCTTCCGTCGTTCCACTGCCGTGGCCTGACAGGATCAGCAAGTAACTCATGCGCTGTTCGTCGACCGTGCTCTGGTCGTCGTGCTCCATGGCCCAGTTGATAAACTCCTCCAGCGTTGCCGGACTACCTGTGTTGGTTTCAGTTGTATCGAAATCTCGGTCACGGTAGGCGTCGAGAGCGGTTCCTTTCCGAACGCTGAAATCGTATCTTTGGGTTGAGAGTCCCAACCCGCTTGGATCGAACTGTGCCAGAACTTTGTCTCCTCCGAGCGGGGCATCGAGAAGACTCTGCAGCGCGAGGACCATGTCCTCGGTCAGATTGTTATCGCCCGCGAGGTAGAGCATGACGAGCCAAGGCCGACGAGGCAGTACTTCTGGGGCATTCTCATTCATGGCAACGGCTCCTTTGAACAGGACGAAGAGTTTGTAGTGCCGGGCTTAACGACCGACCGTCGGTGGTCTGTTCATTTCCGCAAGCTTCTGCAGATGCCATCGGGCCTCAGTCGCCCATTCGGACGACGAATCGAGAAGCAAGTACCGTTGCCAGGCTTCCTCAGCCCGCCTCGTTTGCCTTGCCGCTCCGGCGGCGAGACCGAGGTTGAACCACGCTTCAGCGCGATTGGGATCCAGCACGACGGCGTGCTCGAGCAGATTCAGCGCGCGCTGAACATCACCATCAGCCCGTCGCGCAAGGTAAGTGGCCGCGAGATCGCTGAGTAGTCCCGCATCGCTCGACTGCGCGTCAGGTTCGAGCACGGCGGCCGCAGGTTGAGCCTGGCCGAGCGCGAAATACATACCGGCGAGCGCCTGATGGCCTTCGGCACCAGCACCGCTGAGTTTCGCTGCTATCTCCACCTTTCGCGCGGCCTCGCGCAGCTGTTTCTGCGCCGCGTCGCCCTGCGCCGAAGCCGTCCTTCCAGGCGACTCCGCCGATCGCAGGGTTGGCTCCATCTCGCGATGAGTGAATGTCACGGTCAAGCGGGGCTCGAACTTGCGGTACGCTCCCGCCGCTGCATCGAGTTCATTCAACGCCGCAATCACCGCGGTGGTGGGAGGACGATTTTCCGGACTGGGTTTCAAAGACTCCACGGCCCAGAAAATGCCGGCGGCCGCCGCCAGTCCCGCAGCCATTCGAGGTATCCATCGATAACGCGAGCGATCGCCGCTCGTTCGCTCGGATTGCTGCTGCAGCACCGCCTCAGAAAACATCAGATAGCAGTCTTCGCAGTTGGCCAAGTGGGCGTCAATTTCTGTCCGTTCCGCTGCAGTGACACGTCCATCGATGTAGGCGGCAAGCGTCTCGGCACCGGGGCACCTGGGCCCCGATATCGCCCCGCCGTTCTCCTGGTGAGGTGTGAGCGTCATGATGATCTGTCCTGGGCGCTCGTCGGACCGGTGCCTGCCACACTTTCGGCGCCGCCGAGAAGCGCCAGACTGATGTCCACGTCGTTTCGATTCACCAAATCGGACGCCTCCGCCGGATCGACCCCCGCTGCTTCAAGCGCGGCTCGGAGCCTTCGCAACAGCCCGTCGAACCGCCGATAAAGCGGCTTCTGATCGAGATGCAGCGCGCGGGCGATGTCAGCCACCGCGAGCCCGTTCTGAAATCGCAACCGGAGCATCACGCGATCCTGATCGCTGAGCGATCGCATCGCACTCGTCAAGGCGTCGGAAATTCTTTGCGCGCGGGCGTGTCGCTCGCGGCACGACACCCGATCGTCTAGCTCACTCCCGCCATCCAAGACTCCCTCGAGCTCCTCTTCTCCCACCACGGCAGGCCTTATCCTGAGGGGCAATCTCCCGACGATCGCTTCCAGATCGGAATCCGTGGCGACGATGCGTTCATTGGTACGAAGGTACTCGCAGGCCTGCTCGAAGCTGAAACGGTCACGGGCCATCAACATTTCGAGCCGCACTGCCACCTGACCAAGGCGCTGCGCTTCCGCAGACGGCCGCCATTTACCCCAGAGGTGGTTCCGGTAATCCAGGTAGATCCGCTGAATGACGATCGTCAGATACGTGCGCAGGCTGCTGCGATGTTGGAACTTGCGGAAAACCTCGTAGTCACGCTCAACCAGTCGCAGCTTGACGTCCGATGCGAACTCCTCCGCCTCGGAGCCGAACAACTTCTGGCGCTGGCAGATGTGGCGGATGGCGCGGTCGACGACCTCCAGATTCGAGACGAACATCATCTCGTAGTGCGCTTTGTCGCCGACGGCCGAAGCGGTACTGTCCTCGCTCGCGCGACGGGTGGGTTCCGAACGAATGCGATGGCCCGGACCGTTGACCGGCATAGCGAGAGGAGCCTGACTCTGTCGGCACGTCGGGCTGGGAAGCACTGCGACGGCGCTCAGGTTCGCAGGACGAAAGTCCAGGCCGCGATTATTCACCACTGATTCCTGCGTAGCAACGCCGAAGTCCCGTCCCCTCTTTGGTCCTTTCAGTTAGACGGACGCGATCTCGCGATTTCCCACCTGCAACCACGAACCGGCTGCGACGAGGGCCGCAACCGTTAGTACCAATCCGTGCGGCCGGCCTCTGCCCAGAGATTGGCATCGTCCACCCGGTCGCGCCCACCGTCCGGGAAACGCGTCAGTCGGGCCGTCTATACAGTCGACGAGTTGAAAAGTGGCCGCCACTCCGAATCCTTGCTCGAAGGGTCGTGTCGTGAGATTTCGAGAGCGATCGGCAGCTCTCGAGATGACGTTTGATCTCGTTGTCAGGGTCCAGCGCGGCGACGAGACGGCTCTCGACATCCTGCTCAGGCGGTACTTCGTCCCCCTGCGTCGGCTTGGCCACAACCGGCTGCCTCGTCTGGCGCGGCCGATGACCGACACTGACGACATCGTCCAGGACGCCCTCGTCAACACCATCAGGCAACTCCCGCGTTTCGTTTGTCGAAATCCAGGAGCCTTGCTGGCCTATCTGCGCCGGGCGGTGCTCAACCGGATCATCGACGTCAGGCGCAAGTGCCTGCGGCTCGGCGAAAGCAGCGCCGATCCGGATGATTCCGCAAGCCAGGCGCCGAGCCAGCTCCAGTGCGTCCTCGACAAGGAAGAGATCATGCGATACCGGGCAGCACTGCGCCGGTTGAGGGATCGGGATCGTCAACTGATCATGATGAGAGTCGAGCAACAGTTGACGTATCGCGAAATCGGAATCCAATTGCGCATGCCGTCGGCCAATGCGGCACGGATCGCTTCGGTGCGGGCGACGGCGCGTTTCGCCGCGGCGTTGAAGCATGTGTAGCGGCAATTCGAGCCATCGCGCACAAGACTTGCGAATACTCACGACGGTCGCGATGTCGCTCGCTCCACTGCCTGGAGATTCGCTGATTCAATCGCCTGAGTACGGCTGGTCGCCTGTTCGTCACGGCCTGCCGCTTCCGCTCGGGTCTCGATGGGGCCATCTCGCGCTCGAGGAATGCACCGCCTTCGGTTCGTTCGGGACTGTGTATCGCGCGATCGACCAGCGACTGCATATCGATGTCGCGCTCAAACTGACGAATTCTGCCCGTCCGAGTCATGATTTGGACATACGACTCTTGCAAGAAGCCGCCCGTCTCTCCTGCGTTCGACATCCGGGTATCGTCAAGATGTATGGCGCGGCGATCAAACGCGGCCGCGCAGGTTTGTGGATGGAGTTTCTTCACGGCCGGACACTAGACGATGTCCTTCGGGATGAGGGCGCGCTCGACGCATGCGAGGTGGCACGCATCGGCCGAGATTTATGTGCGGCCCTCAATGTCGTCCACGCTGCTGGTCTGTTCCACGGCGATATCAAACCGCAGAATGTCGTCCGAGAGGACAGCGGTCGAGTGGTCATGATCGACTTCGGGTCCGCATCCGAACTGGCAGTTTCCACTCGCTCGTCGCGGCCGCTGACCGGGACACCGCTGTACGTAGCGCCGGAGGTGCTGAACGAGGGCACGACGTCCGTCGCAAGCGACATCTACAGTCTGGGAGTTCTGCTGTTCCACCTCGCGTCGAAAACCTACCCGGTACGGGCCGACACGGTCGAGGGACTCGCACGCGCGCTCGAGTGTAGGGACGTAAAGCGCTTAAAAGATGTGCGCTCGGACCTGCCCGATCACTTGTGTCAATTGGTGGATCGCGCCCTCAATGTCGATCCTCGGGGCCGGTTTCGATGCGCCGCGGATATGCACCACGCGCTCGCGCGAATCGCGTCGTGAAGACTGGCCGTCTTCAGCGATATCCGCGGCGACATCGACCAATGCGTTCGAGACCGTTCCCTACACGAGACACTCTTTGCAGTACGCGATCGCCTTCGCGATTTCGGTCATGCGATCGGAGCCAGGAGGCACCGGATACTCGAACTCGATCGTGGCCTGGAAGCGCCACTTGTTGTCGCGCATCAACTGAAGCACTTCCTTGATGGGTGTGTCGCCCTGGCCGAAGGGCACGTTCGGACCGTTATTGAGCTTGCGGTCCTTGACGTGCACGTGCGTGATTCGGTCGTGGTACTGCTTGATGAACGGAACGGGAGACGTGTTGTTGCCGGCGATGAAATGACCGATATCGACGTTGGCGGCATTGTATTTGGCTTCGGCAAACGTCGCTTCCCAGATCGCCGGCGTCACTTGCGTGTGGCCGTGATAGCCGACCTGCATCTTGTGCTTGTCGGCGAATTGACCGAGTCGCTTGGTCTGGCCGATGCTGATCTCGCTCGACAGCGCGCGGGCACCTAACGCATTCGAAACCTGGAAGGCATAGTCGAGTTCGTCGTCAGAAAAGTTGAAGATGCCGTCCCACTTCACGATTTCGATGAGGATGCCGGCGTCGTTGAACTTCTTTCTGAAGTCCTTCACCTTGTCGAGCGAGACGCCCGCCCTCCACTTGCGCGTCTCCTCGGCCGCAGCCTTTTGAGCCGCTTCCTGCTCGGGTGTCAGTGCGGCACGGCCGCCGCCGCGGCGCCCGCCTTCTCTGCCGGCAGCGGCACCGGCTTCGCCGCCGGCGGCCGGCTGGCCTTCGCGCGCAGGCGCAGGCTCTCCCGGCGCAGCAC
>JBPYFA010000318.1:0-5016 GCA_051986585.1 Vicinamibacterales bacterium | reverse complement strand
CTCGCGCACTGCCTCGGCCGCAGCGCGTTTCACGATCGCGACATATTTTTCCAGTGAGCCATAGCGCTCTTCGAGCGAGAGCCGCGGGTCGTGATTGGTCAGCCGCTCCGCCTTTGTCTTCGCGAATGGAATCCAGCCGCCCTGGAATCCGCACCCCTGTCCTGCGAAGAATCCCGAACGATAGACGTTCCATCCGAGGTAGGTGCCAAGCGGCGCTTGCATTAACACCGAGGGGACGCCCGCGGTTTCATTCCCATCTTCATTCACCCGCGGTACGTAGGTCGGCACCACGCCGAGCACGCGCGGCGGAACGGTCGACATCCTGCCTGACAGATCGACGGCGTTGAAGCCAGGTCCGAAGTCGTAGCGGACCACCGGGTTGAGTACCCGCTCGTTGAAAGGCAACCCAGGAATATCAGGGAAGCCGACCGCAGCGCGCGTCGCCGGCACAAGCTCGCCGGTCGCCAGCCGTGGGTAGCGGCTCTCGGGAGGCGGGAGGCCTTTCACGACCCACTCGACGAGCGCACGGGTCAGGGCACGGGTCTGATCCGCTTCGGGATTGGGGTTGGCCGGCAGCACGCACGCGTTGTTCGGCGTTGTGTCGATGCCAAAGCCGCCGCGCCCGCCGCCGTGCGTGGTCCCCGGATAGTAATAGCGGCGCACGTTATCGGGAAGCGGAAGGTCACCTTTGGCGTCGGTGCCGATCAGATCCGGCGACATGCGGAGCCCCCAGAACTCCGACGAGCCGAATGCTTCGATGATCTTGGGGCAGGTCTTGGTTGCGGTGCAGCGGTCGAGCAGCCCGGCGGCCGGGAGCTTGCGCGTCTTATCCTCGTAGTGCGTCCACCACACGGCACCTTCGCTGCCTGGTTCATAGACACCGGCGGCGCCGCCCGGCAATGCGAAGCGGAGGTTCATCGGCGTCTGCCTCGCGGCGATGCGCGGAAAACTGCCGTCCCACACCATCCGGTTCTGCAAGTCGCGGTTGAACCCGAGATGAATGAACGTGCGGATGAAATTGCCCGACTGCGAGTCCCCGACGCTGACCGCGTGATCGATCGTACCGACGACCGGATTTGGCGTGCCGGTGCTGTCCGCCTGGGCGTGACGGAAGAACGACACGATGTCGCGCGTCGCAGCAAGGCCGACGCCGAGCACCAGCGGATCCCGCGCGGTGTAGACGAGTTCGTAGATACGGCCGCCGTGAAACCCGTCTTTCAAACAGACTCGTGTCGGGTCGGGCGTGCCGGGCCAGGGACTCGAGTCGCAGTTGGCGAAGCCCCACTCGTCGCGTGCAATTGGATGCGGGGCGTCCTGCTCGCCGGAATAGTTCTCGCGTGTGTGCCACGTCAAGCGTGCGTCGCGCTGTTCGAGACCGGCCGGGGGATACGGCTGCGGAGTCCCCAGCGATGCGAGGTGGATTGGAGCCGTTTTGGTGCCTTCGGCGACGTCGTAGAATCGCGCGATGACGGGGCCGGTGATTGCTGAGCCGTCCGGATTGCGCGCGATCGGCACGGCAATCGTCTGATTGTTCGCCGTCGGAATCACGTCTCCCTGCCAGCCGCTGACGAGCGACACGTAGCCTTCAGGACCGGCAACTGCCTGCCCGCCGCCGCGGTTGACAACCTGATAGAGGAGCACGCGCGCGGCCTTCGACATGTCCACCGGCTTCGCCAGCGCGAACGTCGCGACGTATTCCACCTTCCCACGCGCGTTCCTCGGAGCGAGTTCGAGATCCTGAACGATGGTGTTGTGCGGATCTCTCGGATCGATCTCGCCGTGAACTTTGCCGCGGACGAGTTCGAATGGTCCTGCGGTGCCGACCGCTTGTCCGTTGTTCATCGGCTCACGTGCCGTGATCTCGAGGCGGACGACCTGCGCCCGCGCCGCCGTCGCACTCGACATAACGACGCAGGTCAGGAGAAGCGCTCTCACGCGTATCGGTGCCATAAAAGTCGTCCGTCATTATGTTCGAATTTCTGCTTGCACCACGGCGTCGTCGCGGCGAGCCCGGCATGGAAGGACCGGGCAAAATGGGGGGACCCCGTCTCCCGTTAAGGTCCACCCGCTCTGCGTCCGATAGACTTACTGATGACTCCCATCAAGCGTTACGGCGTGGCTGTGGCCGCCCTGGTCGTCCTGTCCACCGGGTGCAACGACATCAAGAATCTCTTCTCCTCCGCCCCGGGCAGTCCCTCATCGACCAGCTCGCCCCAGAGCTTTACGGGCACGCTCGCGGTAGGGGGGGCGAGCATTTTCACGTTTACGGTTGCCCAGGCTGGGACCGTGAACGTCACCCTCACGGCGCTCGGTGGTTCGAGCCCGGTCGGCCTCGGAATCGGGACGCCGAACGGCACCAGCAGCTGCCAGCTCTCGGCGTCGAGCCAGTCGACGACGGCAGGCGCGTCGCCACAGCTCACGGCGAAGGAGACCGCCGGCACCTATTGCGTCTCCGTCTTCGACACGGGGGCGCTCGCGGCCGCGACGACGTTCGCGGTCAGCGTTTCCCAGTCGTAAATTTTCGGACAGCTGAAGGGTGAGTTATCGTACGCCCAGCGCTCTTTGAGCCCTGGGAGCCGCGCGCGGTCAGCGCAAGCCCAGCTTCTGTTTGAGCGCGGCGATGTCCGCCTGGACGACGGTGCGTTCCCCGGCCCGACTCTGTCCATAGTCCGCAAGCAGCGCCTCGAGTCGCTCTCGGCCTAACGCGCTCTTGGCGGCCTGTCGCGGCGTCTTGTTGCCCAACGCCGGAATCTTCGTATCGAGCCACGCCTCCCAATGTTTGCGCACTAATTCGGCCTCGATCGCCTGGAACTCCGGCGACGATCGAGTTGAGTGTTCTGCAGGCGGATTGGACTCGGAGCCGGAGCCACGTCGCCGCTCGAGTGCTTCGGCAATATCCGTGACGCTTGTGTCGACGAGCGTCGCGGCCGACCCGAGGCGCTTCTTGATTTCCCTTTCGATGCGGCGGCGACGTCGCGCGGAGTTGACGTCCACGACGAGTTGGGAACCATTGACCCGGAGCGTTCCGAGCGTCGTATTGTCCCAGTCTTTCAACTTTCGGTTGCCCGCCTTGATCCACGTCAGCGTCGCGGAGCAAAGCGCGCCAGTGTCGTCGTACGCCTCGTCGGTGACGTGTGCTTCGTTCCGCAACGTGGCAAGGGGTATGAGCCGCTCTACGGCCATCGCCGCGGGAATGCCAAGCGCGTACGTCAACGTCGTCAGTTCGAGTAGGTCGCCGTCCGTGTTCTGCATCACCGGGAGCGTCGGGTGCAGGAGTTTATCCACGACCTGGTGGTAGGTCTGGCGGATCTCAATGTTGTAGTCAATCAACTCGTCGCGGGTGAGCATCCCCTTCGGGCGCCAACGTTCGCGCATATCGATGATCGGAATGTGCCACGAAGCGGGAATCACCCACGGGGAGGCGCCGACCATGATGCTTCCGCCGCCGGCAGTGACGACCCGCGTGAAGAGCAAGTCGCCGACCTGGAGAGCGCGCGAAGCGGTCTGTTCAAGAGCATGGAATTGCCGCCCGGTGAGGATGTCTTTGATGTCGAGCGCGCGCCCGGGAGCGACGCCTTCGACAACGAAAAAGCTTGCCGGACTCTTGCATGCCTGATCGATGAATTCGCGATGTAGCTCGGGAGCAGACTCGACCTCATGATCGAGGAAGTGAAGCGCGAGCGGCTCGGTCGGCCAGCCGTCTGGCAGCGGATCCTCGGCCGCATCCGGCACGAAATCGAATACAAAGAACGGATCGAACGTGGTTCCCAATTCCTTCGAGTTCGCGATCTCAATCGGTGGGTCGTTCCACAAGAAGAACTCGTCCCATGCCGCTGCGAAGAACTCGTTGCCGAATTCCTCTAAGGCATAAGAGAAGAGCGCAGGCACCAAAACGCCCTCGACTGACCGCAGTCTGATCCGCCGGGCATCTTCCTCGTCCTGCGCTCGAAGGCAGCAGTGCTTGAACTTGCGTCCGCTACCGCACGGGCACGGATCGTTGCGAGCAGGTGAGGCCACGGAGTGCACGTCCCATTCTATCGGTCTTCCGCTTCGGTCTGAGCGAGCAGATGCACTCGCTGGCGCGACGGCCCGAAGAGGCGTCGCAAATCTTCGCGCTTCAATCACTTCCTGGATCCAACGACTTGGCTGCTGTTGGGTACTGAAGCCCACTTTCGGGCGCTGGCAATTTCAGGGACAGCTTCTGCACCGGTTGATCGCGTCGCAGCGAGCGTGGGATCATCAAATTCGATGCAGATTTGATGAGGCCTGTCATGCTCGATCTTGCCAAGGACATCCGCTCGCTCAGTGACTTCAAGCGCAACACGCTCGAACTGCTGGAGCGCCTGCGTGAGACCGGTCACCCTCTCGTGCTGACGGTAAACGGCAAGGCGGAACTGGTGGTCCAGGACGCGACCGCCTATCAGGCGCTGCTCGACCGCGTCGAAGCCATCGAGGCGATTCAGCGCGGGCTCGCCGACGTGAAGGCTGGCCGCACGATGCCGGCGCGCCAGGTGTTTGGCCGGCTGCGGCGAAAGCATGGCATACCGCGTTGAGATCGCCAGGAAAGCGGAAGCCGAGTTGGAAGAGCTGTGCCTGTGGGTCCTGTCCCGCGCGCCTCTGCAAGGTGCCAAGTGGTTCAACGGCCAGGAACGGGCGGTTCTCTCGCTCGACCAACACCCGAAGCGCTGGCCGGTCGCGGCTGAGAGTATGGATCCGGATCAGCCAGTCCGCGTATTGAGCTACGGGCGGCAGCCTCACGTGTACCGCCTCTTCTTCGTCGTTGACGACGACGCTCGTCGTGTTCGCGTGGTGCATATCAGGCCCGGCGCGAGACGAGGAGCGACTCCTGAAGAATTGAGCGGCGACTGACAACCGCCTGCTTTGATCACGACCACGCAGAGGGGCTGGTTTCCAGCATTTCCACCCACCACTCCGGTAACTGCCACGTGCGCGAGGACTGAAGGATCACAGGCCCACTTACGCGCCGCGGTCGTTGCGGTTTCGCAGCGCAACCCG
>JBPYFA010000317.1:0-8370 GCA_051986585.1 Vicinamibacterales bacterium | reverse complement strand
GAAGCTGCCGCTTCCGGCTGGCGGGCAATCGCGGCGAATGCGCGCCGCGCATCGTCCAGGGAGGCACCCTGCGGCAGGCGCCAATCGAGTAACTCAATCAGTGCCGGTGCGCACGATTGGAGTTCGGCAGCCAGTCTCGATGCGTTCTTGCGGAAGTCGGATGGTCCAAGGCTGTCTCCGAGAAGCCGGCGAACTTCTCCGGTCGATGCGCCGTCGTCGTACCCATTGACCGCGATCGTCAGAGACACCGCCGGATTGGCGACAAGCTGACGCGACAACACGCCAGAACCGCGTCCGCCGGAAAAGAGCACGACACTCAGCGGTCGACCCGTGTGCAGATGAGCATCGGTGCTTGGGGTGGGCACGGCTCGGATTATCGCATGTGCCGAAGGTCGGTCGGCCGATCTCGAGCGGACAGCCGCGAATGGCTGAATCCCTGACTCGAACCGATTACCGTCCGAAAGGACGACCGTCGCGCCGCGCGGTTATCAACCAGACTCCGTCGAGGCGCCGCGTCTGCTGCGGGTTCCATCCAGTCGCCCATCGCATCGCGAACCCCTCGCTCGGGTTGATGACGGCGACCCACACCAGGTTCCCGCGTTGTCGCTCGAACACCGCCAGCGCCTTGTCCGCGCTATAGCCGCCAACCGCCGCGTCGATGGTGCCGGCAATCCTGAATACGCCGCTTCGTTCGACGTCCATCGGCAGCAGCATCCACGCTTCGTTCCACGCGTTGAAACATTCCAGTTCGCGCCCGGTCGGGATTGTCGCCTGCAGTCCGCCTTCGTAGTGGAACGTGGAACCGAGCCCTGCGAGGCGAGTGAGCACTGATGCCGCACGAAACCGGGCGGGCGAGTCGTCTCTGCGGCCAGGCTCGGACGCCGGACCGGCGCCGATCGGCTCGTCGCTGACCACCGGCTTGTTCCATTGACGGAGCAGCTCTGGGCCTTGTGCAAGTGCCAGCACATGTCCCCAACCTCCGTTCCGATCGTCACGAGGGGAATGCCACGTGATGTAGTCGCCAGCCGATCGCCGGTCGAGGCCTTCGACCAGTCCGAGCGCCACGGGAATATTCCTCGGCACGCGCGACCGTAGCCTGACGAGCACTTGTGGCTTGTGCACCTCGTCCATTTGACTCGGGTGCGCCGGCTCGTTGGCAACTTCGATAAGCGTGTTGTCGTGATCGAGCGCAATACGGCCGATCTCTTCGAGCTGATGGTCGAGATCGAGTGGCGCATCGCGCGTGCCTGCCAGCGCGACCACTTCGACGTGCAGTCGATGGGCGGCGGCCAACTCGAGAAGGCGAGGAAGAGCCCGTCGTCCGTCCTCCGCCGTCAAGTTCATGAACCCCTGCCCCATCGCGAGCACGCGGATGACGGTGAGCCGCTGATTTTCTGCCCACGACAGAAACCGCTCGACGTCGAGTTCTCTCCCGCGGGCCACATACTCAAGCAATCGAAACGCGGTAATTCCCCGCCATTGGAAAGGACGATGATCGGCCGTGGCGAACAGCGTGCCACTGACGCGGAGATGCTTTTCGAGGCGAGGTGAAGCGGATCCGCGATTGCACCCGGAGATCAGGAGACCAGCAACGAGCAGAAGGGACCACGCCTTCGAGGCGGATGACACTAGGACCGGCCGAAGAAGTTGCGGATCGAATCGGTCAGCTTGCCGATGAAATGGCTGTCGCAGAGCCACCATCGCCGACTCTCATATTTGCCTGTGAGAATGCAGTCGCCATGTGCCGTCCCAACGTCGCCGACAACGCACGCCTTGTCTCCCGGGTCGCAGGCCTTGATGCGCGATGTGAACGAACACGCGACCACCATGTTCGCGGTCAGGCCGGATGACGCGACCGCGACTGACTTCAACGACAGCGATGAGCTCAGAATGTCGAAGTGAACACGATTGGACTCGATGTCTCCGCGTTCGTCGGATTTGCCCCGGCACGAATCGCTGAAGTCCCGCACGCAGGTATCTGCGGGAACCGAGGAGTTGGCGAAATCTGACAGGAATCGAATTGAGAGCTCACCCAATTCCTTGGGCGAGTTGTGGACCCGGACCGCAGGAATTGAGCCGGTCGTGACATTCTGCGGGCGGACGCCAGCGCTGTTCGCCGTCCCATACACTTCGGTGACGGTAAGCCTGATTTCGTAGTCGGCTGGCGTCTTGATGTCGCTGGGCGCGCGCCATTTCACCGACGGGCCGGTACCGGTAAATGTGCCAGCGTCCGCCTTCCATTCGAACTTGAGCTGATCGACGGGCGTTTCCTGGTCGGTCACGACGGCCGTCACCGTGATCTCGCTGTCGACTTCGACGTGATCTGAACTTGGCGTGATCGATTCTATGACCGGAGCGACATTGACCGACGGCCCACTGGACGGACCTGAGGAGGACGGTTGTGAAACCGGCGATGGGCTGCTCGAGGATCCACCGCAGCCGGGCGTTACCAACGCGGCGGCAACGAAAAACACCACCAGCACCGCAACGAGTGCTGCCGCGTGCTGGAATGCGTGTCGAGCCGACTGGTCAGGAACGATCTCCGAGCCCATTTCGCAGTAGAGACAAACAGAAAATTATACTGGCTACTCGACACCTCGTCAATTCGTCGACGCGCGACAGGATGCCTCATCCACGGCGATATCGCGCAAACGTTCGCACCGCCACAAACCAGTCGCGGAGGCCAATCTTCTTTCCTTCCTCCCGACTGCGCGGAAAATAGCGGATCGGCACTTCGACGAAACGCGCCCCGCGGTTCGCCATCTTGGCGGTGATTTCGTGATCGAGCTCGAACCCGGATGTGTCGAGCGAGATACCGGCGAGCTGATCGCGGTGAAACAGCTTCAGCGCCGTGACTGTATCGGTCAGGTACTGACCGGTGAAGAGCCACGCGACGAGCGTCAGGCTGCGGCCTCCGAGGTACGCGGTGAGCGACTGGTTCTTGTGACGGCCCCGGCCTAGGTAGCGGCTGCCGTAGACCACACTCCCCCTCCCCGCAAGGAGTGCTTCCAACATCGGCACGTAGTCGTTCGGGTCGTACTCCAGATCAGCATCCTGAATGATCAGAAAATCGCCGGTGGCGTGGGCAATACCGGCGCGCACTGCTTTTCCTTTCCCGCCGTTGACCGGCATCCGCTGAACGCTCACCCCCGGCACGGCGCTGGCGATCTCGGCGGTGCGATCACGCGAACAATCGTCAACGACGATGATCTGCTTGGCGACGCCGAGCGGAGCCAAATCCACCGCCAGAATCTGATTGAGGAGCGTTCCGATAAACCGCTCTTCGTTGTATGCCGGAATCACGATCGACAGTGTTTGCATGAATAGCGCGCTACGACGGCGTCGCACTTGATCGGAAGTACGCTTCGACGCGAGCCAAATCTTCCGGTGTGTTGATCCCGACGGCCTCCATTGGCGTTTCCGCGGGAAAGGTCGCGACCGTTTCCGTCCGTGCGAGCCACGGAATGAATGGAAGAAAGTTTCGTTCTCCGGTGGCGTGACCGATTTCGACCTCGCGACTATAGGCTGGAAGCTTCTCGAAAAAGGTCGCGGGCGACAGCGCGAACAGGCCCATGTCGCTCTCGCCTGCCGTCGGCATCGCGTCCCCCTCCCGCCGGTGGAGCACGCGCACGATGCGTCCCGACGCGTCGCGTTCCAGATGGATATAGGGTTGTTCTTGTCTCACCGTTGGAAAGACCAGTTCATCCTGATCGGCGCTCGACGTGCGTGCCGCGAGCCGTTCAATAGTCTTTGGATGAACCGCGACCTGATCGCACCAGGTGATCCAAACGCTCGAGGGCTTCGCTTGAGCTGCCGCAGGAACGGCAAGCAGTATCGCGTCGAGCATCCCGGTGGGATGCGTCTGCTCGACGCAGGCGATTCGATCCGCGTCAGCCCGCACACTGACATGCCGCTTCACCGCCGCCGCGAAAGCCGGGCTGACGATCACCACCACTCGATCGGCATGGTCCCGATAGAGCGCCAGCAGGCGATCGAGCATCGTCGTGCCGGCCACCGGCACGAGTACTTTGGGACCCGCCGCGCCGAGCCGAGAACCGAGTCCAGCAGCGGGAATGACAAGCAGGCGTGACATCGGGATCGGTTAGCGCCCCGGCGGAGGCGATCGCCTGCGCGATCGCTCGGTGCGGCAGCGCAACCCAGGGCTGGATGATGGCACGCGCAATTATCGCACGCAGCCGCGTCCGCGCCGTTTGGCCGGGGGGTGAACATTTCTATTGAAATTTTCGGATGATGCGGTAATATTCCTGAATAATTTCCCCGCAACTGAGCTCCCGCCTCGTGCCCGACGTGTGTCCTGAATGAATTCATCGCTTCGAGCCGTCGCACCGCGACGCGGCCGTCCTCGCAAATTCACAACGGCGTCGCGCGCGGTCACTTTGACGCTTCCGGAATCCGTGATCGACGCACTTGCCGCGATCGATCCCGACCTCAGTCGCGCCATCGTACGGATTGCGCAGCCGCAGCTGGCAAAGCGGCCGCACCCGCCGGCGGAACTGGCCGCTTTCGGCCGTCGCGCGGTGATCGTCGTGAACCCAAGCCGGACACTCGAAGAGCGAACGGGAGCGGTGCTCATTCCTCTGTCTGACGGCAGGGCCCTGATTTCATTCGACGAACCGATGTCGATCGCCGCGCTCGAGCTGCGCATTCAGGATGCGATCGACGACCCACGCTTGTCAGGTGAGGACAGCAGGATATTCGCAGAGATCGGCCGGCTTCTCCGCGACGCGAGACGATCCACCGACATCTCGCTCCAGCCGCGTCACATCATCGTGCTCGAATCGCGACGCCCAACTCGGAAGAAGCAGGCCAAGACCCAAGGGAATGCCCGATAACGACTCGAGAGGACTATTATCTTGAACAGCCGACAGCATCTCGTATCCATGACCTGCGCGGTGGCCGCCGCGTTGATGGCAACCGCGTGTGGCGGCGACAAATCCCCGACCACGCCAACGCCGGTTGCGGCGAATCTCGGTGCGCCGGCGCTCGATTCGCCTGGCGCTGACGAACAGCTCGACACCCTCCGTCCGACGCTCGTCGTCAAGAATGCGACCTCAGATCAGGCGGGCACGCGGACCTACGAGTTCCAGATTTCCGACAACAGCGGCTTCACGTCGGCGACCACGTCGAACGTCCCTGGCCTGGCGTCGACTGTCGGCAAAACCGGTGTCCCGGAAGGAACGAACGGCAAGACCAGCTTCACCGTCGATTCCGATCTGCAACCAACCACCGTGTTCTATTGGCGTGCACGCGCAATTCAGGGCTCGGTGACGTCGGCCTGGTCCCCAACTGGCACGTTCCGTTCGAAGCTGGTTGGTTTCTTGCGCGCCGGCGAGTTATACGATCCGCTCATCTATGGGGAAACCGTCGGTGAGCCCGTAGGCTCGACGACGTTCATCCCGGGGAAAGGGATTCAACTGAACAACGGTCAGAGCTACGTCAAGTATCTGCTACCGCAGACAATCACGAGCGGCGAGTTCTCGATGGAGATCGAAGGGCTTCGCGGGAACGCCCCGGGTGACAAGGCCAAGGTCATGGGGATGCAGGAGGGGCAGGACGACTTCATCACCAATCGCTACCGGGTCGACATCCAGTATCGCGGCACCGGCGGTGCACCGCCGAACGCCATCACCTTCCGCGCTCTGTACGGATCCGGATCGGATCTCAGCCTGCGATTCGAGCCGGATACCGCGACGCGGTTCAACTCCGTTTTTCTGTTGAACCCGACGACCGCCTATTACTGGAAGACGACGTGGGGTCCGGAGTTTCGGGTTCAGGTGCGCGAGGGCGGAATCAGCGGCAATCTGATCTACAACGTCGGCATGGGAACGAAAGGAACGTACGCGCCAAATCCGCAGTATGCCTATCTTGGTGCGCCGGTGGGTCGCAGCGGGACCGAGTCGGCATCGATTCCCGGAACGATCTACAGGAACGTCTGGCTATCCAACCGGCCAAGACCTGCGTCGCTTGGCAGCGCGCTGCGGACCCGCTTCTAGATGCCATCCGGAAAGAGCATGTGGGCCCGTTGGATGCAGGTCGCTCACAAGGCGGCTGAAGTCCAGGCGCACGTGCTCTTCTTCCTCTTGTATCTGCTCGCGCTCGTGCCGTTGGGATTCCTCAACCCCGCCGGCAGACGGGCTCTCACCGGCCGGCCTCCCGGGGGGCCCGGCTGGCGTACTCGCGAGTCGAATTCGAGCGATCTCACGGCCTCGCGCCGTCAATATTGATGCGCATTCTGGGAATCTCATGCTACTTCCACGATGCCGCCGCCGCTCTGCTGGAGGATGGCCGGCTCGTTGCCGCCGCCGAGGAAGAACGTTTCAGCCGCATCAAGCACGACTTCGGTTTTCCCTCGCAGGCGATCCGGTTCTGCCTTGACCGCGGTCGTGTCTCTGGCGCCGACCTCGATTACGTCGCCTTCTTCGAAAAGCCCTTCATCAAGTTCGAGCGGATCCTGCAAACGGCGATTGCAACCGTGCCGCGCTCGCACGCCGTGTTTCGCAAGGCGATGACGGCATGGATGCTCGACAAGCTCTGGGTCAAGAGCCGCATTCGGGATAGTCTCGGTATCTCCGCCGATCGGATTCTGTTCGTCGAGCATCATCAATCTCACGCAGCCAGCGCTTTCTTCTGTTCTCCGTTCGACAACGCAGCCATCCTGACGGTCGACGGCGTCGGCGAGTGGGCCACCGCTACGACTGGGCGTGGAAATGGCACCTCGCTTACGCTCGACCACGAGATTCGATTCCCGCACTCGCTCGGTCTCCTCTACTCCGCCTTTACCGCGTTCCTGGGGTTCGAGGTCAACGAGGGGGAATACAAGGTCATGGGCATGGCACCCTACGGCGTGCCACGCTATCAGGACAAAGTCTGGAAGCTGGTGGATGTGGCCGAGGACGGCGCGTTCGCCTTGAACATGGACTACTTCTCGTTCCATTACTCGGCGACCCAGACCTATACGCCGCAATTCGAAGCACTGTTTGGCCAGCCCCGGCGTCCGGAAACGCCATTCTTCACCGCGTCGTCAGGCTTTCCTTCATACTTCGGAGAACGTCCGTCGAACTATCAACAACTGGCGGCCGAGAATCAGCACTACGCCGACCTCGCGGCAAGCATACAGGTGGTGACCGAAGAGATCCTGTTGCGCATGGTGCGGCACGTCTGCCACCAGTCGCAGACGACGCGATTATGCATGGCCGGAGGCGTGGCACTGAACAGCGTCGCGAATGGGCGCATCCTGCGGGAAACACCGGTCACGGACTTGTACGTGCAGCCCGCCGCAGGCGATAGTGGCGCCGCCGTCGGCGCGGCTCTCTTCGTCCAGCATTCCATCCTCGGAGCACCACGGCAGTTCGTGATGGAACACGCCTATTGGGGTGAGGCCCTCGATCCGAATCGCATCCGGACGACGGCCGCAGGCAGCGGCATGCGGTACGTCGAGTGCCAGGACGAGCGAGATCTGCTCGATCGCACCGTCGATCTGCTGCAAAGTGGCGGCGTCATCGGCTGGGCGCAAGGAGCCTTCGAGTGGGGACCGCGCGCGCTCGGCAACCGAAGCATCCTCGCGGATCCGCGTCGAAGCGACATGAAAGACATCGTCAATACGAAGATCAAATTTCGCGAGCCATACCGGCCATTCGCGCCTTCCGTTCTCGAAGAACGCACGACAGAATTCTTCGCGCTCGACCAGCCGTCTCGTCAGTATCCGGCGCGGTTCATGCTCCTCGTTACACCCGTACTGGAGGAGAGCAAGGCACGCATCCCGGCAGTGACTCACGTCGATGGTTCCGCACGTGTCCAGACCGTTGTTCGATCGACCAACCCGCGGTACTATTCGCTGATTCAGGCGTTCGGGGAGGCGACGGGAGTGCCAGTCGTCCTGAACACTTCGTTCAATCTGCGCGGCGAACCGATCGTCAGCACGCCAGAGCAAGCCTTCAGCACATTCGCGCGGAGCGGCATGGACGCGCTGGTACTCGACCGCACCATCATCTATAAGGATTCCAAATGAGGGCAGCCAAGAACGTCGCCGGCGGAATGGGAACGATAGCGGAGCTGTTTCAGTTCCTCTGGGCCCGCCGGCTGTGGTGGCTGATCCCATTTGTCGCCATTCTCATCGTCACCGCCGTGCTGCTGATCATCGGGCAGGTGACAGGCGTCGCGCCGTTCATCTACACACTCTTCTGATGAGCCTCCCGGCAGGTCAGGCCACTCCTCCACCGCGTCTCTCGTGGAAGATTGCCCTTGCCCTTGCGTTCGGCAGCGTGGTCATGACGCTGCTGTTGATCGAAGGCGCGCTGCGAATCGCCGGCTTCGAGTACCACCTGATGCCGGCCGTACAGTTTGGGTGGC
>JBPYFA010000316.1:0-5524 GCA_051986585.1 Vicinamibacterales bacterium | reverse complement strand
GGCGTCGAGCGCCCCGAGCGGTTCGTCGAGCAGAAGCACCTTCGGATGATTGATCAACGCGCGTGCCAGAGCAACCCGCTGGGCCATGCCTCCGGAGAGATGATGGGGATAAGCATCTGCAAACGCTTCCAGTCCGACGAGCCGCATGAATTCGTCGACTTCAGTTTTCTTTTCGCGCAACACTCGGCGCGCAACAAGACCGGCCTCGATATTGCGGCGAACAGTAAGCCACGGAAACAGATTTGGATCCTGGAAAACGAGACCACGCGCCGCGCTCGGCTCATTGATTGGCTCGGAACCAACGAAAAGTTTGCCTGAATCTGGAGTATCCAGACCTGCTATCAGCCGAAGCAGAGTCGATTTCCCGCAGCCACTTGGTCCGACGAGCGAAACCAATTCTCCGGGAGCGACGGAGAGCGAAATATTACTCAGAGCCTGTCGAGTCGTAAGCGGGTCGTCAGGCGCCGGAAAGCTTTTAGTGACTTCCTGAACATGAAGCGAGGACGGTTCGGTCTCAGTCAGCGCTACCATTTGATGATTCCTTTTTGCCAGACGAGCACCCGGTCGCGGACCTTGAACAAAAGCGTCATTAACGTTGAGAAAAAGCCCGCCATGATGATGAGAGCGGCAAAAACTTTCCCGTATTCGGCCCAGCCTTGCGCCCAACTGACATACCAACCGAGACCGGATTTAACCCCCACAGATTCCGCGACCACAAGGGTCAGAAAAGACGCACCGAGGCCCATGAATAAGCCGATGAAAATATTCGGAACCGCGGCGGGGACCGCGACGCGAAAAATTAGATAGGCGGGTCCAGCGCCGAGTGTTCGAGCAACGTCAAGGTAGGACGCACGAGTGTTTGAAATCCCGGACGCAGTCAACATTGTAACCGGGAACCACACCGCGAGCGCAACTAATCCTGCTGCGGACACGATTGCCGAAGGGGACACGACCATCGCAAGAGGAATCCATGCTGTGGCCGGAATTGGTCCGACAACTTTGAGTAGCGGCATTCCCCAATAGCGCACCGAACTCGACCAGCCGATGCACACGCCACTAATCAGCCCGACGATTACTCCCAGGGTGTACCCACTCAAGAGCAAAACGAGGGAGTGCCAGGTGCTATCGAGCAAAAGCGCGCGATCGCTAATTAAACTGCGTAAAACCGCTGCGGGTCCAGGAAAGTACGGCAACGGAAGGAGGCGGAAGCCCGACGTAATCACGTCCCAAACACCGACTAACAAGATTGCAGCCGTAAAAATTGGCCACATGTGCCGCATCCATCGACGCAACGCCATCCAGAACCTTTGCGCGATTGCGAGAAAAATTGAGACTCCGACAATTTCCCAAAACAGCAGCATATAAGAATGCGTCTCGAGTGGCGGCGTCGTGTGACCTGCTGTAGAATTTCTCGTAGTCAACTGAAACTAAGGACGCGTCCCGGACGGTTGACAGATCGTTCGTGTGGTCGAGCGAGGTGCGAACGGACAGGCACTGGCATGATGCTTGGGTTCTGGATTTTTGTCGTCTTCGGAATCCTTCGCCTCGAAGTAGCGCTGACAAAGTCGCAGCCGCCGGGCGTCCCAAACCATATAGGTGCCGAGCACGAGTTGAACGATGCTGCGGCCGACGTCCTCCCAGCGGTCGCGGAGTCGCATCCAGAATAGTTGCGCTTTCTCGAGCCGCGCGTTGTAGTCGAGCGCCCTGGGGATTACGAGACACGGCCCACGGTTCGGGATTGAGCGTGTGTGGAGGATCGACGAGCGGAACCGGACGCGCCTCAAAAGCTCGCGCGCGGCCACGCGCATCGTGATCAATGCCATCGCCTGCGCCGGACACGCCCTGTTGGCCGCGACACCGAACGGGATGAAGTTTGCGTCGTGCGCCGAGAGAGATGCCCAGCGCTCGGGATCGAATCGTTCCGGATCGTCGAAAGACTGACGGTGGAACTCCTGGTGGTTGAAACAGAGCACCGAGCCGCGAGGAATCGTTGTCTGTTGATTCACCGTGATGTCCCCTGACGTGATACGGTGCGAGATGCCAAACAGGGGAAACATTCGGAATCCCTCGTTGATGACGCCGTGGATGTAGTCGTCGTTCTCAGGATCGGCGACGAGTCGCGCCTGCACGCCGACGTGCTGTGCGATGACGAGCATCAGGTGCGTCATCGCCTCCGACATCTGCACGACAGCGGTGTTGAAAAAAACGCCCTGCAGGTAGAGAGCCTTCTCCTCAGTGGACAAGCATGCGGGAAGCGCGTGCGGCACTTCCCCGCCTCTTACTTTCTCGATCAGGAAGCTCGTCAGCCGATGACGCCGACCCATGTGGCGTAGGCTGCAGCACTTGAGCGCCGTCACGACGTCGCTGGCATTGTCGACGATAAGCTTGCGTGCGGCCGGGTTGCACGGTTTTCCGAAGACGACCTCGTAATAAACGTCCGCCCAGATTGGCATCATTAGATCGCGCAGGCGCACAACCGTTGCGCTGCGGATGTCGTGCTCATCCATTATTTGTCCGACGACTCGCCTCGTGAGGTCTTCCGCCGTGTGCTTCGGAACGGCCAGAATTTGATGCGTCGTACGCGCGACCTCGTCGTAACGGTCGCCGGGCTCGATGTGCTCCTGGTGAATCTCCGGTCCGGGCGACAACCAGTACCAGAACAAATCCGATAGCGCAGCGCCGTGACTACGTCCATCCGCCGCGCGGTCGGAGTAAACCTGCTTGAAGCGCGACGCGTCAACTAGCTTGCCGGGAATCGGGATACCTTCGTCGCCATTGATGCGCGTGAAAATGTGCATGCGCAATGCGACGACTGCGCGCGGAAGCCAGTACGGAACGCTCGCGACGAGGAGCAAGATCGCCGTTGCGATGGTCAAAGTCATGGTCAGTCGCCTGATTGTCGGAGCCGCACTAGATCGCGGCTCCGTTGTAGGGCTGGACCTTTGGTTCGTGGAGTCGTTCGGACCAGGAATGGCGCGCACCAGTGGTGCGGCCCTAGAGGTTCACCCGCTTCGTTGTAGACGTGCCTCATGGCCGAATCCGCACAAGTTCGCGGCCCACGTCGCTGATCGCTCGGCATCCGCACAACGTCAGCGCGCGAGCCAGTTCCGAGCGCAGCATTTCGAGCACTTGTAAAACTCCTTCGGCGCCGGCTACTGCGAGTCCCCAGAGCACGGGGCGGCCAATGCCGACGGCTTGTGCACCGAGCGCGATGGCCTTCACCACATCGGTGCCGCGCCGGATTCCGCCGTCGAGCAACACCGGAACGCGCCCGTCAACAGCAGCGACAATCGCCGGCAAAAGCTCGATCGAGGCCGGAACCGTGTCGAGTTGGCGTCCACCGTGATTGGAAACGATGATCGCGCTTACGTCCTGCTCGATTGCGAGTCGCGCGTCATCGGGGTG
The DNA here is from genome assembly GCA_051986585.1 of Vicinamibacterales bacterium. Lineage (GTDB taxonomy): Bacteria > Acidobacteriota > Vicinamibacteria > Vicinamibacterales > 2-12-FULL-66-21 > JALZOC01. The sequence continues at coordinate 2,119 of JBPYFA010000316.1, read as the reverse complement.
CGCGATGCCTTTCAGGGCGATGGGCAGAGTGGTCGTCTTGCGAAGCCAATCAATGTGCTCCCAAGACAGCTCGGGCGAAAAAACGATCGGTCGCGCCCGCGACCGTGCGATTCCAGTTTGCGGCTCTCGCATATTCTCGCAGCACAATCCCTCGGGCAGATCGACGAAGCCATTACGCAGATCGCGCTCGCGGTTCCCGAACGCTGGAGAATCGACGGTGACTACCAACGCGGTGCAGCCCGCGGCCTCAGCACGACGCACAAGCACTTCGGTGAAACCGAGGTCGGGCTGAATGTTGAGTTGAAACCAGATGGCAGGCTGGATGTCCTTCGGCGCCGCGCTTCGAGCGGCCGCTGTGATGTCTTCGATGGAAGCCGTCGCAGTTATGCTCGCAATCAGGATCGTATCGGCGTCAACAGCGGCCCGGGCAGTCGCGCATTCGCCATCGGGATGAGCGAGGCGATGAAACGCTGTCGGCGCGATGAGAACGGGCATTGAGAGGCGAGAGCCGAGCAAGGTGACATCCAGATTGGGCTTCCCGCTCAATCCCCGTAGTGCGCGCGGCACCAGTCCGATCCGCGCGAACGCGGATTCGTTTTCGCGCACCGTAACTTCGTCGTCCGCACCGCCGGCAAAGTAATCGAACACAGCCGGGTCGAGGCGCCGACGGGCTTCGGTTTCGAAATCACGGAGCAGGAGCTTTTGCATGGCGATCTGCGTGCTCATTGAATTGTAGGGACGGCGCGAGCGCCGCCCATAGATGGCGCTGTTCGGGCCCACCCAGCTCGCGTGCGAAGAAAGCGCGCAGCGGCTCGCGGTGCGTCGTTTGTCCGCTCCAGTCGTTCTCGAGATTCTCCGCCACATGATGTTCCGACAGGGGCGTCCTGGCGGAGAAGTGTCTCACCACAGGATGCAGGTAACGACCCTTCTCGGCATTATTGGCATCGGATTGTTTGATTCGTCCGACGGAGACATCGAACGGATCGTGTTGGTCGTGGTCGGGTCCGTACTCCAGCGTGATAACGAAGTAGCTTCCCTCTGCGCCAAACTCGGTGTCGTGGACATAATCCACCGGCACTTCTTCATAGTAGTGCGCACTGCCGTCGCGCGAAACGACGAGCAAGTCGCCCATCGACGCGAATAGTTGCCACAGCGCCGAGGTTCGATTCACTCGAGCGATCACCGCATCCATCATCTCATCCGGATCAACGCGCAAGCATCGATACGGCCATTGGTGCTCGTGATACCTCTGCTCCAGCATCCGATGCAGAGCGCGCACGCTGTAGCGGAAACCGTGGATGAACCCGCTGGTCGACTTCTGGAAATCGCGCACCTGCATCAACGTTCCGGCAAAATACAGGTCAGGGACATTGATCGATTCCCACGACGAGGTCTGCGCTGGAAACCGGTCGTTGTAGACCAACTCTGGCCGGCAATTCTCCGCGAAGATCGAGGCATCGAAGCGGAAACCGGTGCAGACGATCACGCGATCGTAGCGGTAATTCTTCTTAACCTCATTCGCTCGCATGAAGCTGACCGTGACGAAATACGAGCCGTCGCGACGCTCAATCTTGACAATGTTCCCGTCGAGCAGCGCGTTCTGCGACTTGAGTTGATAGGTATCGAGCAGGTTGTTGTTCACCGCGCGCAGGTGGCCCACGTAATGGGACTTCCACGCCATGTGGATCGCGCTCGGACCGGCGACGTGGATGACAGCGGCTTTCTCGATCAGGTTGTCTGCGGTCTCAAATCCTGAGTTGCCCTTGCCGATGATGAGCACGCGCTGGTCGGTGAATTCCTTCGGATCCACCGCGACGGTGCCGTAAAATTCAGCGGACTCGATGCCTGGAATGGCAGGGATGTACGGTTTCGACACACCGCTCGCGACGATCAAGCGTTTCGCCTCGAACCTCTCGCCGTTTTCATCGGTCGCCTGAAAGACTCCGGTGGACGTCCGCCGGACGCGAGTGACGCACGTGTTGTATTTGATTCGCAGCTGAAACGCCTCGGCGAAGTCCCGGAGATAACGCACGAAATCGTCGGCGTCGGGAAAGTATCGCTCAGTGTAACGCGTGAAGAGCAGCCGCGGATCTTCCGAGAGCAGAGAATTCCAATCCAT
>JBPYFA010000315.1:0-10771 GCA_051986585.1 Vicinamibacterales bacterium | reverse complement strand
TCGATCGAGCAGAGCTGCGGCAAACAGCCCTCGACCGTCTCGCTCGTGATGACCATCACCATGTGCTACCTTGACGCGGACCATCCCGCAGCTCGGCGAGTCCTTCTTGAGCACATAGCCGTCAAGGTCTTCTCGCGACAGCTCGGCGACCCTGGTACGCGCCCACTCGTTCATTCGATCGGTGTAGTCGATGCCCGTCCGCGTCGTCACCATCTTTATGCGGTCGTCAAGACGGACCAGTCGCAATGTTTCTCTCGGTGTGCCCATGCCCACTTCGACTTCCGGGCACACGGCGACCCACTCGACATGCTTGCCCAACTCATCGGTCAGAAATCGATCGCGTTTATGACCGCCATCGAAGCGCACCTCCTGGCCAAGGAGGCACGCTGAAATTCCCAAACGAATGGCGCTCAATTCACCTTCGATCCGGCCGCGGTCAGCATGATTTCAACCAGCCCGTCAGGAGCCACCAGTCCGCAGCGAATGGTCGTCCGCGCGGGCCGATCCGACCCGAAGAATGCGTCATATTCCGCATCGATGGCAGGCAGATTGTTCGGGTTCGTGACGTAGACGATGGATTCGGCGACCCGACTGGGCGACGTGCCGGCCGCCGCGAGCGTCCGTCGCAGTTTCTCGAGCGTCGCGCGTGTTTGCGCCCCGGCATTGCCACGGTTCGTGTCGTCGTTGCCGAGGGCCCCGGACACGTAGACCCGGTCGCCAGCGACCACGGCCGCGCTCAGCGGAAGATTCAAGTTCGGCGGCAGCCCCTCCATGATCGCCCGGCGCGGTCCTGAAGACGCAATGAACGTGATCTCGACCGAATACTGCGGACCGGCCAACGCTGCACGAATCGTTGCCCGGGCCGGCGGCGCCGATGGGAAGTAGGTTCGATACGCGTCGTTCATCGCGCCGAACGATGAGGCGTCGGGAAGGTAAACGCGCGAGGAAACGATGTCGCGATGGGACAGGCCGGCCGCTTTCAGCAGCTCGCCCGCATTGTCGAGAATCACTCTCGTTTGCTGACCAACGTCTCCGCCGACGACGGAGTTGTCGCGGCCGTTACGCGACACGAGCCCCGAAAGGAAAACCGTATCGCCGATCCGCATCGCATAGCTGTAAGGACTCGGGGATTGAACCCAATCGGCGGGGTGAATGACGACCCGATCGGCACCGGCGCTTGCCGCTACCAGGGACATCTCCACCATCGTGTCCGGCGTTGAAAGCTCGGCGACGATCGTCGTTCGGGTTGGAAACTCGCTTTTCCAGAATCCACGATAGACGTCGTTCATCGTTCCAAAATCGGCGGCGGATCGCAGAAAGACGAGAACCGACACGACACGATCGAGTGACGAGCCGGCAGCGTCGAGCAGGGACCGGGCCTCCTCGAGCACGTGGCGGGTTTGCGCTCCGACGTTCCCCCGCCCGGTCGACGCCACGCCGCTCAGGTAAATCAGTTCACCGCTTTTGAAGATCTGCGCCATGCCGAGAATTGTAGTGTGGATGGCGCCCTGACGGGATGCGACTCCGGGATCCGGTCGCGATTGACCGTTCAAGGCGCGTTCGCCGACTTCGCCCCTCGGGCGCGACGCTCGGCATCAGACCAGGTACACAGGGTGGATACGTCGCTATCACTGAGGCGAGCGTCCGGATGCATCCAGACGTAAATGGACATGGGCATCTCCCCGTTCCGCGTCTGGTCGCAAATGTCCCGCAGCAGCTGCGGCACCTTGTCGCTATCGAACTGGGCCCAGTCGGAATAGTTGAAATGACGCCGCCCGTGATTCACGTCGTCGATGACGAGCCAGGAAACCGGCGCAACGTTGGAATACCAGGGCCATCGTGTGTCGTGCGAATGGCAATCGCGGCAACTGCGTTCGAGAACCGACTGAACGTCGGCTGGGAGGTGGGCCACGGCCATCATGGTACGAGCCGGATCGGTGGGTGGATTGGTGCGCGCCGGCCTGACGAGCTGGATCGCGACCGCGCCGACCATCACCACGAGCACAACTTGCTTGACGAAACGGACGCGCGCCGATCTCAGCTCTTCGCTTTCCACAACTTCCACCAGTCGGCGCTCTCGAGACCGAGGGTATTCCACCATTGATCGAGTGCCAGCCGCTCCCGCGCCAGCACCGCCTCTCGCGTGACGCCACCCGGCGGCGGCGCGAGCACGGCGAGCCGATCGTACACGCGCGCACGCTCGGCATCGGTTCCCCGCGAGAGCAGATGCCACAGCGTGAACGCATCCTTGCGGCGCGCCGACGAGAGTATCAAATCCAACGCGGCAGCACGGCCCGGATCGCCCGGTGCGCCGAAATCGAGCACAGCCAACGCTTCCGCAAGTCCCGACGGCGCGTCTTCGTAATATGGTGTGCCTGGTCCTGCGCCCGGTCGAGTTGCACCGACGGCCCCGATCGGAATGAACGATTCACGACCATAGCCTTCAAAGCTGACCCAGCCAAGCGTCACGTGGATGAGTCCCGCACCGCTCTCGTCGACCTCCAGCGTGTATTCACAACCGAGATCGATCGCTGTCGCGCTCGGAGTATTTACGAAAAACCATCTGGGGGGAGCCGAGATCCGTGCGCGGATCCGCCCCTGCGCCAGCGACATGCGATGCTCGCCTGCGCGTGCGACCACGACCTGGAGCCGAGTATTGGGCTCAACGTCCACACGCCCAATGCCGGCGACGTCGATGCGCGCACGGGAACTCGCGTCGGTTTCAACCCACTCGCCGATGCGAAGCCGCGCCGACTGCGCGCTCGCACGGGGCGCCTTCACACCGTCGATCCTCGGTGAACCAGCGATCGTTTGAATCCTCCATCCCGTCCGGACGATGAAGGACGCATACCAGCCGATGCCCGCGATCAGCAAAACGGCAGCGGCGGTCGCCCACGCCGCGATGAGCCACACCGTTCGGCGCGAACGAGGCGAACGGCGCGGCGGCAACTCGGGTGCTGAACCGTGATGTCGCAATCCCCCGAGCATCTTCTCGAGACGCACGACCTCAGGGTCCGGCTGGCCTGAGCCGTCCCACAGATAATCGGGTTCCGTGGCGTCTGTGTTCGTCATGGTCTCGCCGACGGCTCCAATTTCTCGCGAAGGAGCGACATCCCGCGATGCAGATTTACGCGGACCGACGCTGGCGTCAGTCCCGTGCGCTCTGCGATTTCAGGTCCGGTCAAGCCTTCCACCAGCCTCAATACCAGCGTCTCACGATAGGCCACCGGGAGCGTGCGGATAATCTCGAGGACGCCAAGCGCTTCAGCTCTCGAGGACGATGCTTCGGGTGCGCTGAGGTCGGCCGGCAATTCCACCGAATCGATCGACTGCCGATGGAAGTCGGTGGCCCGATTTCTGGCAATCATCGACAGCCACCCGCCAAATGCGGCCGGATCGCGCAGCGACTCGAGCCGGTTCCAGGCCGACAGAAACACGTCCTGCACGAGATCCTCGACGTCGGCCCGAGGCGCCCGCGCGAGCAGCACGCCATGAATCACCCTCGCATATCGTTCGTAGAGCGCGCCGAAGGCACTCTCGTCGCCGGCACGGGCCGCGCGCACGAGACGCGCGTCCTCCGACGCATGTCCGGCCGAAAACATGGTCAGCGCCATGCGGGTGTCGGGACTCGCAAACTGCACCACTTAGAAGGACGTCGAGCGGGGTGAACCGTTATCCGGCCATCGGTCTGGCAGATTACGATTCTGATCGGCCGACTGGCTCGAGCGTTCGGCTACAATTGACGTCGTTCGGCGAGCAAAATCTTATCGCACTCCTGGAGGAACCCTGATGAGACGTCTGCTGATCTCTTGTGCCGTCGCGCTTCCGCTGATCGCCGTGACGGCCATGCCTGTGGGGGCTGAGGTCAAAACCCGTGAAAAAACCCATGTCTCCCTCGGCGGCATGCTCGGCAAGATGTTCAACCTGTTCGGTGGCAAGGCGGCAAAGGAAGGGGTCGTCGCAACCACGGCGGTCAAAGGCAACCGCAAGGCGACGATGAACGATCTGAACGGGCAGATCATCGATCTGTCTGAAGAGAAAGTGTATGACCTCGACATGAAGAAGAAAACGTACGAGGTCACCACGTTCGAGCAGATACGGCAGAAAATGCGCGAGGCGCGCGAAAAGGCCGAGAAGCAATCCGAGCAGCAGCAGGGTGGCAAGGAGGAGAAGCAGGAGAAGAGCCAGCCGCAGAAGGAGTATGAGATCGACTTCAACGTCAAGGAGACCGGGCAGAAGAAGCAGCTGGCCGGCTACGACACGCACGAAGTGATCATGACGGTAACGGTGCGCGAAAAGGGCAAGACGCTCGAGGATGGCGGCGGACTGGTCATGACCGTCGATTCGTGGCTCGGGCCGCAGATCCCTGCGCTCAAGGAACTCGCAGAGTTCGACATGAAGTACTGGAAGCAGCTGGCCGGTTCCGACGCGATGGGCATGTCGGCCGAACAGCTGGCGATGGTTATGGCGATGTATCCGGCGCTGAAACAGGCGTCAGAGCGCTTGCAGAAGGAATCGCCGAAGCTGCAGGGAACGTCGCTCGCGTCGACCACCACCGTCGAAGGCGTGAAGTCGAAGGAGGAAGCTGCTGCCGCCACATCGCAGAACTCGGAGACCCCGAAGTCGATCGGCGGACTCGGTGGCATGCTTGCGCGCAAGATGGCCAAGAAGGACGAGAACGCGAACGCGTCGGCCAACCGCGCGACCGTCTTCACCGCCGAACACGAATTCCAGGAAGTGCAGACGTCGGTCGCGGCAGCCGATCTCGAGATTCCCGCTGGTTTTAAGCAGAAGTAGGTACCAGTTTCCAGTTTCCAGTTACCAGTTTCCAGTTTCCAGTTTCCAGTTTCCAGTAAGAAGAGACACTGGTAACTGGAAACTGGTAACTGGTAACTGGTAACTGACCTCATTCAGCGTGCAGCGCCACCATCGGATCGACGCGTGACGCCCGGCGCGCGGGAAGGTATCCGGCCAACGCCGAGACGGCAATCATGACGACCGTCGCGGTCGCCAACGACAGGATGTCTGCTGGCGGCAACCCGTAGAGAAGGGACGCGATGAAACGGCCGGCTCCAAGCGCGATTCCCAGGCCGATCGCGACGCCAATCACCACCAGCATCATCGATTCGCGCATGACCAGGGCGAGCACGTCCTGACTTCGTGCGCCAAGCGCCATCCGGATGCCGATCTCATTCGTCCTGCGCGCGACACTGTACGACATCAAACCGAAGAGACCAACCGCCGCGAGCGTGAGCGCGAGACCACCAAAGAGCACGTAGGCATTCGCGAACAAACGTTCCTGCAGAAATCGCTCTTCGATCTGCTCCGCCTGGGTCGACATGTCCATCAGCGGCAGATTGGGATCGATGCTGCGCACGGCGTCTCGAATGCCAGCCATCGCGGCGACGGGATTGGCGGCGGTCCGAACCACCATCATCGGGGCGCCGCTCCTGCCCTGCCGGTACGGCACGAACATCGTCGGTGGCGGCTCGTCGCGGACGCTGTCGTACTTGGTGTCGGCGACAACGCCGACGATCTCGAGATCGGCGTTCTGTTCGGGACTGGAACCAAACCGCCGACCCAGCGGGTTCCCGTCCGGGAAATACTTGCGCACGGCCGTCTGGTTGATCATCACCACCTTGGGCGCATTCTCGTCGTCGCGCGGCGTGAAACTGCGGCCGGTCAAGACCGGTATGCCCATGATGTCGAAAAATCCTGGGAGCACGACCACGCGGTTGATCGAGTCGTGCTGATCGGATCCATACGTTCGCCCCTGAACGAAGATGCTCGTGCTGTTCACGCTGCCTGAAAGCAGCACGGGGTTCGAACCGGTCACGGCTTTCACGCCAGGAACCGCGCTGAGGCGTTCGGTCAAGTCGTCGAACAGCCTGCGCGTTCGCTGTTCGTCGTACCGATTCAATTGAGGGTTCACGCGGAACACGACAAGGTTCTGCGGGTTGAAGCCCACATCCACGTGTCTGAGATTCTGCAGCGTCTGGAGAAACAGCCCGGCGCCCACCAGCAGCGCAAGAGAGATGGCGACCTGGAAGATGAGCAGGAGCCGGCTGAGCACGCTTCTCGATCCAATGACGCTGCGGCCCGTCTCTTTCAGAGCGGTGTTGACGTTGACTCCTGTCGCCCGGAGTGCCGGAGCCACGCCAAACACAAGTCCCGTCAGGCCGGTCACGAGCATTACAAACGCGAGGATGCGCCAGTCGAGCGGCGTCGGCTGGCCCGGCGAGCCAGGAAGCAACCGCCTGCCCCAATGCCCGACCAGGATTCCGAGCGCGCCTCCAATCGACGCCAGCAGCAGGCTCTCGGTGAGCAGCTGTCGCACGAGCCGCAACCGCGTCGCGCCGAGCGACAGCCGGACCGAGATTTCCTTTCGTCGCACCGTCGCACGCGACAACAGCAAGTTGGCGACGTTGGCGCACACGATCAGCAGGACCAGGCCGACGATGATGCTGAGGATCGTGACCGCCCGCCTGTCGGTGGTGTTGACATCGTAGACGCCGCGGCTTCCCGAATCCACACGCAGACGCGGCACTTCGGTGCGATTGCGGTTACGCATGGTGCCGCGTTCGGTTTCGGATAACGACGACAAGTATTGGCCCAGTCCGGCTCGCGCCGTTTGCTGGAAGACGCCTCCGAGATTGCCTTGGACCTGTGCCGCGGTGGCGCCGGGTTTCAGACGGCCCATGACCTGGAGCCACCAATACGTTGGTTGGTTCGTCCGCGTGCTCTGTTCGGATGGACCAGTGCTCAATTGACCATCGAGCGCGAGCGGCACGGACACGTCTGGCGGGTCAGCGACGGTCTTTTGCACACCGATGTAGTCAGGCGGGAGAACGCCAATAATCGTGACCGCCACGTTGTTGATCCGGATCGCTTTGCCAACGATTGCAGGATCGCCTCCGAAACGAGACCGCCAATAACGCGTGCTCAAAACGGCGACCGGCGGAGCGGCTGGTCGATCGTCCTCGGGGACGATGATTCGGCCCAGGGTCGCGTTGACGCCCAGCACGCGGTAGTAATTGCCGGTGGTTATGAAGGCGTTCGCGATCTCGGCCTGCCCGTCAACGACGACGCTGACGCGGCCGAACGGCGCACAGGCGAACAGATCCGTCATCGTACGGTTGTCGGTGAGGAACTGCTCGTACATCGGATGCGAGAACGTCGCCCGCACGTTGCCGCCGGATTCGTCCTTCGCCGAGAACCCGTAATCGCTGGAGCCCGTGACCATATCGTTCTTGCCCGACCACTTCAGGCGAACGAGCGAGTCAGGATCGCGAACGGGGAGCTTTCGGATGAGCAGACCGTTGATGGCGCTGAAGAGCGCGGTGTTCGCGCCGATGCCGAGCGCCAGCGAGATAACGACCACCGCCGTCCAAGCCTTGGCTTGCAGCAGCATGCGGCCAGCGAGACGGAGATCTCGAAGCATGATGGTAAGTTCCCAGTAACCAGTTGCCAGTTACCAGTGAGAAAGAACTGGAAACTGGCGACTGGAAGCTGGCAACTAACTACTTTCTTCTCTCGTTTTTGACCAACGCCGCCAACACCCGCCCCTGTTCGAAATCGCCGAGTTTTTCGGCGGCATCGATGTATGCGTCGCGCGATGGGCCGGCGACCGGATGCGCTGAGGCGACCGTCAGCAGCACCTGCGAGGCTTCGAAACTTGAACTGACACCCTTGGTTGCGCGGAGCACGGCGAGAATGGTGTCCGCCGATGCATCGGGACGGTCGGCGACCGCTTTCAGCACGCGGCCACGTTCGAACGCCGAGTCAATCGAGTCGACCGCATGGAAGAACGGCGCGCGCAGGCTGCCCTCAATCGGCTGCTGTTTTGCGATTTGAATCAGGAAAGAGGCGGCCTCGAAATCGGAGCTGACTGTCGCCCCAGACGTCAACATCGCGGCAACGGTTTCCTGCGGAAGATCGCCGCGCGTCGCCATGCTGCTCAACACACGGCGGTGTTCGAAGTCGCTCTGCACGGTGTCGAGGGCACTGAAAAACGCCGGCCGGCTGGTGTTGTCGAGCGGTTGCAGTTTCGCAACGTCGACAAGCAGCGAGGCCTCCTCGAAGTCGGAGTCGATGTTATGGCTCGCGGTGAGGAGCGATGCGAGCAGCGCGGGAGACATGGCGCCGCGTTTGACGACCGTCGAGAACACCCGGTGCATCTCGAAGTCGGAGTCGATCGACTTCGAAGCGTCGAAAAACGCCTGCCGTGTCGTGTCGTCGACCAGCAGCTTGTCGGCGTTGTCGCTGAGGAACGAGGCCAGCTCGAAGTCGGAATCGATTTCCCGCCCCGCCTGCACCAGGACCTGTCGCACGGTCGCCGGATCGAGGGAGGCGGCTTTCAGGAGCTCGGTGAAGTAGGTCCGTTTGCCCCAGCTGCCGTCGATGAGGGAAATTTCGGCCAGCACACCTGCCGGCCCCTTCGCTTTCAGAATGCGCGCGACTCGCGCGGGCGCCCCGATGCCCGTCTGCCGGATGAAACGCGGCAGCATCGTGGCCAGCCATTTGCGTCCTTCCGGCTCGAAGGGGCGCTCGGAGCTGCCGACCCAGAACCGCCGAGTGATGTTGCCCGAACGATCCGCGGTGAACTCGACCGTGTGACCTCCAAGTAGGGAGGTCATCATCCCGCCGTCGCGAATCCTCAGATAGCCATTGGGCGACAGCTGCTTCACATCCGTGTCGTCGTCGGTGAATTGGACCTGACCATCGAAACGGACCTCGAGCTTCTCACCGTTGTTCGAATAGCTGAAGGTGGCGTGCGTCTGAGCGCCGGAGAGATCAAGCAAAGCGGCCGCAGACACGGCCTGTTGCATCAGCGGCGTGGAGGCGGCGGCCAGGACCGCCATCGCGCCCTGCTCGAGATAGCGCTCGCGTTCGGCGGCTTCAGCTTGCCTCGCCGAATCGGCGGCGACGAGCGCCCTCGCACGTTCCGCGGCGTCGACCTCGTGCGTCATCTGCTCGGCGACCATCGCCCGCGCGTGTTCGAGAGCCGCGTCACGCTGTTCGGTTGTCGCCGGCAGCGGCACTGTGGTTGCGGGTGTTTGCTGACCGACATCGACGCTGGCCGGCGCGACGACCGGCTCGGCTGCGGCTTGCGCGGTCTTCGATGTGGACGGAAACGCATTTGTCGTGGCGGTACTGAACGCGATGCCCAGCATCACGACAATCGACACGCCACCGGCGAGCCACCCAGGCGCACGCCCGTCGTGACGCGGTGCGCCCAGCAGTCGGCGCACGCGCTCGACGAGCGATCCGCCCGTCGCCGCCAGCACGAACTGGCGCCCCGGATCGCGGAGTCCCTCGAGATCGGCGAGCGCCTGCGCATACGTCACCGGATCGCCGCACAGACTGACCGCCAGATCGTCGCAGCAGTTCTCACGTTCGGCGCGGATACGCCGCGACAGCCACCACACGGCCGGGTGATAAAACAGCAGCGTCTCGACGACGGTCTGCAGCAGGTTCACGAGATAGTCGTGACGCCGGATGTGCGCGAGCTCGTGCGCGAGAATCGCCTCGAGCTGATGAGGAGTCAACCCTGACAGCGCGCTGGCAGGAACCAAAATGACCGGCTTCATCCACCCAATCACGGTTGGCACATCAACCAGCGTCGACTTCAACAACTGAACCGGGCGAGCAATGTGCAGTCGGCGTGAGAGACGCGCGGCAATGTGGTCCCAACCGTCTTCGAGCGGCGAGGTCCCGTGTGATTTCATGCGCTGCACCCATAGCCAGCCGCTCATCAGGCGCAGAGACAAGACCGCGACGCCGGCGAGCCACGCGAGCACGAGCATCGGCAGCCAGGACTCCACCCGGATTTGATCAATCAGATATGTACCCGTTGACACAGGCGCGGCAGCTGGCGGCAACCTGTCCGCCGCGAAGCGTTGTTCGGGTGCGAAAGCAGCACGACTGGCAACCTGGCTGATGTCGGTGGTATTGCGAGCGGTGCTCGTTCGCCACAACTGAATGGCGGTCACGGTGGGAAGCGTGAGCATGAGCGACAGACCGATAGCGGACACGAGATACCGGACATCGGCCGCTCCGCGGCGAAGACACGCCAGCACGATGGCGGTCAGGCCGCCGACGAGCGTTCCCTGCCAGATGAAATGGAGCAACGCCCAGCCGATCGCCTGGGCAGCAGGTTCGCCGAGCAGACGCTCAATCCCGCTCATCTCGGATCTCCCTTCCATCTTTGCTGTTGTCGATGAGTCGTCGAATTTCGACAAGCTCTTCCTGTGTCGCGCGCCTGGTTGAGAGCACTTGCATGACGAGCTTGGAGGCGGAGCCGCCAAATGCGCGATCGACCAGGTCACGGACGAGTTGACGTTGCGTCTGCTCTTCCGTCAGCTTCGCTTGGTAGACGTGGGTCCGCTCGCTGTCGTCCCGACGGACGAGCCCCTTTTCCGTCATGATCTGCAGCATCTTCAACGCGGTCGTGTAGGCCGACGGCCGGTCGCGCGACAGTTCGTCGTGCACCTGCCGGACGGTGCACGCGCCGCGCTGCCACAGAATGCGGAGGATGGCGAGTTCAGCATCGGTCGGACGGGGAGGCTTGCTCATTGGCGGCCACTATGTACGAACATATTCGTATATGTCAACGAAAACTTTCGTAGACCTGCGCGACCTCTGCGGTCGGTCTGGCTCTTAGACGTGAGGCGCGCGGGTTTTGTTGGGTCTCGGCCTATAATCGGCTGTTTGCTGGGGAAGGGGAATTGGGTGCCAGGGGTGCCAAGGGTGCCAGGGGTGCCAGGGGTGC
>JBPYFA010000314.1:0-11566 GCA_051986585.1 Vicinamibacterales bacterium | reverse complement strand
GCACCCGCACCGTCGACGTGCACATTCGCCGCTTGCGCGAAAAGCTGCCGGTCCTCAACGACGCGATCGAAACGGTCAAACAGTTTGGGTACAAGTTGGTCTGAGAAAGTCTTGGGTGCCAGTCACTAACTCAAAATGACCTTCCGCACCCGCCTGTTCCTCGCCTCGCTGGTCGTCTCCGCCGCCACGCTTGTTGTCGCGACCTTGCTCGTGTCGTCGGCGGTCAGGCGGATCGTGGACGACCGAATCGAGCGCGACTTGGTGAACCAGGCACGGCTCGCCGCTGAAACGCTGTCTCATCGGCAGGCCGCGACCGCCGCCGAACTCGACGCCGAGGCCGACGCCATCGGCCAGCTCGTGTCGGCGCGCGTCACCTTCGTCGCGCCTGACGGAAAAGTGGTGGGTGACTCGGAGTTGACGGCTGACGATCTGATCACGCTGGAAAATCACGGCACCAGGCCCGAGATTGTGCAGGCCCGCCGCGAAGGTCTCGGCGTTGCCCGACGCTATAGCGCCACGTTGAAGACCGACATGCTCTATGTCGCGGTCGAGGTCCACAGCGACGCCGCACCTGCATTATCAGAAATCCGTCTCGCCCTTCCGTTGACGGAAATCAGCGAACAGCTGGTTGCGGTGCGGCGCTCGTCGATCGTCGCGATGTCAGTCGGACTGCTCGCAGCGCTGGTTGTCGCGTGGGGAGCCTCGGCCATCCTCAGTCGTCGCGTGCGAGCGATTGCCGAGCGTGCGGAGCGTTATGCGGCGGGCGAACCGCCGCCGGCGCGGACCGACTACGGCACCGATGAAATCGGATTGGTGGCGCGCGTGCTCGATGACTCGATGCGCGAAATCGGTACTCGCGCGACGCAGCGCGAAACGGATCGCGCGCGGATGGAAGCCATCCTGAACGGGATGAACGAAGGCGTGCTGGTGGTGACGCCGCAGGGCCGGCTGCAATTCGTGAACGATGCCGCCAGGCAGATGCTCAACGTCAACGATCCACCCGAAGGGCATCACTATCTCGAAATCGCACGACATCCAGACATCGCGGCGGAGATCAATGCGGCGCTGCACGGCCTGTCGGGCGGCGGACGCGAGTTGACGCTTCGTGGCGATGGCGGGCCGACATTCATCGCCCGCGGCGCGCCGGTCGCCTCCGTCGCCGGGCGCGGCGCCGTGCTCGTCCTGCACGACATCACCGAGCTCCGCCGCGCCGATCGTATTCGGCGCGATTTCGTCGCTAACGTCTCACACGAGCTGCGCACGCCGCTCACAGCCGTACGCGGGTACGTTGAGGCCTTGCTCGACGGCGTGTCCGATCCAGCCGACGGGCGTCGATTTCTGGAGACCATCGCTCGACACACGTTTCGAATGGAGCGGCTGGTGCGCGATCTGCTTCGGCTCGCCAGGCTCGACGCCGGCCAGGAGCCGCTCGAAAAAGCCGCCTGCGCCATCGATTCGCTGTTCCACGGCGTCATCAGCGACGTCAGCTCCGAGCTCGAGGCCCGATCGCAGCGCGTCGTCCAGCACGTCGATCCTGACGCGACCGTCGTCTCCGGCGATCCGGCAAAGCTGCACGATGCGCTGAGAAATCTTCTGCACAACGCCACCAGCTACGCACCGGAAGACAGCGAGATCATCGTGACCTCCGCACGGCGAGACAGCCGCATCGTTCTGACCGTCGCCGATTCGGGACCAGGCATTCCTGAAGCCGACTTGCCACGGATTTTCGAACGCTTCTATCGCGTCGACAAAGCGCGATCGAGGAACACGCGCGATCCGGGCGGTACCGGACTCGGTCTCGCGATCGTAAAGCACCTGATTGGATTGCACGGAGGCACAGTCGCGGCTGCGAACCGCCCCGAGGGAGGGGCGATCTTTACGATCGAACTACCGGCATAGACACCGGTAGCGGGAAGCTGAAAGCTGAAAGGCTGGGAACTGGAAACTGGGAACTGGGAACTGGGAACTGGAAACCGGCAACTGGCAACTGGCAACTGGCAACTGGAAACTGGGAGCTGGAAGCTGTCTATGGCGCCACCGTCGACGCCACGAGCAGATAGACCACCGCGGCGATGGCGGCCGATGCCGGGATCGTCAGAATCCACGCCCACACGATGCGGCCGGCGATGCCCCATCGGACGGCAGACAGACGCCGGATCGATCCAACGCCGATGATGGCACCGGTAATTGTGTGGGTCGTGCTCACGGGAATGCCGAGATGCGTCGCGGTGAAGAGCGAGATCGCGCCGGCGGTCTCTGCGGCAAATCCCCCGACCGGCTGGAGCTTGGTAATCTTCGAGCCCATCGTATGGATGATCCGCCAACCGCCCGACAGCGTGCCAAGTGCAATGGCGGCGTGCGCGGCAAGAATCACCCACAGCGGGATCGGCATCTCGCCGTTGACGAGTTGAAGATAGCCGCCAGCCACGAGCGCCCCCGCAACGATGCCCATCGTCTTCTGCGCATCGTTACCGCCGTGGCCGAGGCTGTAGGCGGCGGCCGAGAGCAGCTGCAGCCGGCGGAACAGCCGATCGACCTTGCCGGGCGATGATCGGTGGAAGATCCACATCATCAGCAGCATGATCAGGAACCCGAGCACGAGGCCAATCAGCGGCGCGAGCACGATGAAGATGAGGGTCTTGGTCCACCCCGACACGATAATCGCGCCCCATCCGGCCTTCGCGACCGCCGCACCCGCGTAGCCGCCAATGAGCGCGTGCGACGAGCTCGTTGGCAGCCCGAAGTACCACGTGATCAGGTCCCACACAATCGCGCCGATCAGGGCGGCGAAAATCACCGAAAACGTCACGATGTGGATGTCGACGAGGCCGGCGCCGACGGTCTTGGCCACCGCCGTGCCAAACGTGAAGGCGGCAATGAAGTTGAAGACGGCCGCCCAGATCACCGCCTTGCCGGGCGACAGCACCCGTGTCGAGACGACCGTCGCGATCGAGTTGGCGGCGTCGTGGAATCCGTTGATGTAATCGAAGGTCAGCGCGACGAGAATCAGACCGACGACCGGAAGGAAATTGGAATCCATCCTCGACTAGGCGTGCTTGACGACGACGCCCTCGAGGACGTTGGCGACGTCCTCGCAGCGATCGGTGGCGCCTTCGAGGAAATCGAAGATCTCCTTCCACTTGATGATCTGAATCGGATCGCGCTCCTCTTCGAACAAACGTCGGACGGCGATCTGATGCACACGGTCGGCTTCGTTTTCGAGGCGGTTGATCTCGACAGCCGGCTCTGCGACCCCCTTCCGCCGCTCCAGCGCCTTCAGCGCTTTTACCACCTGATCGGCCGACCCCATGATGATGCGCGTCAGTTCCCGTACGTCCGTACGAACGACATTGATCTGATAGAGCCGAACAATCGCGGCGGTCGCGTCGATCGCATCCATCACGTCATCGAGCGATCGCGCCAGGCTGTGGATGTCCTCTCGATCGAGCGGCGTCACGAAGGTCCGGTGCAGCCGCTGGATGATTTCATGCGTAAGGAAGTCGCACTTGTGCTCGACTTCCTTGATTTCATCCGCCTTGTCCCAGAGCGGCTGCTCCGGCGCGAGCATTTCTTCGAGCATCGACGCGCCGCGCCGGATCTCCTCGGCCAGCGCAACGAAGTCGTCGTAGAAGCGCTCTTCTTTCGGAATCAGTCTGAACGTCACGGACATCCCCCGCGCGAATCTTAGCAGATTCCGCTCAGACTTTACTGAAACGTCGTCTCGATGACGTGTTCTCGTTACGTCGCCGTCACGACTGCACACCATCGCCCGCACGTCGCCGTTTCGACGGCCACGAATTAACGCGGGGGATGCGCCCTTGTCGCGATGCCGTTACACACCGCTCCTAAGCTGACTCCAAAAATTGTGGGTCAGGACTGAGGAGAGTGACGATGAAGAAAGAACGGATGTTGAAGGCCATCGGGCTTGCCGCGCTCGTGTGGCTGACATCGGTGCTGCCGGTCAGTGCCCAGGCGGACGGACGATTCGCCGGCACGGTTCTCGACGCGAGCGGCGCCTTCGTGCCGAACGCGACGATCACTATCAAGAACGAAAAGACGGGCGAGCAACGGAGCGTTACGACGAGCGCTCAAGGCGTCTATATCGTCACCAGCCTCAAACCATCGACCTATACGATTCGCGCTGCGTCAGGCAACTTCACGCCCCTCGAGTACACCGGCCTGCAGCTGGTCGCGGGACAGGAATTTCATCTCGACCTCGAGCTGAGGCCGGCAGGGGTGACCGAATCGGTGACGGTGCAAGCCACCTCGCCGACCCTCGATCTCAGCTCGGCGAGAAGTGGCGTCAACGTCGGCGAACGCGAGGTGGCGAACCTGCCGATCAACGGGCGACAAATGTCGCAGTTGATGTTGCAAGCGCCAGGCTCGGTGAACTCGGGAACGGGCACCTGGCAGGACGTTCGTTTCAGCGGTCGGGCGATCGAACAGAATGCGATTCGCTACGACGGCGTCGAGGGATCGTCGATCATCGATGCGGCCCCCGGCAACTTGAACGGCGAAATTCCGACGCCATTCAAGCTCCAGGCAAGCCTCGAGAACGTTCAGGAGTTCCGAGTCGAGTCCAGCAACTACCCGGCCGAGTACGGCACCGGCACGGGCGGACAGGTCAACGTCGTCACCAAGTCCGGCAGCAACGACGTGCATGGGTCGGCGTTCGAGTACGTCCGCAACGACGCTTTCGATTCCCCCAATTACTTCGACACGCTGGCGCACCTGCCGAAGTCGACGCTCAAGCAGAATCAGTTTGGCGGATCGGTCGGCGGCCCATTTATGAAGGACAAGGCGTTCTTCTTTGGCAGCTACGAAGGCTATCGGCTCGACGCCGGCCTCAACTTCGTCGAGGCCGTTCCGAGCGATGCCGCGTGGGCGCGAGCGGTTCCCGCGATTGCCCCACTGCGCCCGGGATTCAAATCGCCTGATGCGGTGCTATTGCCGGGCGCGTCGAAGGACCCGGACTTCGACATTGCGCAACTGCAAGGGCTGCAGCACGTCCGCGAAGACGCATTCAGCGTGCGGCTCGACTATCGGTTCAGCAATCGCTGGTCGATGTACGGCCGCGGTTTCCACGATCAGGGCACAAACAATCAACCCGAGGGCGTCAGCGGCCGCATCGTCAAGATCACTGACAATCCGTCGAATGGCGTCTTCAATCTCCAGGGAGTGCTCTCGGATCGGATGACCAACGAGCTGAAGGTCGGCTACAACGCGTCACCAACCCGAATCAACGGCATCGCCCCGGTTGTCAACGGGATCGACTTCGGCAACATCGTTCTGAACCTGAGCGGGTCGGTGGCGAACACCGGCATCGCCGGACAAGGGGCAAGTTCGGGCATAGTCGTGCCGGGTGGCCTGGTGCGCGCCAACAGCGCGACCAACGGACGCGGGCAGCCGTACGATCCGTATACCGTTTCGTTCATCGACTCGATCAGTTACGTCCGTGGCAACCACTATTTGAAGACCGGCGGTGAAGTCCGTGCGATCCGGATGGAAACCGATCGGCTCGGTGGCATCACCTACTCGTTCGCCAACGTTTCCAACTTCATGAATAACAACGCCTCGACCGTGCAGTATCTCGGCGACGTGAGTGCTCCCAGCCCGTTCAACAACGGCGCAACCGGCCCGCGACAGGTCAAGCAGGAGTACTACATCGGCTACGCGCAAGACGAGTGGCACCTCGGCTCGTCGTCCACGCTGAATCTCGGCCTGCGCTACGAGTACTACACGCCGCTGACCGAGATCCACGACCTGCAGGTCAAGTTCAATATCGACACCGGCGTCATTGACCCGAACACGACGCCACCCTACAAGACGAACAAGGACAGCTTCATGCCACGGCTCGCCTTCACCTATGCGCCGGGCAAGACGGTCGTGCGAACGGGTTTCGGGATCTTCGTCGGTCCCGGTCAGACCGAGGATCAGATTCAGCCGGTGGAAAGCGATCGCATCAGCTCGACGATCAGCAACTCCTCGTTCCCCGTCGACCAGAGCGCGCTGGTGGCCAATTTCGTGAACAATCCGAAGAACCGGTCGTTCCAGCCGCGCGCCTACGCGAACGACTATTCCATTCCAGAGCGTGTCTACCAGTACACGTTCTCCGTGCAGCGCGAGCTGCCGGCCAACATGTCCGCGACGGCCGCGTATGTCGGTAGCCAGGGACGGAATCTGTTCCTGCGTAGCGTCGCGAACAACATCGTCCAGGTCGTGACCAATCCGAACCCGGCCAATGCGGCCATCGTGGTTCGTGAATTCTCGATTCCGACCCGGGACGCCGACGGAAACATCACCGGCGTGCAGAACCCGTACGCAGAGGTCGACTACAAGACCAGCGGCGGACACGACAGCTACAACGCGTTGCAGCTCTCGTTGAACAAGCGAACGTCGCACGGGCTTGCCACCAACGTGCAGTACACGTTCGGGCGCAGCCGCGGCAACACCGCGGGATCCAACGAAGCCTTGACCGCGGCGAACAACGCGCGCGCCTTGAGCGAGTTCGATTACGACATCGGATACAACAGCTTCGATGTCCGTCATACGTTCAATCTCAGCGCGCTGTACGAGATTCCGTACAAGGGCTCCGCCGCAAGCGGGCTGCTGCTCGGCGGATGGCAGGTCGGCGCGATCGCGAACGCGCGGAGCGGGCTGCCCGTCGCGGTGCAGATCGTCCGTCCGGACGTCGTTTATCGAGACGCGAGCGGAAACATCTTCGCCTCTCCGGCGGCGGATCGGATCGCCATCATCAACACGCCACGCGGCGGCTCGACGCGCAACGTTCGCCGTCCGGATCTGATCCCGGGCGTCGATCCGTTCATCCACGACGGTGGGTTGCTGTTCCTCAACCCCGCTGCGTTTGCCACGCCGCAGCCTGGCACCTTCGGCAATCTCGAGCGCAACTCGATCCACGGCCCGAGCTTCAAGCAGATCGATCTGGTGCTCGCGAAACACTTCACGCTCGCCGGTAGGCGCAATCTCGAGTTCCGGGCGGAAGTGTTCAACCTGTTCAACACGGCGAACTTCTCGAATCCGGTCGGGACCCTGCCGCAGGCAATTCCCAACAACGCGCTGACCGAGGCCAACCGCGTGCAGCCAGGACAGGCGTATACGCCAGCCGCGGCAGGAACGTTCGGTTCGCTCACGAGCACCGTCGGCCGTACCGTCGGTCTCGGCACGCCGCGTCAGGCACAGTTCGCGTTCAGGGTGAATTTCTAAACGGTTGCCAGTTTCCAGTCGCCAGTTGCCAGTTGCCAGTTGCCAGTTGAGGGATTCAGATTCACTGGAAACTGGAAACTGGAAACTGGCAACTGGCGACTGGAAACTGGCAACTGGAAGCTCTTTCCATTCTTAACTTCACCGAAACATCGATGTAACCGCTCCGCAATCTCGTGCTCCTAAGCTCGTGCGGCGGCGACGACCGACCGTCGGGCGACAGTTAACCTCGCCGAAACATCGGTGTGATTCGAGCGAAATCCACCGAGCCTATTCTGAAGGAGCATGCAGTTGACCAAACGCGCAACGATTGGAGCCATGGCCGCGGTCATGGCCGCGCTGGCGGTGCCGTGTATGGCGCAGGTAACCCCTGCAGCCGGGTACACACCACCAGACGACACCCCCAGCGTCAGGGTTGGCGCGACGATTTTTGCCGACTACACGGTCCAGTCAAACCCCAAGATCAAGGATGCCGACGGAAACGAAGTCACGTCGAACTCATTCAACGTCACCCGCACCTACATCAACATCACCGGCAACATTTCTCACAACATCGCGTTCCGCATCACGCCCGACATCACGCGCGAAACCGAAAATAGTTCGGCGGCGACGTCGATCGCAGGCAACTACGTGTTCAGGCTCAAGTATGGATTCGTGCAGTTCAACCTCGATGACCACCTGAATCCTGGCCGAACGGGATCCTGGGTCCGCCTTGGAGTGCAGCAGACACCCTGGGTCGACTACATCGAAAACATCTATCGTTACCGCTTCCAAGGCACCATCTTCCAGGAGCGAGAGGGCTTTCTTTCGTCGTCGGATATCGGCGCGTCGTTTCACTACAACTTCGCCCACAACTACGGAGAGATCCACACCGGGTTCTACAACGGTGAGACGTATACCAAGCCGGAAGTCAACGATCAGAAGGGATTCCAGATCCGCGGCACAGTGCGACCGCTTCCGATGAGCCCGCTTCTGCGAGGCCTGAGAATCAACGCCTTCTGGGACAAGGATGCGTACCTGAAAAACGCGGATCGCAACCGCACGATCTTCGGCTTCACCTTCGAGCACAAGTACCTCAATGGCGGGTACGACTATCTCTGGGCCACCGATCAGACATCGGCGACAAAGACACCTGTGGACGCGCGGGGCTACTGGTTCTGGGCCACACCAAAGACCACGTTCGGAGTGGAAGGGCTGATTCGTTACGACCACCTCGCGCCCAATACGGCGGTGAGCGGAACACGCAACCGGTGGATCGGTGGCGTCGCCTACTGGTTCCCGCATCAGGGCAACGTCTCGACTTCGTTGCTGCTGGACGTCGACCAACAGTCGTTCGACAAGTTCGTGACGCCACAACCGACGGTCACACGGTATGCGATCAATGCGCTGGTCAACTTCTGAGCCGACCCGCGGAAAAACACGGAATAGCACGGATCCCCGATCCCTGAAGCAAGAGCTAAACAGATAACCACGGATATACACAGAGGCAAACACCTATGATTCGAGCACGCACCTCTTTCGTTGTCGTGCTGTCAGTGGTCGCACTTTCCGCGGCGCTGTCGGCGCAGAAAGTCCAGATCACTGGAGCCGGAGCCACGTTCCCGTTCCCGATCTATTCCAAGTGGTTTGCCGAGTACAACAAGCTCCACTCGAATGTCGAGATCAACTATCAGTCGGTCGGATCGGGTGCAGGAATCAAGCAGCTGAGCGATCAGACCGTCTTTTTCGGCGCCAGCGACGGTCCGATGACCGACGACCAGCTGATGGCGGCAGGAGGAGGAAAGATCCTCCACTTCCCCACCGTCCTCGGCGGCGTCGTGCCGATCTACAACATCCCCGGCGTGACCGCCGAGTTGAAGTTCACCGGGCCTGTCCTGGCGAACATCTTCCTCGGGAAAATTGCGAAGTGGAACGATCCCGAGCTCGTCAAGCTGAACCCCGACGCCAAGCTGCCGGGCACTGATATCACCGTCGTTCATCGTTCGGAAGGTTCCGGTACGACCTACATCCTGATGGACTACCTCGCCAAGGTCGCTCCTGAATGGAAGAAGACGGTCGGCGTCGCCACGTCGGTGAAGTGGCCGACCGGGGTTGGGGGTAAGGGTAGCGAGGGAGTCACCGGAGTCGTTCAGCAAACGCCGGGGGCGATCGGGTACGTCGAGTTGATCTATGCGGTGCAGAACAAGATTAACTATGGTTCGGTCCAGAACCTGAATGGCAAGTTCGTCAAGGCGTCCAACGACACGGTCACGGCAGCTGCAGCCGGCGCCGTGAAGCAAATGCCGGCGGACTTTCGGGTGTCGATCACCAATGCGCCTGGCGACGCCGCCTACCCGATCTCATCGTTTACCTGGCTGCTGTTTTACGAAAATCCCAAAGACAAAGCGCAGTCAAAAATCATGGTCGACTTCCTGAAATGGGCGATTACCGACGGGCAGAAGTTCGCCCCGGATCTCGGGTACGCGCCGTTGCCGAAAGAGATCGTCGATCTGGAGATGAAAGCCGTCCCGCGGATCAAGATCAGCTAAATGCGCAAGCGTCGCTTCGACATCCGTCCCGACGAGGTCGTGTTCCGCGTCGGGACGGGTCTGTTCGCGCTGCTCCTGATCGTGATGGTCGGCGGCATTGCCTTCGAGCTTGGCCAGGAGTCGTCGCTCGCGCTCCGCAAGTTCGGGTGGCAGTTCTGGCAGACGGACGTGTGGGATCCAGTTGCCGAAGAGTTCGGCGCCCGGCCCTTCATCTGGGGCACGCTGTACTCCTCGGTTCTGGCGCTGATCATTTCGACACCGATCGCGCTCGGCATCGCGATTTTCATCTCCGAACTTGCACCGCAATGGCTGCGCAAGCCACTCGTATTCCTCACCGAACTGCTGGCCGCAATTCCCTCAATTGTCTACGGGCTGTGGGGCATTTTCATTCTCGTTCCTGTCGTTCGGCAGCTCCAGCTGAACACCCCCGCCTGGTTGAAGAGCACGCCGTTTTTCAGCGGCCCGCCGCTCGGCATCGGGATGTTGTCGGCAGCGATCATTCTCGCGATCATGGTGATCCCGTTCACCTCGTCGGTCGCGCGCGAAGTGCTCAAAGCGGTGCCGCAAGGGCAGCGCGAAGGCGCGTATGCGCTTGGCGCGACGCGATGGGAAGCGATCAAAATGGCGCTGTTCTATGCGCGAACCGGCGTCATTGGCGCGATCATGCTGGGCTTCGGGCGCGCCCTCGGCGAGACGATGGCGGTCACCATGGTGATCGGAAACAACCCGCAGATGTCGCTGTCGTTGTTTGCGCCGCAGTACACGATGGCCGCGGTCATTGCCAATGAGTTCGCGGAAGCCACCGGAGACATCCATCGCCACGCCCTCGTCGAGATCGGGCTGGTGCTCTTCATCATGACGCTGATCATCAACGCGCTCTCCCGTCTGCTGATCTGGACGATGACACGCCCCAAACGGCGGCGGGTATGGCGAACGGCTCCCGCTCCGGCGAAAGAGGCCGCCTGATGCGCGACCTCTGGAGACGTGGACTCTCGCATGCGGTGTTGATTTTTTCCGCCGCCTCAGTGCTGCTGGCGCTTGTACCGCTGGCGCTCGTCCTGTTTTATGTCGTGAGCCGGGGGATTGGATCGCTCAACCTGGATTTTTTCCGTCACATGCCGGCACCGGTCGGAGAGCCGGGCGGCGGGATGTCGAACGCGATTATCGGATCGCTGATCGTCACCGGCCTCGGGGCAGTGTTTGCGATTCCGGTCGGAGTGCTGAGTGGCGTCTACGCGGCCGAATATCGAGGGACGCGATTCGCCTCGGCTGCCCGGTTCGCGGCCGACACCCTCAATGGCGTCCCCTCCATTGTGATCGGGATGTTTGCGTACGGTGTTGCAGTGCGCCCGTTCAAACACTTCTCGGCGCTCGCCGGCGGCCTGGCACTCGGCATGATGATGGTTCCGCTCATCATGCGCACGACCGAGGAGCTGCTGCTGCTCGTACCGGCGACGCTGCGCGAAGGCGCCCTGGCGCTCGGTGCGACACGCGGACGCGCCGTGTTCACGGTCGTGCTGCCGGCGGCGCTGCCAGGCATCATGACCGGCATCCTGCTCGCGCTCGCACGCATTGCCGGGGAAACAGCGCCACTGATCTTCACTGCGTTCAACAACCGCTTCTGGTCGACCGACGTCACCCGGCCGATTGCGACGCTGACGATTCAAGTCTTCACGTATGCCATCTCGCCCTACGAAGACTGGCATCGTCAGGCGTGGGCCGGCGCCCTCGTGCTGGTCACGATGGTCCTGCTGTGTTCCGTGCTCGCCCGACTGGCGACCGCTCGGCTCGAGCGAATACATCGGGGCGCGTAATAG
>JBPYFA010000313.1:0-7731 GCA_051986585.1 Vicinamibacterales bacterium | reverse complement strand
AGTTCAAGACGACGCTGGACAAATGGTTCACCGACGCCGACAAAGGAAAGTCGGGCTCAGTGAGTGATGCCGATCTAATGGCGGCCCTGCAACTGCCGCAACCGCGGCTGCCGCTCGACAGCCACCTGAAGGCGATGCTCGCGGCGTTGCCCGATCGGCCCGCGGCGAAACCGGCGCGACCGCGCAAGGTTCTCGTGCTCAATAAGTGCGCCGGCTTCATTCATACACCGATTCCGCTGGTGGCGAAGATGATCGAGGCATTCGGCGACCGGACCAAGGCGTGGTCGACGACGGTCACGTTCGATCCGGCGGACATCAACGAGCCGAACTTGAAACAGTACGACGCACTCGTGTTGAACAGCACCACCGGCGCCTTCCTCGATGATCCGAACGATCCGGCGGTCACGGCTGCGCGCAAGGCAGCGCTCATCAGCTTCGTCCGCGGCGGCAAGGGCCTGGTCGGGCTCCACGGGACGGGTGACTCGTATCACCTGAACGGCGCGGCGCCGGCCGCGGCGGGTGGGCGCGGCGGCGGTGGCAATCCGCGCGGTGCCGTGCCGACGCTCACGACGCAGAGCCTGCTGCAGGGTGACAAGAACGGCGACCATAAACTCGGGAAGGACGAGATGAGCGCGCTCGCCGATGCGTGGTTCGACAAGCTCGATCCGGAGAAGACGGGCAGCGTCCGGCAGGAGCAGTTCGTGACGCGGTTGAAGACCGTCATGACGGCGGTGCCGCCAGCGGCGCCAGCCGCCACGGCATCCGCTGCGCCAGCCGGTGCCGGCCGCGGTGAAGGCGGGCGTCCCGCTCAACAGGGTCGAGATACCCAGGTAGGCACGTGGCCCGACTACAACCGCATGATCGGCGGCTTCTTCAAGTTCCACTTCGCCGACCAGCCGATCGTCGTCAAGATCGACGATCCGAAGAGCCCATTGACGGCGATGTACAAGGGCCAGCCGTTCGATTTCCGTGGCGAGATCTATACGTTCGGCATGGACACGTGGTCGCGCGAGAATCTGCACGTGCTGACCAGCATCGACTACTCGAAGATGAGCGACGCGGACAAGGCGAAGGAGAACTTCCCGCGCAGCGATCACGATTACGGCATGTCGTGGATCAAGCGTGACGGCAACGGCCGGGTGTTCTACCTGGCGTTCGGGAACGAAGAGAAGACGTTCTTCATCAGGCCGATCAACGAGCAGCTGCTCGCCGGCATCCAGTACGCGCTTGGCGACCTGAAGGCCGACGACACTCCGAGTGCGAAGGCAGGTACGCGCTGACGCTCAGCGCGTGTTGCGCGGAGTGTAGGTCTTGCTGAATCCGTTGCGGCTGTTCGTTACCGTGAACGTGCCGTCGGGCTGAACGGACAGCTTGATCCAGTAGGCCGGCGAGTGCGGCGGGGTGCCGGCCCTGCCGCCACGCGCTGCGCCGGGAGTTGCTGAAGCTGGCGCCGTCGCAGATGGCGCGCCAGTAGCGGGTGGCGCGGCAGCGGGCTGGGCCGCCGCTGCAGGAGCGGTCGCACTCGCGGTTGGATCCGGCGTCGGCGCGGCCGCCGCCGGCGCGCCTGGCGCCGGACCGGCCGCCCGGCCAGGACCGCCTGCCCGAGCGGGCGCCGTCAACGCGGCGGCGACGTCTGCGGGATCGGTCCCGTTCGCGATGTAGACGCCGGCGCTGTTCCACTCCGAGCCGGCGGCGTTTCCCCAATGCAGCTGCCAGATGTCCTCGAGCCCGGGCGACGTCCGGATCACCTTGAGCACGTCGACGGCGTTCCCCTTCCGCGCGCTGTTCTGCATGATCGCCACGCGCGGCTTGATGGCGTGTACGAACTCCGGCGTGCTGTTGTCGTTGATGCCGTGGTCCGACACGAAGTACACGTCGACGGTGCCGATCGGATTGTTTGGGCACATCAGATCGTGCTCGATGTCCCACGTCATGTCGCCGAAGTCGAGCGCTCGCCATTTGCCGTACGTGATCACGCTGCCGACCGACTGACCGTCCTCGGGATCCTGTGTCACCGTCCGCCGCTCGGTTCCGGCGCACAACGGATTCGGCTTGCCGGCGCCGGGAAGCGGCGTCTTCAGCACTTTGCCAGCCGATGTCACGATCCGCCAGTCGAGGCCGGTGACGGGAATCCGATCGCCCGGCTTCAGTACAGTGTGCGGCACCTTGGAGACATAGGGGACGTACCACGCCCAGAAGCCGGGCACCTGCTCCTTCTGATGTCCATCGACCCCCGTCTCGATAGTCTCGCCGTGATCGTAGAAGTGATCGATCGGGATCCGCTTCACCAGTTCCTGCAGGCCGCCCACGTGATCGACGTGGTAGTGCGTCGACAGCATGATGTCGATCTTCTTCACGCCAGCGGCGTTGATCGCTTCCATGATCCGGTCCGTATCGCGCCCGCCGGGGCTGCCCGTGTCGATCAGGATCGCCTGGCCGGCCGGTGTCACCCACAGCGCTTCCTTGCCGCCTTCGGGATCGACGACGTAGATTTCAAGGGGCTTGGTCGGTTTGGTCTGGCCCACGAGGGCGACCGTGCTCGCGATCACAAACGTCAGAACAGTCCAGGAGCGGTTCATTCCACACCTCCGCCGCCGGACCAGAGCGTCCGGTCGGCTATCGTCAGCGCCGGGTGTCGACGATCGGCGTGATCGTCACTTTGCGATACCAGATTTTTCCGTCGTTACCGACCAGTTGAATCGGCCCAGGTTCCAGCTCGTTCGGATCGACGGCGTTGGTCGTCATTGCTTCGAGCGTCGAGTTGTCGTGCACCTTCTGCCCGTTGAGGAACACGGTGATCTTGTTGGCGACGATCGTTCCCTCCATCGTCTGCCACTCGTTGTCAGGCTTGCTGGCGTTCACCAGCGGTGCAATCCATCCGTAGACCGACATGTGACTGAACTTGTCGGGTGGCTTTCCGACATCGCCAAGCACCTGCATCTCGTAGCGCCCCCGGAAGTAGATGCCGCTGTGAGCGCCGTCATCGAGCTTGTACTCGGCGTGAATGCGATAGTCCTGGAACTTCTGCTTCGATCGGAGGTTGCTGCCGGGCGCAGGCTTCACACCGGCGGGGGAGTTCGTCATCTCGCCGTTGATGACGAACCACGGCTGATCGGGACGAACCAGATCGAACGCGTCCATCGACTTGCCGTCGAAGAGCTCCACTGGCGGACCGAACTTGTGTGTCGCGCTCGCATCTGCGTCAGGCCACTTGGGTGGGCGCTCGCCGACGAACGCAATCGTCTGGTCACCCGCCGTCGTGCTGCCGGTCAAGCGATCGCCCTGAACGCGCGCGCGATGCTCGGGCGAGGGCCCGCGGCGTCCAGCGGCTGGCTGGAACACGAGCTCGTCGTTCGTGATCTGGACCGACGCGACCGGCGTCGGAGTACCGCCGCGGTTCGAGAACCGCGCCGTCAGCTGCCCGTTCTCGATCGAGACCTCGAGCCAACCGACGTACACCGGCGGCGTTGCGGTGCTCGTGAGCTTCCAGCGCCCGAGGAAGGCATTCTGCTGCGCACGAGGAACCTGCGCCTGCCACAGCATCGTCAGCGTCAGGAGAGTTGCGAGACCAACGAATCGAGCTCGGACTGTCATGTTGACCTCGTGTGGCGCCAGACTCCGGCTGGTCGCTGATCGCGTGGCGACGCCGTCAACGCCGAAGCCCGGACACGCCGGACGCGAGACCATAGAGTGCGGCGATCTCGCTGTCGCTGAGCGCCCGGTTGAAGATCGACAGATCGTCGAAGAGTCCCGCGTAATTCACGCCAAGACGAATCGACGCCTTGGCCGGGTCCCACGTGAACGCTTCGGGAATCGGCTCCGTGCTGCCCTGCAGCTTGCCGTTGAGGAAGACCCTCGCCGTGCCCGGCTGCGCCGCGTTGAGCCCTGAGAACGTGAAGGCGACGTGGGTCCACGTCCCGCGCGCAAACGGCGGTGTCGTTACCGCGACGATGTGGCGGAGGAAGAGTGGATTGCTCTGGCCGCGCACGTTCTCCGGGTTCCAGGCCTTGAGGTCACCGAACGCGCCGAGGCGAACGTGGCGCGGATGATCGTTGCCGGTGAAGTCCACCCACAGGGCGGCGTCGTTGTAGTCCTTGTCGGTCAGCTGGATCGGATCGGCGAAGCCCGTGAGGTCCTCGTCGGGATTGAGGTTCAGCCAGAACGATACGGTGCCGCTCCAGTCGCTTTGTTTGTAGGCGACGTTCTTGTCCGCCCGGTAGAAGATGGCGGTCGTGTTCTTCGTCTTGAACTCCAGCGCCCCGCCGTGGCGTCCTTTGCCTGGCAGGATGTTGACGTCGGGATTGTGCAGCCCCGGCTGTGCGGCGTCGAGGTTCTTGTAGGTCGGCGCGGTGTAAATGCGCTTGTCGCCGAGCGCGAAATCGGCGTCGGCGGCGCTGTCGAAGGACGCGTGCAAGGTCAACGCGGACGCGAGATCCTGCTGCGCACCATTCGCGACCAGCGTCGCGAGACCGATCACCGAGAAAAGTGCAAGTGCGTGGGCGAGTGGCCTGCTGCTCAACGGCTCCTCTTCGTCGATCCTGGTTGCCGGCCTCACTCTAACACAGCACTCGAGCCAGACTTCGCTCGCCTTGGGGCGAGCTTCGTCTAGATCGGCCGCTTCGCGGCCGACGTACCACAAGCGAGCTGTAAGACACGCGAAGTCTGTCTCGACGTAGCTCGGCGAAGCCGAGCGAAGTCGGACGTCTTCCAGATCCCTGCGAGTGCGTGCGCGATTGTGCGAACCGCGCAGCCGAGAATGATTGCCAGCGGAGGGACGACCAGTACGACCAGCGCGTGCTCCATGAAAGCGCCGGATGGCCTTGCGCCGTTCGCCAGCGGCAGCGCGAGCGTGACGGCGTAGTACGAGCCGAGCGGCAGCGCCACGCGATGAAAGACGCGAGCGACTCTCGCCCAGCGCACACCGCTCATGGCGCCGGCTCCGTGCTGTCCGTTTCAGCGCTCAACTTGCTCTCGGCCAGGATCACGCCACGATCGAGCCCTCGCACGACCTCGTGGAGCAGCACGAGGCCCCCGAAATACACCACGATTCCTTCGACGCGATGGACATCGGCGGCGCTGAATCCCGTCAAGGCAGCCGGATGGGTGCCGAGCGACATCGCGATCGCAATCCGCACCGCGTTGACCAGCACGGCGGCTGAGTAGCTGGCGGCCAGGCTCACAGTCAGAACCTGCGCGGCAGAGAATCTGGATCCGACACGATGAAGGAGAGCGAGCGTCAGCATGCCGAACGCGGCGATCATGAAGTTGATCCCAGCGCACGATTTCTCGATCAGGAACAGGCGGTCGCGTGAGAAATATCCCTCTCCCGGCTGAAGCGCGAAGCTGGTTCGGGTGATCACCCCAACCAGCCTCGCGACCGGACTCAAGATCCACCACAGGTCCTCCGCACCCGCGGCCGCGTAGTGTCGCTTGAGACTCCAGGCGATCAGCGCGGTACCGGCCAGCACGCAAATCTTCATCTTCACGCGACAACTCCCGACCGTTGTCCCTCGACTCCGCTTGCGGCGCGCTGAGCGACACTCGAAGGCCGGCGTCGCAGGCGCAGCAGGCTCACACACCCGAGCATCGACAAGGCGATCGCGCAGACCCACACGATCTCTGGTTCGGGGCCCGCGGTGACGCCGACGGCGAGATCGGACACTCCCGCTGGAAGCGGCAGCGGCTGGTCGACGTCATCGGCCCCTTCGGTGGTGCGCCGCACGACCTCCTGCACGGCAACGAACGACGTGTATCGGGTCAGCAAGCCATAGCTGAGTCCCAGCGATGTGATGTCGGCGATGCGTTCTTCACTGGGAGCACTGGGACCAAGATCCGACAGCTCCGCGATTCGAGTACGCGCCCACAGATGCCGAAGAGCAGCGTGGCGGATATCGGCGTTCGATTGCGAGACGGCAACGGACGTCCGGTACACGCCGCGCCCGGTCCTGCCTGAGATGTCGATCGATCCAGCCGCGCGGCCTCGCCACTTTCCGAAGACGACAATCGGACGGCTGGCGAACAAATCCGGGACTGTCCCGGGCTCCACATCGTACGCGTCGAATCCGTTGAAAGTTACCTCGATGCCGGTGAGGACGGGCGTGTCGATGTAGCGTCGGAGCCGCGTCGCCGCTTCCGCCGCCTCGCCGGGTTCTGTCACGATGAACGGTTCCCCGAGCCCCGCACGAGCGATGCCCTCGATCAGGAATCGATTCACGCTGCTGCCAATACCAAAGGCGAAGACATTGACCGCGTTGCGCTGGGCGCGGACGTAGTCGAAGACCTCTGCTTCCGCCTCGATGTAGCCATCGGTCACCAGGACGATGCTGCGCGATGCCTCACCTTGGCGCGGGACCGCGACCGCGCGCTCCAGTGCTGCCAGCAGCCGCGTCCCGCCACCACCCTTCTTCTGCCCGATGAACTGGAGTGCACGTGCGAGATTGGGGCGCGTCGCCGGTACAGAAAGTGGCGAGAACGTGTCAGTGCCGTCGGCAAACACGACGATGTTGAAGGTGTCGGAGGGTCGAAGAACATTTGCGAGATCGCTCATCAGTTTCTTCGCCGTGTCCAACGGGAAGCCGTTCATCGATCCCGACACATCGACGACGAAGATGTACTCGCGCGACGGCACCTCGTCGGGCTCGACGACCCGCGGCGGTTCGGCCATCAGCAGGAAGAAGTTTTCGTCATGGCCCTGATACAGGAGAAGACCCGAAGTGATCTCCTCTCCGGCCAATCGGTAGCGCAGTATGAAGTCCCGATTGCCCGCCAGCTTGTCGGACTCGGCGAGCGTGATCTCCGAGCGTCCCGCGCTAATCCAGCGCACGTCCACCTGGTGCGACGGTGACGCGAGATCCTGGAGCGGCACGCCGGTGGAAACCACTCCCGAGAGGTGGAGCTCGCTGCGCGGTGCCTCGCCCTGGTGGGTGTACGGCGTCTTGACGAACTCGTCCCCTGGTGTCGCCTGGTTTTCAGGCTTCTCGGAGTAGCGCGGCCCGACGACGGTCGGGTAAACGAACTCGTAGACACCATCCGTCGGTACGAGCAGCTCCGTGTATTTGAGCTCCACCGAGATCGTGTCGCCTGGAAGCACGTTGGCGACCTTCATCGTGAACACATTGGGCCGACTCTCTTCCAGCAGCGATGCGCTCTTTCCTTCCTTCTTTGCCGCTTCGAATTCACGCGCGGCCTGCTTGCGCTCCCTGATCTTGGCCACGGTGCGTACGTCGCCGACGGTCATCGTCATGCCGTACACCGCCGCCCGCGTGGACGCAGGAAAAACGTAGCGGGCATGAATGGGGCGCGTTCCAAGGTTCTGGTAGACCTGTCGAACGGTCACGTCCGCAATGACACCGGTGATCGCGACGTCGACTCGGGTGTCCTTCAACGGCAGACGATCGAGAGCGGGATCGCCGGCTTCGACGACGAAAAATGGGGAGAGCGTCTTGGCAGCAGCTACTCGATCGCCCTGTGCCGCGGCGACGAGTGGCACGAGCAACGCACAGATAACGGCAACGACGACGAAGCGCATTGAGAGTCTCATGTGTGTGGCCTCAGGTATCCGGACGAGATGAAGGCGCGCGACGGTCTCGAGTCCTGACACGATTGGCACGTCTGACGTGCCGACCCACCGCCAGGACCCGAGACCGAAGCGTCGCTACTTGCCGTTTCCATCGTGCGGGGTCTTTGGTTGTTCAGAACCGCCGTGGATTGCTTCAACGCGCTCCAGGTTCC
>JBPYFA010000312.1:0-21382 GCA_051986585.1 Vicinamibacterales bacterium | reverse complement strand
GCCGCTGAGGAATGGCCCGCTGCCACCCGTGGATACATTGAACTCCTGGCCGACGAAATCGAGGCTCAGCCGCGGACGAAACGGGACCGACTCGGCCAGTGGACCGCCAGGTAAACCGTGTGTTGCGTTGGCGAGCAGGCGATCGACTGAGGTTGGTCCCGACGCCGGAGCCAGCCGCGCCGCCGCCAATGTTGTCTGTGAGGGAACCGGCCCATTCGCTGTCGCTCCGGGTCCCTTCAACTGCCGGATCTCGTAGCTCTCGGTGTGGAGCGAGAATGCCACGCGCTGTTCCGTTCGCGCGACGCTCAGTGCCGGGCTCGACGAGGTGATGCCGGTGACGCCCGTCGACGAGCGCGTGAGGCGCGTCGTGCCACCAGTCGCGGGGTCGAGGCGATATACATCGGGAACGCCGTCCGGATTGGCGACGAAGTAGATGCCGTGCGCGGTCCACTGCGGCGACCCGTGCTGCGCGCCCGCAAAGCCTGGCACCCGGGTCACCTCGCGAGTGTTCACGTCGATCCTCGCCATCTCGTGCGCTCCGAGTTGCAGCGTGCCGATTGACGACGAGAATCGGTCGGTGACGAAGACAAGGCTGCGACCATCCGGCGACCACGATGGCTGACGCTCGGTAAACGCGTCCTCAGTGAGGCGGCGAATCGTTCCGTCGGCCACCGAAATCACGTACAGATCGCTCAGCCCGTTGAGTAAGCCCGAGAACGCGATCTGCGTGCCGTCTGGCGACCACGACGGTTGGACTGCCTCGTCTACGTCGCGCAATGGGATATCACGCTCGCGGCGGCCGGTGTCGGCATTCACGATCGCCAGCACGGGACGGCCTCGACGGATCACGGCGATCGCGACGCGCTGGCCGGAAGGATCCCATGTGCCCGCGGACTGGATGAACTGAAGGCTGTCGAGGTGCAGATCGCCGGCAGTGCGGAGCAGCGTGCGCTGAATCCGACCGGTGTTCGCGTCCGCAACTGCCAGGTCGATGGACAGGCGGTTCCTCGAGGTGAGGAACGCGACTCGCGATCCGTCAGGGCTGAGAACCGGTCCGACGTTCAGCTCCGACGTGTCGCGCGGGCGAATCAGGAGATCACCCGGCTCCGCCGTGTGTCCCTCGACCGGCGGCAGCATCGTCGCACGGATCGACTCGTGCCATTCCCGGGCGAGCGTCTCGCGATCGACACCCAAAGCCAGTTCGATGGCCCGGATCGGGTCGGCAACCGTATCGATGCGACCGTCGGCGTTGCGGACCCCGACCGGAGCACCCTCGATGGGCCGCGATGCGGGCGCCCCAAGGCGACGCATGATCGCCGCGATGGCGCCGTCCCCGTAGCGCTGACCGATGTACGCGAAGAGCGCCTGGCCGTAGCGATATGGGAAGAAGCGGGGGTTGTTGAGGTCATTGATGCTCGGTAACCGGTCCGCGAGCGCCGCGTCGCGCATCCAGACGGCAGTGTTGGCGTCGACGCTGCCGAGGGAGAGGTATTCGGCCATGCCTTCCATGAACCACAGCGGCCAGCGCGTCCCAATCATGTCGAATTGGAAGGCGTGCACCACCTCGTGCCCGAGCACGTGATCGGTCTCGCCGAGGTCCCCCACAAACGGCATGACGATGCGCCGGCGGAGAAATTCGGCGAAGCCGCCGACTCCCTCTCCGATATCGGCGTCGGTGACGTTGGTCTGCCGGAAGCGGCCAGGCGACGCGTAGAAGATCAGCGGCTGCTCGCCTTGTAAGTCGTGGCCGAGCAGCTGGCTGACTCTCGTATGCCATCGCTCGGCCATGCGGGCGACCATCCGGATCGCGTCGGTGGCGTCGCTGTCGTAGTAGATCGCGAAGTGCTCGGTCCGCAGCACCTTGAACTGAAACGACTGGTGCCTGACCTGGTTTCGACCGAATTGCTGAGCCGTCGCCGAACCGGTGACGAATACGAGGACGAAGACGATGATCGCGGCCAGACGGAGGCGTATTGATGGGTGCATGATTGCGGCTCCGTTGCGCGCAAGGAACAACTCGCGAAGGATGACGCCACGCAATTCGGCGGCGTGGGTGCATCATCAGTGCCGCTCGGCGACGACACGATCTTCGAGTAGCTGTCCTCGCGGGCGGGGAGCCGTACCACGACGTATCGCGGCAAGGGCCGTCAATGTAGACGGGCGACGGTCCTACTTGACGCTCGAGATAGCGGTAATGAAATCGGCGACGAAGCGCTGGATTTGATCCGGTGGGAGGTCGTACCGGGCGCGGGAGTCCGGCTGACCGAGATTGCCGCTGATGACAAAGGCGCGCAGCCCCGCCTGTGCGAGGCTCTTGGCCTGCGCGATGCTCAGCCCGCCGACTACCTGCACCGGCGCATCGCGGCCGATCCGCTGGAACAGTGCGCGGGCCACGTCACCGAGATAGTTCTTCTCGATGAGCGTCGGATCGGCGCGGCGCGCATCAGCCTGCAAGTGAATGCCGACGCAGTCCACACCCGCATCGAGCATGTGACGCGCGACCTCCACGGCCTGCGCCGCAGGACCCTGGTGCGGCACCATGATGTCGGAAAACACGAGCCGCGGCAGTGCTGGATCGTTGTGCTGGAACTCGTCGCGCACGGCGCAGATCGCCTTTGCCGTATCCACACCGGCGAGCGCGAGGAAATCAACAATGTTGCCGCCACCGGCATAGACGGCGCGCGCCTCGAAGCCGCCACCATCCATGGTCTTCAAGTCTGCCAGCAGGAGCGCGTCGGGAAACTTCTTACGGAACGCTGGCACCACGTGCGAGATGCCTTCGTTCTTCAGCAGCGGCGTGCCCATTTCGACGATGTTGACGCCGCCCGCCAGGCCCGCACTGGCGACTCCGAGCCCCTGCTCGATGGTGGCCACGTCGACGGAAATCTGGAACGTGAAACTTGTTCGCAGCCGATCGAGAACACGCGCGGAGGCTGGGTGCATCACCTTCGTTACCTGCCGGGCCCGAGCATCGGTGGGCCGCATTATGTCGAAGATGGCGCCGACTGTCAGCGCGCTCGACGCAAGACTGGCCGCGCCAAGAAACGATCGCCTGTCGATGGGTCCGTCGGACGCCTTCCTACGCTCCATGTTCGCAGCTCCTCTAGGAGCCACATCTTAACTTCGAAATTCAAAGCCAAGAGAGATTTCCATTCGCGTCCGTGGCGCGAGAAGCGCTCCATATTGGAGAAGGAGCGTCACGATACCCCTGTAGCGCCGCCGCGCGCAGCCCGGTAGATGGGGTTGCATTGGAATCGCCTCACACATGAGAATTTGCGTTTGGCGACGGATCTGCGCTGAACGGATTACCAGCTGTTTCTCAACTTGACGCTCGTTCGAACAGTGTGAGCATGGCGAGCAATACCGTGAGACCAGGAGAATATTGATGACATCGTCGGACGGCGCTTCGAAGACGCTGCTCGGTTTGATCCAGGCGATTCCCGCCGACCAGACGGCGGTGATCGCGCCAGATCAAAACGTTCGAATCACTTACGGCGGACTGCGCCAGCAGGTCCAGGACGTGGCGGAAGCGCTCGCGGCGTCGGGCGTGAATCGTGGTGACCGCATCGGCATGGCGCTTCCCAACGGCTTGCCGAACATCGTGACGTTCCTCGCCGCATCGCTGGCTGGAACGGCAGCGCCATTGAACCCGACGTACAAGGAGGACGAGTTTCGCTTCTATCTCGAAGACACCAACGCCAAAGTCCTGTTGCTGCCACCCGACGGTCTCGACGAGGCGCGCGCGGCGGCCGGTGACATTCGAATTCTGACTGTGGACATGGACGCCCAGGGGATCGTGAGCCTTCGCGGCGTCGCCGGGCGAAAGCCGGTGGCGCCACCGAGTCCAGCCGACATTGCGTTGATCCTGCATACGAGCGGCAGTACGGGTCGGCCGAAGCGCGTCCCCTTGAGTCACGCGAACCTGGCGATCTCTGCTGCGAACGTCGCCCGGCATTACAAGTTGTCGTCGAGCGACGTCTCGCTGTGCGTGATGCCGCTCTTCCACGTGCACGGGCTGGTGGCATCGACGCTCGCCACACTGTCGACGGGAGGAACCGTCGTCGTGCCGACGAAGTTCAGCCCGCTCTCGTTCTGGCAAACCGCGAAAGACCACGGCGCGACGTGGTACTCCGCGGTGCCGACGATTCACCAGCTGCTGCTCGCGCGCGTGAAGAAGGATTCGCCGCGACCGGCAGGAGCCGAGAAACTTCGGTTCATTCGTTCGTGCAGTGCCGCGCTGCCTTCGCAGGTCATGCAGGACCTGGAGGCGGCGTTCGGCGCGCCGGTGCTCCAGGCGTACGGCATGACCGAGGCCGCGCATCAGATGGCGTCGAATCCGTTGCCACCGGCAGCACGTGTTCCCGGCTCGGTCGGACCTGGCACCGACGTCCAGATCAGCATCATGGATGGCGAGGGCCGACATCTGCCGACCGGAATGCCGGGAGAAGTGGTCATCAAGGGACCCAACGTGGTGAGCGGCTACGAGAACAATCCCGAGGCGAACAAGTCGTCGTTCGTCGACGGCTGGTTCCGGACCGGCGATCAGGGAGTTCTCGACGAGAACGGCTACCTCACGCTCACCGGACGGCTGAAGGAGATGATCAATCGTGGCGGCGAAAAGATCGCGCCACTCGAGATCGACGAGGTGCTGCTCGGACATCCCAAGGTGGCGGAGGCGGTCACCTTCGGCGTTCCGCACACGGCCTGGGGTGAGGAGGTCGCCGCGGCGGTAACACTGAAGAGCGATGCCACCGAGGCCGAGCTGCTCGCGTACTGCAAGGAGCGTCTGGCCGATTTCAAACGCCCGAAGCAGATCCACATTACGACGGCAATCCCGCGAACCGCCACCGGCAAGATTCAGCGCCGCATCGTCGCGCAGGCGTTCGCCCCCCAGACGAAATGAGGATCGTCATCGCCGGGGCCGGCGCCGTCGGCGGATACATCGGGGCCCGCCTCGCGAGGGTCGGCGCCGACGTCGTGTTGTTTGCGCGTGGTCCTCACCTTCAGGCGATGCAGACGCGCGGCCTGCGCGTTACCAGCGATGACGGCGATTTCGAAGTGCGGCCGCAGGTCACCGGCGATCTGACGACGATCGGCAACGCCGACGTCATCTTTCTCGGTGTGAAGGCGCACGGCCTGACAGCGCTGGCGCCGATGCTGCGGCCGCTGTTCGGCCCCGACACTTCAGTCGTCAGCACACAGAACGGTATTCCCTGGTGGTACTTCCAGAACTACGGTGGTGAACTGGACGGGCTGCGCCTCGAGCGCGTCGATCCAGGTGGCGCCATCGCCGCCGCGATCGAACCGCGGCGGGTGATCGGATCACTCGCCTACTTTGCAACCGACGTCGCCGAACCAGGCGTGATCCATCACACCGAAGGCAATCGCATCAGCTTCGGCGAGCCTGACGGCAGCAAGTCGGCTCGAGCGAAGGCGATCGCGGAGGCGTTGATCGCGGCGGGATTTCGCTGTCCGGTCACCGCGCGGTTCCGCCACGAGATCTGGGTGAAGCTGCTCGGCAATGTC
Organism: Vicinamibacterales bacterium; assembly: GCA_051986585.1. Taxonomy (GTDB): domain Bacteria; phylum Acidobacteriota; class Vicinamibacteria; order Vicinamibacterales; family 2-12-FULL-66-21; genus JALZOC01. Next base: position 15,856 of record JBPYFA010000312.1, on the reverse strand, counting down.
GCGTTCAATCCGATCAGCGCGCTGACCGGCGGCACACTCGAAGAGTTGGTCCGCCACGCCGACACCTCAAAGGTCGTGCGGGAGATCATGACCGAAACGGAGGCGGTGGCGGGAAAACTCGGCATCGAGATGCCGATCTCGATCGACCAGCGCATGGCCGGCGCGGAAAAGGTCGGCGCGCACAAGACGTCGATGCTGCAGGATCTCGAGGCCGGCCGGCCACTGGAGCTCGAAGCGGTCGTCGGCGCTGTCGTCGAACTCGGCGATCGGCTCGGCGTGCCGATGCCGGCAACGCGCGCCGTGTACGCATGCGCGAAGATGGCGGACGAAAAAAGGCAACGGGCGATAAGGGAGCCAAAGACGACGCAGGTTGCGCAAACGACGTAGCTGTTCGAAGTGACGCGTCCGTTTTAATTTTTGGTTGGGACAGCATGACCATTAACAACCGCTGGTTTCAGCTAGCCGCGTCGCTCATCGCGATGATCATGATCGCGAACCTCCAATACGCCTGGACGCTATTCGTCGGTCCGCTGCAGAAAGGCACGGGCTGGAAGCTCTCCGACATTCAGTTCGCCTTCACCCTCTTCATCCTGTTCCAGACATGGGTGCAGCCGTTCGACGGCTGGCTGATCGATCGCCTCGGCCCGCGCGGGTTCGTTACGGCGGCCGGCATCATGTGCGGTCTTGGCTGGGCGGGAATGGGCCATGCGACGTCTCTCGTGTCGCTCTACGTCCTCTATTGCCTCGCCGGCACGGGGGCCGCGTTCGTCTACAGCGGCGCCGTGGGATCGGCACTGAAGTGGTTCAAGGAGCGCCGCGGCCTCGCCTCCGGCATCATGACGGCTGGCTTCGGCGGTGGTACCGCGTTGTTCATTCCGTTTATCCAGTCCTCGATCACCGACAACGGCTATCGGGCCACGTTCGTCACGACCGGCATTCTGCAGGGCATTGTGATCGCCGTCGTCGCCCAGTTCCTGAGGCATCCACCCGCGGCGGCGGTTCCTGTCAAGGGCGCGAGCAGGGCGGCGGCGATTGCAGATAAGAGACAGTTCACGACGATGGAGGTGCTGCGGACGCCGCAGTTCTACGTCATGTATGTCGCGTTCGTGTTGATGGCAACTGGGGGTCTGCTGGTAACAGCCAACGCCGGTCCGATGGCCAAGTCGTGGGGCTTTTCGATCACGCTCGCCGCCACGCTGAGCCCGCTGGCCAACGGAGCGGCGCGCGTCCTGTGGGGCTGGGTGTCGGATCGGCTCGGACGCGAGAACACGATGATGCTCACGTTCGTGCTGCAGGCGTTCTGTCTCGTGGCGGTCGCCACACTTGGGCAGATCTCCACCGCGTGGTTCGTGGCGACCCTGGTCGCCGTTTACTCGACCTGGGGTCAGATCTATTCGCTGTTTCCGTCGACCTCCGCCGACTACTTCGGTGTCGCGCACGCGACCTCGAACTACGCGGTGCTGTACACGGCCAAAGGTGTCGCGTCGATCATCGGCGGGTACGTTGCTGCCGTACTCTACGAACGGTCAGGCAGCTGGGCGATGGGCTTCTACGGCAGCGCCATGATGGCCCTGGTTGCGGCCGCGCTCGCGTTTAGACTTCGCACCGCACAGGCGACCGCGAGAGCGAAGGCCAAGATTCCGGTAACGGCGTGATCAATATTCACGCGCTTGCGTCGGAGCTGACCGCGACCTACGCTGAACGTCGAACGCTCGCCACTCCGCCTTCCGCTCGCGACGGTCTCGATCTGCCGACAGCATACGCGGTCGAGGGCGAACTCGTGCGAATGCGGCGCTCAGATGGCCATCAGACCGTCGGCATCAAGGTCGGCTACGCCAACAAGGCGATATGGCGGGTGCTCAAACTCGACACGGTCGGGTGGGCGCACATGTACGACGACACCGTGCGGTATGCCGACGCCTCTCGGCCGAACGGGGCCACGCTTTCGGTCGCGCACATGATCTCGCCAAAGATCGAACCGGAGATCGTGTTCAAGATGAAGGCGACCCTCGATGCGGGCATCACCGAGGCGGCAGCCGCGCTCGAAGCGGTCGAGTGGCTCGCACTCGGATTCGAGATCATCGACTGTCCCTACGCCGACTGGAAGTTTCAACCCGCGGACTTCGTCGCAGCCTACGGTTTGCACGCCGCGCTGATCGTCGGCGAGCCGCGTCCGATCACCTCGACCAATATTTCCGAGCTCGCCGAGCAGCTGCCGAAATTCAAGGTGCGCTTGTTGAAGGATGGACAGCTGGTCGGGGAAGGCTCGGGTCGCAACTCGCTTCGCAGCCCTGCGCTGTGCCTCGCGGAGCTCGCGTCAGCGATGGCGGCGCAGGCTGGCGCCGAGCCGCTGGCCGCGGGCGATCTGGTCAGCTCCGGTACGCTGACCGACTCGACATCGATTCAGCCAGGCGCCACTTGGACCGCGTCGGTCGAGGGCCTCGATCTGCCCGACTTGACGCTGACGCTCGTTTGACGTTCGCTTGTGACATCATCCGTTATGCCATCAAGAACCCTGCAGATCAGAAACACCCTCGAGGCCAGCTACCCTGACGTCTTCACGCCCGAAGCGCTCTCTGCGCTCGCGGCGCTCGCGCCGCTCGACGCCGACCGTAAGGCCGTGATGAAGGCGCGCATCGCGCGGCGTGCGACCCGCGTGCGCAATCGACAGCGGATAGCGTTCCTCGACCCACAATCAATCATTCCGCGAACGCAGATCAAAGTGCAGGACGCCAGGGACGGAAGGTTCGACGGCAGCGAAATCCCTGCCGACCTTCGGCGGCAGTGGATTCAAGGCACAGGTCCGGCAGCCCGGCCAGGCGCGCCGGTCGAAACCGCCGTGCGCAACATCGCCTACGCGCTGCTCTCGGGTGCCGACGGTTGGATGTTCGATGGCGAGGATGCGCTCGGCCAGGTCTCGTCGATGTCGCTCGACAACCAGCGCAACCTGAAACTGGCCATTCACCGCGATCCCGTGTTCCTCAAAGTCGCCGAGCAGGTGGCCGCGGAGATGAACACCTGGGCGAGAGCGTTCTTCGGGCGCGAGATCATTGCCGACTGGCGGACGCAGCTCGACTTCACGACGAAGATCTTCCGCGCTCGTGGATTGCATCTCGACGACCGGCACGTTCGGAACAGCAACGGCGAGGGCTTCTCGGCGTCGATCGTCGATTTGGCGCTCTACGTGGTGAACAACTACCAGCAGCTTCGCCGCGTGGGATCGTCGATTGTCCTCTACCTGCCGAAGATTCAGACGGCGGAAGAGGCGGCGCTGTGGAACGACATGCTCGCGGCGCTCGAACGCCACCTCGGTCTGGGGGTCGGCACCATCAAGGTCTACGTGCTGGTGGAACAGATCGAAGCCTGCTTCCAGCTGATGGAGATTCGCGCTGCCCTTGGCCCGCATTTCGTGGGCTTCAACACAGGACGCTGGGACTACATCAACAGCGTGTCCGACGCGATGGCGTGGGATCCGGCCTTTGTCAATCCGAACATCGACGCGATCACGATGACGTACGGCTACATGCGAATCTACGAGGACCGCGTCCGCCGAGCCGTGAATACCCCGGACGCCAAAGGTCAGTACGCGCTGTGGCAAGGCGGCATGGAGCCCAACATCCCGGTCGGGTCGGAAGCCGGTGTCACGGCGGCGATGAAGCGCGCGGTCGCGGGCGGCGAACGCGAACAGCGCGAAGGCGCCAGCGGTAAATGGGTCGCCCACTGGAAAATGGTCCACATCGTCAGGCCGGTGTGGGAGAAGGTTGGCGAGGAAAATCAACTCGGTCGGAAGTTCGCGCCGCTGACCTACGACAGCTCCGATGCGGACGCGCTCATCCTGCTCGAGAACGCGCCACGCACCATCCGCGGCGCTCGCGACCTGCTCAGCGTCGGGCTTCAGTACGGCAACGCGTTCCTGCAAGGGCTCCAGGCCGCAGCGCTGAAACCGGCCGACTTCTTCGGCAACGACGACGTGCTGTATCTGATGGAGGACATGGCGACCGGCGAGATCCGTTTGAGCATTCTCTGGGAGTGGCTGCACAAAGGCGCGCCGCTGACCGCCGATGACGATATCGGTGTCAAGGCCGGGGACACTTTCACCCGCGAACTGTTCGAGAAGCTGCTCGCCGAGGAGTACGACAAACTGCAGCAGGCCAGCAACCGCGACGTGCATGACAACTCGAAACGCACGACGCTGCCGATCGCTCGCGAGATCGTGCAGACCTACGTCATGGACGACGTGAAACTCCCTTGGTACATCGATTTGCTGAACATCAATTTGAACAATACCGACTTGAACGAGTCGAAGCGGCGGATTGCGATGCTGGCGGATGCGTTCCGCAAGAACGGGACTCGCATCACTGAAAACCTGGATTTCAGTGAGGTCTCTGCCTAAACGCAGCGCAACTCGATCCATCGGCCACGATCCGCATCGACCTGCCGCTCGTCGAGAGGATGTCCCGCGGCACGGCGAAGTCATGCCAGCCTCAGCCAGGAGCCCACCGCCGCTCATCGGTGAACAGCTCAGATGGCCCTCTACCTCGGAAATACGTCGCCCTCTTGGAGTCATACTTCTATTGGTGCAGGACCGGCGACGTCTATACAGGTCTCGACGTCCAGTCCCGACGCCTCTCTGTGCCGCGCCTCCAACCGAAGTCGGACCTGGAGAACGATGCTATGTCCGAAATCACTTTGACCAGACACGCATCACGCGCCGCTTTCGTTGCACTTCTGACCATATTCGCGAGTTCCGCGACGGCCGAATCAATTCGGAGTACGGTGCTCGAGAACGCGAGGAGTGTTGACGACGGAGTGGGAGGCCAGACGCCACCAGCGAGTGCTGGGCGCAACAAACCGCTGGAAGGAACTTACTGGAGGGCGAGCGAGCTGGCCGGCAAGCCTGTACCCACGCAGGATCCGAAACGTGAAGCGCACCTGCAATTTCAAAAGGATCGCGTCTCCGGCTCGGACGGCTGCAATCGAGTCACGGGAAGCTATCACTTGAAAGGTGAACGCGTTGCGTTTACCCAGATGGCCGCGACACAGATGGCGTGCCTGACATCGAGCGGGACGGAGGAACCGTTTCACGCGGCGCTGAAGCGCGCATCGCGATTGAGAATCACCGGCGACCGGCTGGAACTGTTCGACGACGCCGGGACGCAACTGGCAGCGTTTCTGGCGGGGAGCGAACCGTCGGACTCGACGGCTTCGGCTCCGCTTGCCGGAACCTCGTGGCAACTCGTGAAGTTCCAGAGCATGGACGACACGACCGTGACGCCAGACGATCGGACGAAGTACACCATCGAGTTCGGCGCCGATGGACAGGTCGACGCTCGCCTCGACTGCAATCGCGGACGCGGAACCTGGCGATCGCCGGGCCCGAGTCAACTCGAGTTCGGCCCGCTGGCATTGACACGAGCACAATGTCCGACCGGTTCGATGCACGATCACATCGCCAAGCGTTGGGTCTTCATCCGATCCTACGTCATCAAGGATGGCCATCTGTTTCTCTCGCTGATGGCTGACGGCGGAATCTACGAGTTCGAGCCAGTTCCGAAGCAGAAGTAATCGTCGGCATCCACGGCCTACCGGCAACGAAGCAGTGATGGAGATCGCCTCGGTTCGAGCGATGATGGTCACATGATCGTTCGACGCATCCAGGGCGAGATCCAGTTCATCACCCAGCCGGCGCATGCCCGCCTTGCCGGCCGGGTAATGGACTACTGCGTGGCGCTCGGGCGCGAACCGCGGCGCGATGCGATTCTTCAGGCCATCCGGCGGCACGACGATGGGTGGCAGGAAGAGGACGAGGCTCCGCCGATCGATCTGCAGTCGGGAGAGGTGCTCGATTTCATCCACGCACCTCTTGCCGTGCGTCAGGGCGTGTGGCCGCGTTCGGTCGAGAAACTGGAGCGCGAACCGTGGGCGGCAGCGCTGGTCGCGCATCATTCCGTGTTCGTCTATTCCCGCTACCGCGCCGATCCGGGATGGCGTGCCTATTTCGCGCGCATGGAAGCGTCGCGCGACGCGCTCATCGATCGAAGCGGCCTGACACTCGCCGCGCTGGAGTCGGACTATGAATATCTCCGCCTCGCCGACCTCATCTCGCTGGTGTTCTGCACCGGTGGTTCGGAGCGGATCGAGTTCGCACAGTGGGCGATTCAACCATCGGGAACCAGCGTGATGATTACGCCGGATCCATTTGGCGGCGTCGCTGTGCCGATCGAAATTGACGCCAGGACCGTACCCGACCAGCGATTTGCGTCGACTGACGGCGTCAGGGAGGCTCTGCAACGTGCGGATGTCGTCACGTTGCACGGGATCGCAACCGCCGGATCGCTTACGGCTTGACTGTTTCGAAGTAGTCGTAGAAGACACGCGCAAGGCCGGCGCCGTAGTCACGCCAATGCGCGCTCGACGTCGGCTGCTTCAATCCCTCGACCCAGTTGCAGTTGAACTCGTGAACGGCGGCGTCGATGCCGTAGCGCTGCAGCCAGCCGTCGCCGAGCGTTCCGCTGTTGCGGAACGTTGGGCTCGTCGTGCCTTCGGTGAACCAGGTGTGCCGTCGCAACAGTGCTTCGAGCGTCTTCATCCGTGCGAGGTGTTGCTCGAGCTGGGGGACCGGCGGTCGACTGATATGCAGCAGGCCGTTGCCGTCGTTGTGCAGCTCGAGCGCCAGTTGCGGCTTTCGGCCGGCCGTGATTTCGCCATCCAGCCAGTGCTCGAGCGCGGCGTTCTCCGGCGACAGTTCCGGATCCGCCGGCTTGTCCCAATTGCGGTTCAGATCCATGCCGCGCAGATTGAACCGCGTGCCTCCTCGCGCGACGCCGTCCTTGTTCGCCATCGGCAAAACACTGACGTTATAAACGCTGAGGAAGCGCTTTGCCTCGTCGTCGCCCGCGAGCAGCCGACGGATCAGCCCCTCCGCGACCCAATTGCTGCCCGCCTCCCACGGATGCGCCCGAGCGCGGACGAACACTCGGTACGGCGCAGCGGGATTGCCGATGCGAACGATCTCGAGCGGCCGGCCTGCGACCGTCTGGCCGATCGGCGCGATGCGAACGCGCGGGTCGGTCCCGATCGCTCCGAGCAGCCGCTCGAGATCCGACAATCGATACGGCTCCATGCGCGCCACGTGCAATGTCGATCCGTTCATCGTCACACGTAGCTGCACGCGGTTGCCGGGGAGACTATCGGTCGGCACGGTTCTCCACGCCGTTCCGTCGTCCGAGATCGCGACCGTCTTCAGTTCTCCGGCCACAGAGCCTGGCTGGCCGTTCCAGACGTTGTCGAGATTCCGGAACTCGAGCGTGAGCGAGGTGCCCGGGCGTGCGTGGAGGACGAAATGAATGTGCCCGGCGGCGCGGTTTGACGATGAGCGCTCGTGGTCGTAAATGAGATTGAGCTGGACGATGTGGTCGACGATTTCGTACCACAACGGGGAGCCGTTCTCGATGGTGGTGTCAATGAAGTCGAGCGCAGGGTCCGCATCCTGACTGGAGACAGAAGGCGAGGAATCGGGCTGATGGCCAGACACCGTCATCGCAATCGCGATGGACACGATGATCAACCTCAGCATGTCAAACTGTCTCAAGCCCGGTGCAAACGCTCAATGACTGACCGAAAGAACGAAAGCATATCGTCGCACCGTTTTCTGCCACGGATGGAGTATGCGCACTTGACCGTAACCAATCAAACGGAAACGATGTGCCTGCCTGGCAGCTGAGATACGATTCCTGGTGTGCCATTCACGATCGCCATCCTGACGTGCATCGTCGCGTACGTCTGGTCGATCGCCCCATTCGTCCCGCGGAGCTTCGTTGTTGCGCCGTCGATCGCCGTCGTCATTCTTACTGCGTGGCATAACCTCAGACATCGTGAGTGGGGATTCGCATGGCACGGGTTCGTGCGAGGGATGGGGCGGATGTTGGCGATCACAATCGTCGGCGTGCTGTTGATCCTTGCCGCCGGTGCTGCTCTTCGCACGCTGCACGATCGGAGAGACTTTCTCGGTAGTCTCGCACCGCTTGTCATCTGGGGAGCGTCGCAGCAATGGGTGCTGCAGACCGTCGTCCTGCGCGAAGCTCAGCGAGCATCATCGCGCCGCAAAGGCATCGTCCTCGCCGCGATGCTCTTTGCTGCGGTTCACCTGCCAAATCCCCTGCTCGTCTCAGTGACGGGCGCTGCGGGCGTCATCTGGTGCTGGCTCTACGATCGGCAGCCGAACATCATTCCGCTCGCCCTGTCTCATGGTCTCGGAACGCTGGCGCTTCTCTATGCCTTTGATGACACGATTACGGGACGGCTGAGGATCGGTGCCGCCTACCTGCAGCGATGAAGATCCAGATGCACCGTGAGCCTATCGGCGGGTTCAGCCTTCTTCAACTTCAAGAGGTGACACTAGCTTCGCCCCGTCCACCGCGCCGGGCGCTTGCCGAGAAAGGCGTCCACGCCTTCCTTTCCGTCCGCCGTGAAGAAGTCGCACGCAATCGAGCGCCCAGCGATGTCATAGGCCTGAGTGAGCGGCATCTCGAGTTGTCGATAGAACACCTGCTTACCGCTCGCAATCGCCGCCGACGACTTGGAGGCGATGAGCGTCGCCAGCGCATTGACCTCGGCATCGAGCGCGTCGGGTGGCACGACGCGATTGACGAGCCCGATTGCACACGCACGATCGGCGCTGATCGCCGTGCCGGTCAGCAGCATTTCCATCGCATGCTTCCGCGCGACGGCCCGGCCCAGCGCCACGCCAGGGGTCGAGCAGAACGCGCCTATATTGACACCAGCGGTGGCGAAGGTGGCCGCGGTCGACGCGACCGCCAGATCGCACGCCGCAACGAGCTGACATCCGGCCGCGGTCGCCAGGCCGTGCACTTTCGCGATGATCGGTTGCGGCATCCTGGTGAAGGTCATCATCATCTGACTGCATCGGGCGAATAGCGACTCAACTTCCGCTGCATCACCCATGGTCCGAATCTCCTTCAGATCGTGCCCTGAGCAGAAGCCGCGCCCGCGCGCCGCGACGACGACGACACGCACGCCCCGGTCGGCGGCGATCCTGTCGAGCGTCGATTGCATCTGGTCGATGAGTGCGCCCGAAAGGGAGTTGAACTGATTGGGCCGATTCAGCGTGACGGTGGCGATTCCATCGGTCGCCTCGACGAGCAGCAATTCCTCGGCCTGGGTCGTGGCATTCGTTGTCATGGATTCCTCAGAATGAGACGCCGCGCGGGATCAGGCAATGGTCGTACGCTTCGCGTTCGAGACTCTCCTGGAAGTCCGGATGCGCAATGCCGATGAGAGCGAGGGCTCGCTCCGCGACGGACTTTCCTTTCAGATTGACGATCCCGTACTCCGTGACGACGAACATCACGTCGGAACGAGGTGTGGTGACGACGTTGCCCGGCGTCAGGTTCAAGACAATCCGGCTGCGGCGCTCGCCGCGCTTGTCGTAGGTCGACGACAGGCAGATGAACGATTTGCCTCCCTTCGACGCGTAGGCGCCACGCACGAACTGCAATTGTCCGCCCGTGCCGCTGATGTGCCGATGACCGTCGGATTCGGAGGCCGCCTGTCCCTGGAGATCGATCTGGGTCGTGTTGTTGATCGAAATCGCGTGGTCGTTCTGCATGATGATGTGCGGCGCGTTGGTGTAGTCGACCGGACAGCAGTGCATGTCGTGATTCCGGTCGAGTGTCGCGTAGAGATCGTGCGACCCGAGTGCAAACGTATACACCGCCTTACCGGGGTTCAGCTGCTTTCTGGCGCCGGTGATGCGTCCTGCTTTGTACAGCTCGGCGAGGCCATCGGTCATCATCTCCGTATGCACGCCAAGATCTCTCACGCCGCTCTCGAGTAGGAGCCTGCACACCGCGTTGGGCATGCCGCCGATGCCAATCTGCAGGCACGCGCCGTCTTCTATTTCCGCCGCAATCCGCCGCCCGACCGCGCCGTCGATCTCGGTTGCCGGTGGATTCGGCAGCTCCGGCGCCGGCGCATCGTCTCCCTCGATGACGTAGTCCACTTCGCTGACGTGCACGCCGGTTTGTTCGCCGTAGACGTACGGAAGCCCCCGGCTCGGTTCGACGATGACGAGGCGCGCGCGTTCGATCACGGCGCGGTGCCAGAGATTCGCGGCGCTCAGATTGAAGTATCCGTGCTCGTCGATTGGGCAGGTCTTGAGGACGACGATGTCGACCGGCGCCATGAAGCGCCGATAGTAGTCGGGGATCTCACCCAGATTGACCGGGATGTAGTTGCAACGCCCGCAGTCGTGCTTCCGCCGGTCGTAAGCCGAGTAGTGCAGGCTGAAACCATAGACATGATGACCGTCAGGATCGGCATCCAGCACGGCCCTGGGTCGCATCGTAAGACAATGCCGGATCTTGACGTTCGTCAGCTCGTTGATGCGAGCCCCGAGCGCGCGATCGAAGACATCAGGCTGGCAGAGGGACGTGCCGTAGTCGAGCCACATCCCCGATTTGACGAAACCGGCGGCCTCGTCTGCGGAGATCGATGTGGCCGGCGCGACGGCGACCCGCTGTGTCATGGATTTCGCGCATGAGCGCGCGAGTTCAGTATTGGTCTGGCCGGCGGTGAATTTCCAGCGAAAACTGCGGGGCTACTTCGGCCGGCGCGTGTATTTAATCTCGACGCTCTTCCACTCGGGCACGGTGCCGAAACTCAGATAGCTGGCCGCCATCATGGTGTCGGCCGAGGTCGGCTGAATAACGGTGCGCTGATGCCACGTGTCGCCAGCCAGCAGATAGTCTGCCTTGAGCTCGAACTGTTTCTTGCTTTCGTCGTAGCTTCCGGTCTCGGCGATGCGAATTGTATTGGTGCTCGCGATGCGGGTCGCCTCGTACTGGTGGGTTCCGGGGTTGAAACCGGTCCAGGCGAGGGTCGTGAACGGCGTGCCGTTCAGCGCCCCTTCGATTTTCTCTTCGATGAAGAGACCGCCGAACAGCGGCTGGATCGTCGACACGCCGGTGGAGATGAGGGGTGGGCCACCGGGGCGAAGCCAGAACGTGACCTCGATGTTCCAGGTGCCGGCCATCGCGGTCAGCCTGGCGTGCTCGGGATCTGATTGAGCGGCCTGTGCGGAGATCCCTGCCGAGGCGAACCAGGCGATGAACGCGATCAGGATGAAGACACGTAGACGAATCATCGAATGCCGACTCCCCACTGCAGCGTGGTGCAGAGATTACTACAGTGAACGTTCGCCGATGTGTCTTGTCCATAATGCAGGGTAACGGTCATGAGGTTTCACGGGAGGTGGAGCATCCTATGGTGAGTCTGAGGCTTTTCATCGCGTTCGCGGTGCCGGCGTGCGTTCTGTCGGGAGTTGTTTCTGCCCGCGTGCCGGATCAGAGATCGCCGGAGCGGCCGGAGCAGGACGGCGTCCAACTCCTCCATCAACTGCAGGACGCACTGGGCGGGGCAAAACGAATCGCAGCGATTCGCGATTTTGAGGAGACGATCCGCGCTGCAGCGTGGGACAGCAGCGGCGGCTCTCTCGGCGAGGTACGGAAGCGAACTCGGTGGATGCGGTCGCCGAACGTAGTCCGCCTGGATCAGAGAGGTCCGCGCGGAACCTACGTGCTCTACTTCGAGGGTGGCTCTGGTTCTGGCTGGGAGATCCTTCCGGATCTCAAGAGTCCCGATCCGTACAAGACGACTGGAGCAGCGATCCCACTGACTGGTGGTGAGCTCCAATTCGCAAAGGGTTATCTGACCGGGTTCGAGCTCAACCTCTGGCTCGCCGATCAACTCCCCGGTTATCGCGTGACCTCGCCTGGTGCGAATGTTTTGCGAATCGAATGTGGCAGCGAGGCGACAGATTTCACCGTCGACTCGCGGACAAACCTGCCGTTGAAGTCAGCTGGGGTCTCGCTGGCAGATCCGAGTCGTCCAGTCCCATCCGAAATGCACTATGACGGATGGAAGGAGATTGCCGGCGTGCGTTTCCCCACGCACCGGGTGAGTTATCACAGCGGCGTGAAACGAGGCGAGGTGACGACAGAAGACATTCGGGTCAACAGCGGTCTATCGGCGAAGGACCTCGCGGCAAAGCCTGCTGACTTCATGCCCGACATCGCCCGTCGCTAGCCACCTGGCATCAGAGCGTCTCGACGCCGCCGCAGACGCTCAACGACTGACCGGAAATGTTTCTTCCCGCCTCCGAACACAGAAACACGACCATCGCGGCAACGTCCTGCGGCGACACCATGCGGCGAAGCGAAACTCTTTCCCGATATCGGCGCGCCATCTCCTCGTCGCTGACGCCAAACTCTTCGGCTCTCGCGTGAATCACTCGCTCGATTCGCGGCCCTTCGACCGGACCGGGAAGGATGGCATTGACCGTGATTCCGTCAGGCCCAAGCTCGCGTGCGAGGCTTTCTGTGAAGCCGACGACCGCCCACTTCGACGCGGCATACGGTGTGCGGAATGGATATCCAAGTCGTCCGGCAACCGACGACATGTTCACGATGACGCCGCGCGCGCTTTCGCGCAGCAACGGTACCGCCAAGCGGACGCAATAGAACTGGCCGGTGATGTTGACGTCGATCGTCCGGCGCCAATCTGCCGGCGCGATCGACTCCACGCGCCCGGTCGGGCCGGCGATGCCGGCGTTGTTGACCAGCACGTCGAGACCGCCGAGCTGCGCACGGACGTCGGCGAACAAACGCTCCACCTGTTCGAGATCGGCGACGTCGGTCACGCTCGTGGTGACACGGTGTTCCCGTTGCGCATCCTCCAGCGCCGCTGAATCAATGTCGCAGGTGTGCACGCGTGCGCCGTCCTGGACGAGCGCACGTACGATCTCACGCCCGATTCCCGCGCCGCCTGCGGTGACGAGCACACGGAGCCCCTTCTGCAGATGCCGTTCGAGCATGAGCTTTTGTCCTCGTTTTTGCTAAAAGCCAACGTTGTGCGCGCCTTTGAGTTTGAGCGACTCACGCACATCCGCGGCGGTCGCGATCTGATGTCCGAGGCTTTCAATGATCTGGCGCACCCGCACCACTTGTTCGGCGTTGGAACTCGCCAGCGTTCCAGGGGCGATGTACAGCGAATCCTCGAGGCCGACGCGAACCGATCCACCGAGGAGTACAGACTGGGCGGCAAACGGCATCTGAAAGCGGCCTGCGGCGAGCACCGACCACAGGTAGTCGGATCCGAACAGGCGATCGGCGGTCTGTTTCATGAACAGCAGGTTGGCGATGTCGGCGCCGATGCCGCCGAGGACCCCGAACACCATCTGCACGAAAAACGGTGGCGTGACCAGCTTGCGATCGACGATGTGCGCGAGATTGTACAAATGGCCGACGTCGTAACATTCGTGTTCGAAGCGGCACCCGTGCTCATCGCCGAGGACAGAAATGATTCGGGCAATGTCGCGAAACGTGTTCTTGAAGACGTGATCTTCCGTGCTGCGCAGGTACGGTTCCTCCCAATCGTGCTTCCACGTCTGATAGCGACTGACCAACTGAAACAGGGCAAAGTTCATACTGCCCATGTTCAGCGAGCACATCTCCGGACGCAGCTGTGCGGGGGCACGCAGCCGATCGTCGACCGTCATCGACATCCCGCCGCCGGTGGTGACGTTGATCACGGCGTCGGCGCCGTCTTTGAGGCGGGGCAGAAACGCCCGGTACGCCGATAGTTCTGGTGTTGGACGGCCGTCCCGTGGATCTCGTGCGTGCACGTGCAGGATCGCCGCGCCGGCTTTGGCCGCCGCGATCCCCTGTTCCGCGAGCGTATCCGGATGCACGGGCAATGCCGGCGACATCGTCGGTGTATGCACGGCACCTGTGAGGGCGCAGGAGATGATGACTTTGCCGGTCGGCTTTGCCATGTCGTTTCGGTTTCAGGAATGCGGGACGTAATCAGGCGGGTATCATAGCGTCGCCAAGGGGCGCGGCAAACACCGCGCCTCTTGGCAATCGTAGGTATGGTCGGACACTGGCCGACGATCAGGCGGACAATGCCAGGCTCGATCGTCTACCCGCAACTTGCGCTTCAGGTGCGGGCAGGTCGAATCGATCGAGGTTCATGACTTTGCTCCACGCGGCGACGAAGTCGCGCACGAACTTCTCTCGGGCATCGTCGCACGCGTAGACCTCCGCAAGCGCACGCAACTCCGAGTTCGAGCCAAAGAGGAGATCGACGCGGCTGCCGGTCCACTTGACCTGCGCGGTTCCACGACGACGGCCCTCGAAGACTTCGGCCGCCTCCGACGTCGGTCGCCACTCGGTGTCCATGTCCAGAACGTTCACGAAAAAGTCGTTGGACAGGGTCTCCGGGCGCGTGGTGAACACGCCGACACTCGACGACCGGGCGTTTGCGTTGAGCGCGCGCATGCCACCGATGAGTACCGTCAGCTCGGGAGCGCTCAGCGTCAACATCCGAGCGCGCTCGATCAGCAGTTGCTCGGCCGGGGCGTTGTGTCCGTTTCCGAGATAGTTGCGGAATCCGTCTGCCGTCGGCTCGAGCACGGCGAACGATTCGACGTCGGTCTGCTCCTGGACGGCATCCGCACGTCCCGGCGTGAAGGGAACGTTCACGTCGTATCCCGCCTTCTTGGCTGCTTGTTCAACCGCCGCACACCCGGCGAGCACGATCAGATCGGCAAGCGAGATCCTCTTTGTCCCGCCGGCCTGTGAATCATTGAATGACTTCTGAATCCCTTCGAGCGTCTTGAGCACTGTCGCGAGCTCGGCGGGATTGTTGACCTCCCAGTCCTTCTGCGGCGCCAGACGAATGCGCGCGCCGTTGGCGCCGCCGCGCTTGTCGGTGCCACGGAAGGTCGACGCCGATGCCCATGCGGCTGAAACCAGCTGCGAGATCGACAGTCCTGACGCGAGCACCTTCACTTTGAGTGACGCGATGTCCTCCGGTCCGACGAGTTCGTGAGTGACCGGCGGCACCGGGTCCTGCCACAACTGTGGCTCCGCCGGAACCAAGGGGCCGAGATAGCGAGCGATCGGTCCCATGTCGCGATGCGTCAGCTTGAACCACGCCCTGGCGAAGGCATCGGCGAACTCCTGCGGATTCGCGTGGAAGCGCCGCGAGATTTTCTCGTAGGCCGGATCCATGCGCAGCGCGAGGTCCGTGGTCAGCATCGATGGCGCGATCTCTTTTGTTCGGTCGAACGCATGCGGCACCGTGCCCTCGCCGGCATTGCCCTTCGGCTTCCACTGGTGCGCCCCGGCTGGACTCTTCGTCAGCTCCCAGTCGTACTCGAATAGGTGGTCGAAGAAGTCGTTGCTCCACTTCGTCGGCGTCCCCGTCCAGGTCACCTCGAGGCCGCTGGTGATTGCGTCGGCACCTTTTCCACTGCCGTAGCTGCTCAACCAGCCAAGGCCTTGCGCCTCGAGCGGCGCCGCTTCAGGCTCGGGACCGACGTGGGTTGCGGGGCCGGCGCCATGCGTCTTTCCGAACGAGTGTCCGCCGGCAATGAGGGCGACGGTTTCCTCGTCGTTCATCGCCATGCGTCGAAACGTCTCCCGGATGTCGCGTGCTGCCGCCACGGGATCCGGCGTGCCGTTCGGACCCTCCGGGTTGACGTAGATGAGACCCATCTGCACGGCCGCGAGCGGATTGGCGAGTTGTCGATCGCCGCTGTAGCGTTTGTCGTCGAGCCATGTGCTCTCGGTTCCCCAGTTGATCTCTTCAGGCTCCCAGACGTCCTCCCGTCCGCCGCCGAAACCGAACGTCTTGAATCCCATCGACTCGAGCGCGCAGTTGCCGGCGAAGACCAGCAAGTCGGCCCACGAGATCTTGCGTCCGTACTTCCTTTTGACCGGCCACAACAGCCGGCGTGCCTTATCCAGGTTCGCGTTGTCGGGCCAGCTGTTCA
>JBPYFA010000311.1:0-4558 GCA_051986585.1 Vicinamibacterales bacterium | reverse complement strand
CATCGGTGGCGATCTGAGTACTCCACACGGATTGAGCCAGTCGATGAACCGCTTTGCCAGCCGGGCTGTTTGCACTAGTATTGGTGCTCCCCTGCATGCCAAGTTATCTTCGACGCGCCAAAACGCGCCGCTCGCGTGTCACTCGCCAATGTGCTCGCGTCATGTCGGCGCTGATCACGACAGCCGCCGCCGTCCTCACGATCAATGCGTCCGCGCCAACGGTTCTGGCAAGCGGCGCATTCGGGCCGCCGGGCCAGGAGGCCGCTCAATCGCCGACATCCGGTAACGGAAAAGTTGTCGCCACCATCGTCGTCGAGGGGTTGCGGATACCCGCGGTGAGTGTCGAACTGCGGGATGTTGACGCCAACATTGTGATTGCGAAGACGACCAGCGACGAAGTTGGCCAGGTCACGTTCCCCGACGTTCCCAGCCGGCGCTATGTGCTCCACGCCGTTCGGGACGGCTTTGCGGACACAACTTCGGCCCCATTCACCGTCCGGCCGGGCGGTACCGAGCAGGTACTCGTGGAAATGCGGCTGACGTTCGTTCGCGAAAGCGTGGACGTCGTTGTCCCGGCGAATTCGCCGACCGAAAGCCTGCAACCCGTCGCGGTCAGCGATGTGCTGAACGGTGCCAAGATGGACATTCAGCCGCTCGCCGGGGATGATTTTCAGTCGCTGCTCACGGTGCTGCCAAGCATCATCCGAGGGCCTGAAGGGCGTCTCCGGATCAAGGGCGGCGCGCCGACCACCGGCGCGCTGCAAATGAGCAGCGCGAGCCTCAACGATCCATCAACCGGTGATTTCGACCTCGAGTTGCCAAGCGGAGCGGTCGAGTCGGTCGAAGTGCTCTCCAACCCGTTCGCGGCGGAGTACGGCCGCTTCTCCACGAGCGTGACGCAGGTCCGTACCAAGCGTGGGACCAACGACTGGCTGTTCAAACCAGACAACCTGGTGCCCGGGTTTGGCAAGGGCTTCGCGTTCGTCAATAAGTTCGAGCCGCGGTTCTCGATCTCGGGCCCGCTCAAGAAAGACAGGCTGCTGTTTGGCGAGTACTTGCAGTATCGGTATGTCCGGACGCCGGTAAAGAGTCTGCCCAACCAGCCGCAGCTTGGTCTCGACAGCTTCGATTCGTTCACGCGACTCGACGCGGTCATTTCGTCGCGCCATGCTCTCACCGCCGGAGTGATCTACTTTCCGCGCAAGATCACGAACGCGACGCTGTCCACGTTCCGGCCTGAGGAAACCACGCCGAAGTTCACACAGTCGGGATTCTCGACCGGTGCCGCCGACCGCTTTATTCTTTCGGCGCATGCCGTGCTGGAAACGACCGGCGCGGTGCGAATCTTCGAGGTGGATCAGAAAACGCAGGGCGTGGCGCCGATGGTGTATGCGCCCCAGACCCAGAGCGGCAACTTCTTCAATCGACAGGAACGAAACGTTCGCAGCCTGCAGCTCGTCGAGGCGTTGACCTATTCGAAGGAGCATTGGGGCGGCGACCACATGTTCAAGTTCGGCGTGGACCTCCAGCATTCCAGGTTCGACGGCGACAACTACAGCCAGGAACTCGACGTCGTGCGGCTCGATCAGTCGCTCGCTGAACGCACGACCTACTCCCCGCCGCTGACGCATCCCGAAGTGCACGGCACCGAGTTCGCCGTTTTCGCACAGGACCGTTGGCGGGTCAACGATCGGCTGATGTTCGAATTGGGCATCCGATCCGATCGGGACGACATCGTCGAACGAGTGAACTACTCGCCACGTGCGGGCATGGCGGTCAGCGTTCTACCCAACGGGCGCGGCATCCTGCGCGGCGGGTTTGGGAAGTTCGCGGAACGCACGCCGCTGACCGTCGGCGCATTCACGCAATATGAGGTGCAGACCGTCACCCGCTATGCGGCAAACGGACAACCGCTGGGCCCGGCGGTTACCTTCGTGCACACGATTGGCGATGTGTTGAAAACGCCGGAGAGCATCGTGCAGACGGTTGCCTGGGATCAGCGGATTGAGCGGCGCTTCTTCCTCAAGGCGGCCTATCTCCATCGCAACGGATCGCACGCCTACATCGTCGATCCGGATGTGAACCGCGGCCTGCTCACGTTATCGTCGGCCGGAGCATCGAAATACTGGGAACTCGAGACCACCGGCCGGTTTCTCGCGAGCGAGCATCGGGATCTGTCGGTCTCGTACGTTCGATCGCGGAGCACGCGCGATCTCAACGATTACGATCAGTTCTACGGCAACTTCCGGAATCCGATCATTCGGCCGAACGAGAACTCGCTCAGTCCCACCGACGTTCCGAACCGAGTGATCGTCCGCGGCAACATCGGCCTGCCAGGCCAGTGGGTCTTTGTTCCGCTCTACGAGTGGCGCTCGGGATTCCCGTGGTCGGCGGTCAATGAATTCCAGGATTTCGTCGGCGAGCGAAACCGCACCGGGCGTCTGCCGAAGGTGTCGACGCTTGATTTCACGCTGGCGCGGCCGTTGAAGTTCCGTCAGTACCGGTTCACCGGCGGCCTGAAGATTTACAACGCGTTCAATTCGAAGAGCGAACGCGACGTGCAGGCTAACATCACATCTCCCGACTACGGCAAGTTCTACAATCCGATCCAGCGATCGATCGGGTTCGTCTTTTCGTCGAGCAAGCCGTAACCGCTACTGCGTCACTCACTGGCGATCGAACACCGCCCTCGATTCTGAATTCAACGTCGTGCTTTCGATCTTCTCGACCAGGAGAAGTCGATCGCTGCCGTCCAACGACCAGCTTTTGACCAGTCGCCTCTGCGCGCTCGAGAACTCCTGGCGCAACACGCCTTTGTCCCATTTCGACTTGCAGTGAATCGCGCCGCCAGGCACCTCCATCGGGCTGTTCTTGCCATCGATTTTGAAGTGCCACTCGCCTCGGGGCTCGCCGAACGTGACGGTGTCGGCGGTCGCGTCGATCGTCAGTTCCTTCGGGACCTCATGCAGGACGGATAACGCGGCCTGCGCGGCGACTTCTTCGGCCGACAACGGCGACGATGCCTCCGTTCCGGCTCCGCCCCCACTGTCGCTTCCGCTACCGCGACGGCCGCCGCGCTGAGGCGCCGACCCGGCCATCGCGAAAGCCGCCTGTCCACGGCCACGCGGTGGCTTCGATGTAGGGGTCAATTCGGCATTGAGCACCCAGTGACCGGTCATGTTCGCCGCGATGTCAGCTGGGCTCGCGTTCTGTGCCGACAGTCCAGACGCGATTGCCGCCACGGCCGCGACGGTGAACACGAGTGTCACGACGCGCGCCGAACGCGTCCGGGGCGAAATCGCATTCATACGACGTTCTCAGTCGCTGTTTACTTGTTCAACTGCTCGAGCGCGTATTCCATCGGCCCGCTCGACACCGTGATGATGCCATCGAACGGGCTATCCAGTTCGCGGATCAAGAAGACGGCAGCGGAGACCGACAGAGCCGCAACGAACAGCACCGCGATCACGGTCGCATTCCGGGGCGCATATAGACCAAAGCTTCCGAACGTCACCGTCAACCAGAAGATCACGACCACCAGAAACGGACGCGGGACGGTGCCGCCGGACGAACCGAGGACGCGCCATCGTGTCTTGACGACGTCCTCCGTATTTTTCAACGCCTCTGACTTGAGCCAGCGCTGCGCGTCAGTTTGAGGCTGCAGCTGCAGAATCTGGTTCTGGATTTCTTCCACCGGCGGCGCGTTGCCCGAGAACCCTGGAGGCATCCTCGCCATGCCGGTACGATGCCAGGTGGTTTGTAATCGGTAGGCGACGGCGGATCGAAGCAAGTCGCGGGTCGGCTTGGTCTCTGGTCCGTATCGCGCCAGCTGCCGATCCAGCGTCAGGATCGTTGCCGCTGCGTTTCGGAGCGCGACGTCCTGGCTGTCGAAAGTACTTCGCGCTGCCGCCGTGACCAGGCCGAGGAGGAGCGCCGTCATCGTCGCGACCAGGCCGATGCCCAGCCGCACGACGTCCTGTGACTCTTTGCTGAGATGTGTCGGCGGCAACCGACTGCGAATCACCGTCGCGGCCAGCGCACAGCTGAAAGTGCAGACAAACGTGATGAACGCGACCAGCATGCCCGCCTCGGAAGAGATGTTCCCAGCATACTGCACGCGGTGATGCGGAGGACTCGAGGTTCTCTCTGGACCAGATATTCGACCCAGGCAATTCTCGGAGGTTTCACCGACGCTCATCAGGCGGTAGGATGATGGCACGGCGATCAAAGAACCTGTGAATCTGCAGAACGAATCATCGATTCGGCGACGCGACCGGCTCGTCGCCGCCGTCGTGGCATTCAGCGCGTTCGGCGTCTACTTGAAGACGCTCTTTCCTGGTCTCGGCGGCGGCGGAGACTCCGCCAAGTTTCAGTACGTCGGCAGTGTGCTCGGGACTCCGCATCCGCCTGGGTATCCGCTCTACGTCCTGGTCTCGTTCTGCTTCGCGCAGCTTCCGGTGGGAACGCTCGCCTGGCGCATCAATGCGATGTCGGCGTTCTTCGCCGCGCTCACCGCCTGTTTCGCCTTTGTGGTTCTTCGTCGGCTGGATGTCGGCCG
>JBPYFA010000310.1:0-19890 GCA_051986585.1 Vicinamibacterales bacterium | reverse complement strand
CCATCATGGCCGGTGGCCGCGACGCGATCTTCGCCGCCAAGGAAGGTGTCGAGGACAACTACGAGGAAGGCGCGCGTGCCGTGACGCGCCTGAGCCCGACGAAGAAGGACGTGGTGATCGGCGTGTCGGCCAGCGGCATGACGCCGTTCGTGCGCGGCGGGTTGACGCGCGCCCGCAAGGCGGGCGCCAAGATCATCTTCGTGACCTGCTGGCCGGGCTCCGAGTTGCAGAACTTCGTCGACCTGCAGATCGCTCCAGCGGTCGGACCGGAGATCATCGCCGGGTCGACGCGGTTAAAGGCAGGCACGGCGACCAAGATGGTCCTCAACATGCTGACCACCATCGCCATGATCAAGGTCGGCAAGACCTACGGCAACCTGATGGTGGATGTGCAGACCGGCTCGGAGAAGCTCAAGGATCGGGCACGGCGCATCCTCGTGCTCGTCAACGGCGTCGATTACACGACGGCTGACGCACTGCTGAAGCGGGCCAAGTGGAACGTCAAAGCGGCGATCATCATGCAGCGCGCTAACCTGACACTGCCGCAGGCGCTGCGGCGCCTGAAGAAGGCGCACGACTCGGTGCGCGAAGCCATCGGCGAAGAGGCCGACGCCCATCTCAGGGAGCTGCTTGAAGCTTCTCAGCCGCCGGGCCGTCCAGCATGATGTCGACATCATCATGCAGCTGAAGAAATGACGCCGGCAGCTCCGGCGTCAGCGGACCATTGACCACCCGTTCGATGCACGGCGCTTTTGCGCGGCCCGTCGCCAGCAGCACGATCGCGCGCGCGTGCAGAATCGTCGCCATTCCCACAGTCAGCGCTTCACCAGGCACCCGAGCTGGATCACCGCCAAACAGGGACGCATTCGCCCGGCGGGTTTCCGGCTTGAGCACGACGCGGTGCGCTCTCGCGACCAGTGTCGGCGCAGGCTCGTTGAAGCCGATGTGCCCGTTCGTGCCAATCCCCAGGATCTGCAGATCGATGCCGCCGGCGTCGGCAATCTCCCGTTCGTAGCGCAGGCACTCGGCGTCCGGATCGGCGGCACTGCCGTTGAGAAAGTGGCGGTTCTCCAGCCGGATATTCACGTGCCTGAAGAGGTGCAGCTCCATGAAACTGCGATAGCTGCCGGGGTGATCCGCGGGAATGCCGAGGAATTCATCGAGATTGAACGTCGTCACCTGCGAAAAGTCGACCCCGTGCGCGTAAAGCGAGACGAGTTCGCGATAGAGGCCGACCGGTGTCCGTCCGGTCGGAAGGCCGAGAACGACCCGCGGGGTTTTTGTGATGAGATCGGCGATCCGCCGTGCCACCGCTTTCGCGACCGCGTAGTCGTGGTTGAACACCGTCACGCGCGGACTTCGCTTGCTCCCAATCGACCGTCCGGCGTCGACAGCCATCAACCTAGTTTATAGGCGGGAATCGTCGCTCCGCCACGCGCCTCCTGCAGCGCCAGTGCCACCGCGCCGTTGGCTGGTTCGCGATCGAGCTGCCGCACCCAGCTGCCTGGTGCCGCCACCGGCAGCCGCCGCTCGAGCTCCTCTTTCAGCCACGGCACCGCGCGGAAGATCCCCCCGGACAAGATGAAGACGAACGGCTGACCGACAAGGTCGAGGCGCCGCGCGACTGATAACGCGAACGCTTCGAGCTCGTTGGCTGCGGCGCGCAGAATGCCGATCGCGACGCTGTCGCCGTGTCCGAACGCCGACTGCACGTATGTCGCGAGAGCGCCGATGGCGGTTGGCTTCAGGCTCGTGTTGTACACCTTGTGAATGAGCTCGGGCGGCGCACTCACATCAAAGTGCTTGAGCAGCAACTCGGTCAGCGCGGTGGCCGGACCGCGATGATCGGCCTGCCGCAGCACCGCGCGCAACGCCGCCCGGCCGATCCAATAGCCGCTTCCCTCGTCGCCGAGAACATAGCCCCAGCCGCCCGATCGCGCTGCTTCACCTCTCGCATTGCGGCCGTAGGAGATCGATCCGGTCCCGGAAATGACCACGACGCCGGGCTGGCCGGGAGCGCCGGCCTCGAGGGCGACCAGCGCATCGTTGACGATGATGACGCGAGCCTTGTAGGAGATCCGCCGCATGATTTCGCCGACGACTGCATAGTCATCGGCGCGATCGACACCGGCCATGCCAAGGCAGATGGCGGCCGGCACGATCGCGCGATCGCCGACGGCCTCGTCCATGACCTGATGAAGAACCTTTTCGACCTCGAGCTCGCCAGAGGCTTGGAGATTCGCGCCACCGCGTCGAGCCTCGGCGACAACGTGGCCTGCTTCGTCCGCGAGCAGGCACACCGTTTTCGTGCCCCCTGCGTCGATACCGAGGACGTGCATCATGAGTTGATGAGGCGACTGTAGCACATGGAGTTAACGGAGGTTTCGGAGGGAACGGAGATCACAACGAAGGAACGAAGAGAACGGGGACGAACGGAGGATCAACGTCAGGAACGAAGGGGTCCGGAGTTCGAG
Organism: Vicinamibacterales bacterium; assembly: GCA_051986585.1. Taxonomy (GTDB): domain Bacteria; phylum Acidobacteriota; class Vicinamibacteria; order Vicinamibacterales; family 2-12-FULL-66-21; genus JALZOC01. The sequence goes on along the minus strand of JBPYFA010000310.1, from coordinate 17,416 downwards.
GATGCTGGGGCCGCGGACGAGCGAATCCCTTCTTCGAAAGCCTCCCGCTCCCGAGAAAATATGATCTTCGTTATCGAGCAAGCATGATCTTCGTTCGCCTTCGTTAACTCCGTTCCTTCATTGTGAACTCCGTTCCCTACGTCACCTCCCGCCGTGACCTCCGTTGACTCAACGTCGCTCAACTGTTACATTCGTTCGATTTATGAGCTTCGCCGGAGGGTGCGCGCGCGCCGCTGCAGCGTTCGCGATTGTGATAGGTCTGTATTCGGGCCTGGCCTCCTCATCGACGGCGATTGCCTCAGCCGCCCTCTCCACTACTGAAACGCGCGCGCTCTGGGTGCAGCGCGGATCGCTCGCGACGGCACAGAGCATCGCCGCCCTCGTGAAGACGGCGCGCGAGCACGGATTCAACACGCTCTTCGTCCAGGTGCGCGGGCGTGGCGACGCGTACTATCTCGGCGGGATCGAGCCACGAGCCGCCGAGCTGTTGCGACAGCCTGATACATTCGATCCGCTCGCAGCCGTGCTCGACGCCGGTCACGGTGCAGGGCTTCAGATCCATGCGTGGATCAACGTCAACCTGGTGTCGAGCGCAAGCGAGCTGCCGCCCGCTCGCGAGCATCTCATCTATCGCCATCCGGGCTGGCTGATGGTGCCGCGAGACATCGGCCAGCAGCTGGCGTCGGTCGAGGCCGACAGTCCCGCGTATGTCGGAATGCTCGCGCGATGGACCCGCGCACACTCCACGGAGATCGAAGGTCTGTACGCATCCCCGATTCTGCCCGACGCAGTGGATTACACCGACTCGATCGTCCGGGATCTCGTCCGTAAGTATCCTGTTGATGGCGTGCATTTCGACTACGCGCGTTATCCGAACGATCGCTTCGACTACAGCCGGCCAGCGATCCGGGAATTTCGAAACGCGATCCGTGGCCGTCTTCCGGAAGCGACGCGACGCACGCTGGACGCCGAAGAACCGATCGATCTGTTCGCCTATCCCGATGCGCTGCCCGACGAGTGGCGCGAGTTCCGGATCTCGCGAATGACGGCGCTCATCGATCGGCTGCATGCGACCGTCAAACGCGAACGTCCAGGCGCGCAGGTCACCATCGCGGTCGTTCCGGACGCGAGCGAAGCCGAGCGCCATCGCCTGCAGAATTGGACCGCATGGATCAATGCCGGTCTCGTGGACGCAGTCTGCCCGATGGCCTATACCACCGAACCGTCACGGTTCGCCGAACAGATCGCGGCGGTGCGTGCGCTGGCCGGATCACATCCCGTGTGGGCGGGAATCGGATCGTATCGGCTTTCACCGGAGGAGACCATCGACAACATCGTCACGGCCCGCCGGCTCGGCGCCAGCGGCGTGGTCCTGTTTTCGTACGACAGCTTGACCGGGTCGCGACCGCCGGGCAGGAGCGACTACTTGTCGGTTGTCGGACGCGCGGCATTCACCCCATCGGCGCCGACCACCGCCGGTTCGCGTTAGCAACGTCGGCCATCGATGGTCCTTACCTGGGTTGACTACGCCGTCATCGCGGGCTACCTGCTCGCGATCACCGCGTTCGGCTCCTGGTTCGCACGGTTTCAGAAGACAACCCGCGACTATTTCCTGACCGGACGCTCGGTTCCGTGGTGGGCGATCTGCTTCACCGTGGTCGCGACCGAAACGAGCACGCTCAGCTTCATTGGCGTTCCTGCCGGCGCCTATGCCGGCAACATGACCTTCCTTCAGCTGCCGCTCGGCTATATCTGCGGCAGATTCCTGGTGAGCTGGCTGTTCATTCCCGCCTATTTCCGAGGCGAGCTCTACACGTCGTACGAGCTTCTGCAACGCCGGTTCGGTGCATCGGTCAAGAACGCGGGCGCGATTATCTTCGTGATCACGCGCACGCTCGCCGACGGCATTCGGTTGTTCGCGACCGCACTGGTGATCTCCGTGGTAACCGGCGTGACGGTGCCCTGGACCATCATCCTGCTTGGAGTGGCGATGATCATTTACACCGTCCGCGGCGGCGTCGCGGCGGTGATCTGGACTGACGTCGTTCAGATGTTCGTGTATGTGGCCGGCGCGCTGATCGTGTTCGTTGCGCTGCTCTGGCAGATTCCCGGCGGATGGGCGACGGTCGCTCAGGCAGGACATGCCGCGGGCAAGTTCCAGTTCCTCGATTTCAGCGTCGATCCGACCAGGGTGTACACATTCTGGGCCGGCCTCTTCGGCGGCATCGCGCTCACGCTCGCCACGCACGGCACCGATCAGTTCCTCGTCCAGCGTCTGCTCTCGGCCCGTTCCGCAAAGGACGCGGCCAAAGGGTTGATCCTGAGTGGCTTCATCGTGTTCGCGCAGTTCGTGCTGTTCCTGATCATCGGCGTGCTGCTCTACACCTACTATCAGCACACACCGCTGCCGCGAGGCCTCGGCCGCAACGACGAGATCCTGCCACTCTTCGTCGTGAGCGGAATTCCACAGGGCATTTCCGGATTCATCATCGCCGCAATCGTCGCCGCGGCGCTCTCGCCATCGATCAACGCGCTCGCCGCAACCACGGTCAACGACTTCTACGTGAAGTACGTGAAGCCGGACGCCGACCAGGACACGCTGATGCGCCTGTCGCGGCACGCGACGATCGGTTGGGGCATCGCGCAGATTGTCGTCGCGCTTGGCGCCCAGTGGATCGATCGGTCAGTGCTCGACGCTGGTCTGCTGGTGCTGTCGTTCGCGGCCGGCCCGGTTTTGGGAGCGTTCCTCACCGGTGTGCTGATCCCCAGAGTCGGTTCTGCACCCATGCTGCTCGGCATGATCGGCGGCACCGTAGTAGTGACCTACGTCTGGCTGACGAACGCGTGTGCCTGGACGTGGTATGCGCTCGTCGGGGCCGCGTTCACGTGCGGGATCGCGGTCGCGCTATCGTTCGTGATGCCCCGCCGCGATGCCTGAACGTTTCGACGGCGCGGCCGAGATCCTGCTTCACGGCATTCTCGATCGCGCGTTTCCCGCTGCGGCCGTCGAAGTCGGCCGGGCAAACGGCCCGATCTGGCAGCGGGCGTTCGGCTCGCTCACCTACGATCCGGATTCGCCGCCGGCCACAATCGATACAGTTTTCGATCTCGCGTCGCTCACCAAGGTCCTCGCCACGACGACGCTGGCGATGCGCGCGGTCGACGATGGACTGCTGACAGTCGACGAGCCCCTCGCCGCGCGATTTTCGGAGTGGCGCGGCGCTGATCGCGAGAATGTCACCATCGGTGATCTCTTGAGTCACGCCTCGGGGCTGCCAGCATACCTGCCGTTTTTCAGGAACTACGCCGGCCGGATCGAATTTGAACCCGCGATCTGCCACACCCCGCTCGAGTACGCTCCACGAACCCAGTCCGTGTACAGCGATCTCGGCTTCATGCTGCTTGGCTTTTTGCTTCAGGATGTGCGGCGAACGGCGCCATCGGACAGCGGACCTTTCGATCCCGCGACAACGTTCGCGGCGCAGTTCAGGCGAGTCGCCGCCTTTGTCACCGTCGATCCCTTGGCCTTCAACCCGCCCCGAACGTGGCGCCCGCGCACCGCGCCGACCGAACATGATGCGTGGCGCGGGCGGACGCTCGTCGGCGAAGTGCACGACGAAAATGCATGGGCGCTTGGCGGCGCCGCAGGGCATGCCGGACTGTTCGGAACCGCACCCGCCGTTGGCGCATTCGCGCAGTCCGCGCTGAGAACTATCGCCGGAGAACGCGTGCTCGCGCAGCCATCGACCTTTCGCGCGTTCATCCAACCCAGCGATGTCCCCGGAAGCTCGCGCGCGCTCGGATGGGACACGATGTTGCCGACATCTTCATGCGGCACGAGAATGTCGGCCACGGCCATCGGTCACACCGGATTCACCGGCACATCGCTATGGATTGATTGGGAGCGCGATCTTTACGTGGTGTTGCTGACCAATCGCGTGCATCCGACGCGCGATAACAATCGAATCAGAGAAATCCGACCGGCGTTCCATGACGCGGTGCTCGAGGAAGTTGGGTGATGGACGCGACTGCGAGCGCTGTGCGAAGCGGACGGAGGCCCCGGAACAAGATCTGACACAGACGTAGGGGACACGGATTTCAGAAGATTGTCCGCGTCTCCGTGTCGAGTTCTTCCCGTCGCCTCCGTCGCAGAGATCTCCTCCGCGCTCGCTCAGCGCAACGTCAGCGTAATCGTGATGACGGTGGTGCCGTCACCAGCCGGACCGACTGCCTGCACGACGTGAACGTTGACCACCTTCGTGCCCGTCGTCGTGTAGGTGGTGGTTGCGCGATTGCCAGTGGTCGTGACGGTGCGCGGGTTGGCCCCTTCGCCGAAATCCCACTCGTAACGGAGAACCGTCGACGTCGCCCCGGTGACGTTTGCGGTGAAGAGAACGGTTTCGTTCACGCGTGCCGTCTGCGGCCCGGTGATCGTCACTGCTGGCGGCTGAGCCGGCAGGATAGTGATTGAAGTCGCCACCTGCTCCGTGAAGCCGCTCGCATCGGTCGCCGTGGCGCGCACGGTAAAGGTGCCAGCTTCGTTGTACACGTGCTGGATCGTGGTGCTGCCGCTGATTGCACCGAGCGATTGCTGCTTGCCATCACCGAAATCAACCGTGACGTTCTGAATGTTGGCGGTGCTACCCACACCGACCGTGAACGTGGCCGGCAGGCCGGCGGCAATCTGAGTCGTCGGTCCGGCGATGGTGATGCCGGTCCGCGGATTCAGCCCGACAGTGACGTCGGCGGTCTTGCCAGCAACGCTCACCGTCACCTTCGCCGTGCGCGGCGCATTGAGCGTTGTGGTTGCGACTCCAGATGCGTCCGTCGTCGCGGACGGAGGATTCAGCGATCCGTTGTCGGTCGTAAACGAGACCGAGACGCCGGACACCGGTGTGCCGTTCGCATCTTCGACCCGGGCGCTGATCGTCGAGTTTCCACCGCCCGGCGGCAGCGTCTGAGGACTGGCCGTGACAATGACGTGATCGACCGCAGCAGCGCCCACCTTCAAGTTTTCCAGCTTGCCGGAAGCGCCGCCTGAAAACGCCGTGATCGTGGCGGTGCCGCTCACGTTCCCTGAATGGAATCGCACCCGCACCTGACCGTTGTTCGTCCGCGCCTCGCTCGGATCAATGGAGCCGATCGTCGTCGTGAAGGAGACGAGCGTGCCATTTTGTACCGGCGTTCCGGCTCCGGCGGACGTCGTAGTTGTAGTGCCCGCGGTGCCCGTTCCCGGCGTGGTGCCAGTCCCAGGGGTCGTCGTCGTGGGCGGCGTCTGGGCAGTGCCGTTCTCGATCACGTTCGCGACGATTTCAATGTCGCTGTTGAGCGGGACGGTATTGGCGGCGGCAAAGAGCGAAATCACCGAGCCGCTCGGCGCGACGAGCGGCACCTTGTCGCAGGCAATCGTGAGGGAGACGGCCACGACGGCGCCGAGCAAGGCGACGCCAAGAAAGGCGCGTTTCATGTGTGCTACCATCGGAGACGCTAAGGATAATACTCTCATGTGTTTAGCGGGTGGTCAAGGCGGCGAGCGGGGCTACGCGATGGCGGCGCTGCTCGTCAGCCTTGCGGTGATGATGGTGCTGATGTCTGTGGCCATGCCCGTGTGGAAGACGCAGGCGCAGCGCGAGAAAGAAGCCGAACTGATTTTTCGCGGCGAGCAGATCGCGCGGGCGATCAATCTGTATATGCGAAAGATGGGTGGTGCGAACTACCCGCCCAGTCTCGACGTGCTCGTGCAGGGTCGTTTTCTCCGAAAGAAATACAAGGATCCGATGACCGAGAACGATACGACCCTGCCGATGAACCAGCGCGGTGAATGGGACGTGATTCTCGCGGCCGGCGGCGTCCCCGGCGGCGGCGAGAGCGGGCCATCGCCGCAGCAGTCCGGTCGCGGACGCATCGGCGCCCCCTCTACCGGCCTGAGCGCGCCACCGTCCCGGAACAGTTCCCCCGGCTCGAACCCATCGCTCGGTTCGACGCCGTCGTTCGGCCAGGCGGGCGGCGGCATCATGGGTGTCCGAAGCAAGAGCAAGGAGTCGTCGTTCCGCATCTATCGAGGCACGGGCACGCACTACAACGAGTGGCTGTTCATGTTCAGCACGGTCAGCAATCGGCCCGGCGCACCGGGCGGCGCCCAGGCTGTTCCCGGTCTGCCAGGGCGCGGAGGTCAGCGTGGAGCGCCTGCGCCGGGCGTGCCACCTGGTCGCGGACGCGGCATGGACATCGGACCGGACGGCGGGCGCGGTCGCGGCTTCGGGCCCGGGCCCGTTCAGCCGGGAGTCGGTCGCGGCGGCGGCTGATACGCTCATCGTGAGTTGAGACGGCTGGCGGCAGACGTTCGGACGGGTAGAATCTGTCCAGATGCCGCCGGCCCACCCCGACAGCTCTCCTTCTTCACTTTCTTCCTCACGTCCGCCAGCCGATCACGGTCTGGTCCGGGGCATCGGCCTGTGGCACGCGACCGCGCTGAACATGATCGACATGATCGGCGTCGGCCCGTTCGTAACGATCCCGCTGATGGTCGCCACGATGCACGGCCCCCAGGCGATGCTCGGCTGGATTCTCGGAGCGGCCCTCGTCGTGTGCGACGGGCTGGTCTGGGCCGAGCTCGGCGCCGCGCTCCCGGAGGCTGGCGGTCCGGTTCGCTACCTTCGGGCGATGTACGGTCCTCGCGTCGGCGGCTGGCTCGCCTTCCTGTTCGTTTTCCAACTGACCTTCAGCGCTCCTCTGTCGATGGCTTCCGGTTGTATCGGCTTCGCTCAATACGCGGAATATCTGTGGCCGGCACTTCACGACACGATCACGGCGCAGCGGATTCCCCTGTCGATACCCGGCATCGGCACGACCTACCTGGAATTCACCATCACCAATGGAACGTTCCTCGCCATGGCCACGGTGGCCACCGCCGTCGTGCTTCTCTATCGCCGGATCACGATTATTGGCCGGCTTGGGGCGCTGCTCTGGATTGGCGTGGTCGCGACGACGCTGGCGATTATCTTCACCGGACTGACCAACTTCAGCCCGTCGCAGGCGTTCACGTTTCCGACTGGTGCCTGGGAGCTCAACTCCGCGTTCTTCACCGGCCTCGGTGCCGCGCTGCTGATCGCGGTGTATGACTACTGGGGGTATTACAACGTCTGCTATCTCGGCGGGGAGATCAGGGATCCTGGACGCGTCATCCCGCGGGCGATTCTCCTGTCCATCGCCGCTGTGGCCGTTCTCTATCTCACGATGAACATCTCGATCCTCGGCGCCATGCCGTGGCAGGACGTGGAGAAGTCGCGATTCATTGCTTCGGACTTCATGTCGCGCATCTGGGGACCGCGAACCGGCGCACTGGTCACGGTGATGATGCTGTGGACCGCGTTCGCGTCCGTCTTTTCGCTGCTGCTCGGGTACTCGCGCGTGCCGTACGCGGCGGCGCTCGAAGGGGATTACTTCAAGATCTTCGCGCGGGTGCATCCGAAACACCAGTTCCCGCACGTGTCGCTGCTCTGGCTCGGCGGCGCGGCCGCGGTCTTTTGCCTGTTCAAACTCGCGGATGTCGTGACCGCGCTGGTCGTCATCCGCATCTCGACGCAGTTTCTCGCCCAGACGCTTGGCGTCATGGTGCTGCGCCGTCGGCGTCCGGATCTTCCACGTCCGTTCCGGATGTGGCTCTATCCGATCCCCGCCGTGCTCGCGTTTCTGGGATTCGTCTACGTCATCGTAATGCGCCCGAAGTCGCTGGAATCGATCCGCCTGGCCGTCCTGGTCATCGTCGTCGGCACCATCCTGTTTGTTGTGCGACGACGGCTGGCGAATCGTACCTAACAATCGCAATCCTGGATTCAAGGATTCGAGGATTAGCGATCCGGGATCAGCGATTAGCGATAAGGGATTCAATCACCAGTCCGAAAAAGACGTGCCGTCCAAACCGGTGCCGGACGCGCCGCTCTTGACGTTGTAGATGCCCGGGTCCGTGGACGTGTTGCCAGGCTCGGGTTCGGCTGGCACCGTCTGCCACGTGTCGGCTGATTTCGTGATCGGATCGATCGGAATCGCGCGCATGTAGCCTTCGCTGACGAGCGCGTCCAGCGACGCAGGATACTTGGCCTTGTCGGCATAGTACTGATCGATCGCATCGCGCATGCGGAACAGATCGGTGTGAAGAACAGCTTCCTTTGAACTCTGAACAGAGTTGCGGTACTGGACGACGCCCATGCTCGCGAGAATCGAGATCAGCGCAAGGACGATCAGGAGCTCGATCAGCGTGAACCCGCGCGCTCGGCGTATGCTGTCGTTCATCACGTTCTACCTGCCCTGAGCGCGCGCGCCTCTGCGCGCGAGTCGAAGGGGCTACCAGTCGCGATATTTGGTCCCGTCGAGTCCGGTGCCCTCTGCCTTTGTATACACGTCGTAGACGTTGCCGCCGCCCCACGACGTGGAGTCCGGCTTGTCGCCGTACGCTCGAAGTCCCCATTCGGTGGAGTTGGTCATCGGATCGACCGGGATGCGGCGCAGGAATTTCAACTTCCGCCCCGAGGCATCATTCGCCACCGAGACGCCCTCGACCAATGTTTCGAGGTCGGGTGGATAACCTTCGCTCCCGACTTTCACGTCGACCGACCCGATCAGCCCGTTGTCCACCGAATCCTTGTACTTGTCGATTGCCAGCCGCATCTCCCGCAGCGCGCGGTGCAGCTCGACTTCCCGCTGCCGCTGAACCGTCACGCGCGCGAGCGGCAACACGGCCGCCGACAGGATCAACAGGATCGTCGTCACGACCAGGAGCTCGATGAAGGTGAACCCCCTTACAGGGTTCGGAACGGGGTTCGGAGGGTACGGAGGTAACGGATTCAATCGAAGGAACGAAGACACGGAGACGAACGAAGCATTCTTCGTTTGATCTTCGTTATTTTCGTTCCTTCGATTGAAATCCGTTGCCTTCGTCATCTCCAAGAGCCTCGCGCTCACCTCACCGTCACGGTCACCGGATTGAACTGCAAGTTGATCGGACCACCCTCCGGCGTGCTCGCCACCCCACTCACCTGAATGAGGGAGTTGCCAGGACCGACGGCATCGAACACCAGTGCGGCGAGCAGTCCCGCCCCCGACGCGCCGGCCGAATCGGCAGTGCGCGTAATCGCGATGTCGACGCGGCCGGTCGCCGCATCGATGCGCGGCGTGAACGTCGTCGCGACCCCGCCCTGGCGCATGAAGGTGCCGTCCTGCGCGGTGCGTACGCGCAGCACGCTGGGGTTATAGGTGACGGTCAACGTCATCACCGACAGCCGCGACACGTTGTTGATCGACACCGGCACGGTGTATGGCCCGCCGGCCACGCGGAACTCCGTGCCTGGTGGCGTAATGATGACTTGCGCCGCCGCGGGCGTGGCTGGCGGTGCAGCGGCTCCTGGCGCCCCCGGTTGTGGCGCGGTCACGTCGCGCGGTGGAGTTGCGCCCGGCGCGGCACCTGGCGGCCCTGCTGGCGGCTGGTTTATCGGCGGCGCGGCACCAGGCGGCGTCGTCGTCGGCGGCGCACCACCGGCCGGCGGCTGCGCGACCGGCGGCAGCGGTGTCGCCGGCGGTGTCACGAGCGAGGGAACCGGCGACGCCCCAGGCGGCACCGGGAAATTCGTCGGCGGAACACCGCCTGGAGGATTCGCCGTGCCGCCTTGAGGTACACCCGGAACGGTCGTGCCCGCGGGTGGCGGCGTCGCGGCCGCGCCCGTCGGCGCCGGGCTTGGCGCCGGCTCCGGCTGCGGCGCAATGAGTGGCGGCGGCCCGCCGAGGCCCACGTTCTGTTGCGTCCCGATGTAGATCGAGGAGAGATCTTCGACCGTCAGCTCGTGCGTTCGGACGATGTGCGGCGTCAGGAGCATCACGATGTCTGATTGGTTGATCTCATCGTTGGTCGAACCGAACAGCGACTTGAGAACCGGCACCTTCGTCACGCCGGGGAAACCGGTCAGGATCTTCCGCTGCTCGTCCTTCAGCAACCCCGCCAGCAAGGTTGACTCGCCTTCGCGCAACCGCAATTTCGTCGTCACCTTGCGCGAGGCGAACGTCGGCACGCTCTGTCCCGCGACCGCGATGCTGGCACCAAGCGCGCTGCTCTCGACGGTGAACCCATCGAGCACGATCTCACCTTCGTAGGTGACGCGTGGCGTCATCTCGAGGTTGACGCCGACGTCTTTGTAGTTGAAGGACGACTGCGGCACGCTTGCGAGCCCGCCTGGTACCTGCGCGCCGAACACCGTCGACAGCACAGGAATCTGATCGCCCAGGTTCAGCGTGAGCTTGGTGCCTTCGGCGCCGCGCAGCTGTGGCTTGGCGATGATCTTGGTCCGTGAATCGGTCTCGAGAAATCTGATGATCGCAGTCGGCACGCTCAGATAGAAGTCCGCGGTGCTGATGCCCTGCGAGATCGTATTCAGATTGAACGGCGGCGGCTCGGCCGGCGCGTTCTGAAGATTGCCGGTCGTGTTCGGCGGGGCCACTTCCGGCGAAAACGTCAACCCGAGCGCATAGTTGCTGAGATTGAGCCCGAGCTGCTTCGTCCGGTTCCTGTTCACTTCGAGGATCTGCACGTCGACGATCACTTCCGCGCGCGGCTTGTCGTTGGCTTTGATGATCCGTTCAATCACGTCCATGACCGGCGCCGTCGCGCGCACGGTCAACGTATTGGCCGTCTTGTTCTGCAGGACGGTCGGCTGCACCGGCATCGTCGGGATGCGCATGATCGTGTTGATGATCTGCGAGATCTCGGCGACGTCGGCGTGCGAGATGTAGAAGACCTTGACGACGAGATCGTCGTACTGCGCGTGCTTCTGTGCGTTGTCGGGGACGACGATGATCGTCTTCGGATTGAGCACCTTGTAGAACAGTTGGTTGGCGGCGGTGATCTGCTGAAGCGCCTGTTCGAGCGTCACATCCTCGAGCCGGACGGTGTAGGCCTTGTCCTGGTACTGCTGGTCATAGGTGACGTTGATACCGGTAGCGGTGCCGATGAAATTCAAGATGTCGCGAACACTCGCGTTCGGACCGAAGCTGACGACGGGGAGCGGCGCGGTTGGACTGAGGAGCGGAGTACTCTGCCGGCGTGCCTCTTCCCGGAGTCCCTGGATCGGCGGCTTCGGACGCGATGCTTCAATGCGATCCCTGATTGTCTTTTCGAGTTCGATGCTCTTCGCGGCAGCGAGACGGTTGGACGGATCCAGTTCGAGCGCTTTCTTGTATTCGAGCAGGGCGGCGTCCAATTGGTCGCGCTCCTCGAGATCGTGCGCGCGGGTCAAATGACTCCGCGAGGCATTCTGAGTGGCGCGCTCCAAGGCGATCTTGTATTCCGCCTTCTCGGGACTCTCCTGCACCGCCTTCGTATAGTGCGTGACGGCGGCATCCCAGTCTCCGACCCGGGACGCCTCTTGCCCCTGTCGAAACGCATGCCCCGCGGCACATCCCGACAAGGCGATCGCGAGCACGATTCCAATCGCTAGCCTGTGCTTCAACACCGGCACTCCATCACAACGCCCGTTCACTCGGGCCTTACTTGCCCACGCACTCCTGCCCGGACAGCCGAACCGTGGTCCGGCCCCTGCCGTCAACGTACTCCAGGACGACCGATTCCACGCCGATTTTCACGAGGCGATATTGCCCTGCAATGATGTCGCCCTCATGTGCCCGCATGGTACTCCGGCAATCGCTGAACGCGGCCAGCTTGGTTCCGCCCCTTTCCTCGATCAGCCCAATGTATTTCAGCGGAATGGGCGGCGGCGGCGGTGGCGGAGCCGGTCCGGTGTCAATCGGCGCGGTCGGCGGCGGCGCGGTTGGCTTGACCGGTGGTGGCGGCGGCGGTGGCGGCTTCACATAAAACCGGAACGGATTTCGATCAGTTGACTGCGGCGTTGGCCGCTGTTCCTTGAGTGCGCCGAGGCGTACGTCGAGGTCTCCCGGCTGCACGTTGTCCGCCGTCTTGGCCTTCGACGTCGTCCTGCGATTAGACGGCTGCGAGGGCGGCGCGGCTGACTTTCCCGGCAGCCATGAGAACAGCGCGATGGCAACGGCCACCGCCAGCGCAATGAGCAGCCATGGACGCGGCCGGCCGGCAGGTCGCGTCGATGTTTCAGTTTCCATTCGCTCCGGCCCGGTAATACGTGGCAATCTCGACGTTCACGTTCAATCCGCGGTTTTCGACCTCGCTCTGCGAAAGTTCCACGTTTTCGAGCACCAGAAACTCGGGTGCCGTCTCGAGCTGATGGATGAACCGGCGGATGTTTCGATACTCGCCCGACAGCGACGCGTGATAGGTGAACTTGATCAGCTGGCTGTCGCGCTGAGGCTTCGAATCGGTCGACTCACGCTCGAGCCGGAGGTTGTATTGCTGCGCCAGCTGGTCCAGCCGCAGGAACGTGATTCGGCGGGCGCCACTGATGTCGGGCGGCAATACGTCCGTGTAGAACTTCTGCAGTTCCTGATCCGCCTGTCCCTTGCCCGCGACGGTGGCACGCGCCGCCTGATAATCGCGTTTCGCCGCATTCAACTCGGTCGTTGCGGCAGTGGACTGCTGTTCGCTCCCCGCAACCTTCTTCGAGAGCGGGTACAACACGATCACGAACAGGGCCAGATTGACGACCAGCGCAATCGCAATCGGCAGGATCAACTTGCGCTTTTCGGTGAAGACGCGTCGTGCGTCGGTCATTTGCGTCCTCGATCGCGCGGCGGCTGTGCAGCGGGCGACGGTGGATTGCCTCGATTCGGCGTGGCGCCTGGCGACGGCGCCGGAGCAGCGGGGGTCGCGGCCGCTGGCGGGGCCGGCGTGGCCTCCGGCGCGGCGCCGGCGCTGCCAACATACACGCTCTGAATCGTGGCGCGTCGCAGCCCGTCCTCGGTAATCTCATTCGTCGCCGGAACGATGTTTTCGAAGTACCCGGTCGCCTCGAGCTTTTCCATGAATTCATCGATATCCGCGGTTTGACGGCCTTTCACGATCATGGTCACGCGGGTCACGCCGTCCTTGAACGACGGACGTACCGACGTCAGCATCACGTCGGGAGGAATCGTCGCTTCAATCTGATTGAAGAATTCCGTCCACGAAAAGGTGCGCTGATCGATTAGGGCGTTGGCTTCTTGTGCCGCATTGACGACCGTCGCCAGCTCGTCCTTGTTGATCGTCCGACGGATGCGGACAGCCTCCGTGCTCAGCCTGCCGGCTTCGACGCGATCGGCGTTGGTGCGCGATGACAATTCGGTGCTGCGCCGCGACAGGCTGACGATTTGGCTGATGTTGGCGGCCGTGATCGCGAGCACGATCAGGCCGGCGATGGCGACGAGCACGTGAATCGCCCGCTCGTTGTAAAACGGCCGCGTCGAAAGATTGGCGCGCAGCATCTACGCCACCCGCTCGCGGAGAATCACGCCGATTGCCGGCGCCAGGCTGTCGAGGAGTTCGGGTGCCGCGGCAATGCGGTCCCGCAAGGCGACCGCGCCGCGGAAATCGAGCGCCTCGACCCGCGCGCCCAAGCGCACCTCGAGCTCGCGTCGCAGGTGGTCCGCCACCTCGGGACCGCGAAGCGACGCGCCCGCGAGCACGACGCGGCCGAATCCGCCGCCACCGAGACGATCCTCGTGGTACATCGCGGTTTGATGCACCAGATCCGCCAGGTCGTCGTCTTTGTCCGACGCTCGCGTCCGGAAAAAGATGACGTTGGTGCCGCGCACGACCGCCATGGTGCTGTAATCAGCGGCCACGTGCACGAGCAACCAGTCGCTCGACGGAGCGCCGCGGCCGTCGGTCGCCAGCACGGCGTTGATCAGGTTGACGGTTGCGAGATCGACGATCCCAGGATACGCCCCGGCCGCTTCGCATGCGCGCTCATAGCTTTCGATGATGTCGCGGCGGGCGACGGTTACGACGTATTCGCGACCGCCCTCGGGCGGCACGATGCCAGGAACCCAGGACACCTGAGCATCCTCAATCTTGAACGGTGCGGCCTTTCGAACCTGCCATCGGATCAGCTGGTCGAGATCCTGCGCTTTCCCGGGAATCTTCTCGAAGCGCACTAACGACAGCTTCCCTACCGTGTCGGGTAGCACCAGCGCGATGCGTTTCGGGCGCGAAGACAATCGATCGAGCACGGTTCGGATCGCCGACGTCAGCGCGGCGCTGTCGTGAATGTTCGCCGCGTTCAAACTCGCGTCGACGACACCGGCGGGAAGCGGCTCGCCCGCATAGCTGGTCAGGACGCGGGTCCCGCCCTGATCCGCAATCACCGCCGCCGTTACCCGGCGTGGGTTGATCTCGACCGCCGCGGCGGGTGGGCGATTGGCAAGCCAACGAGGGAGTGCAGCACTCATTCGACGAACGTCACCTTGTTGATCTCGCGGAGCGTCGTGATGCCTTTGAGGACAACCTCGACGGCGGACTCGCGCAGGAACCGCATCCCTTCGTCACGCGCGGCCTTTTTGATTTCAGACGTCGGCCGGCGGCCGAGAATCAATTCCCGGATATTGTCGGTCAGATCGAGCAGCTCGCAGATGGCCGTGCGGCCGCGATAGCCGGTACCGCCGCACTCGATGCACCCCGCGCCCTCGAAAAACAGGCCGCTGTGCTCGAGCGCCGGATCGAGAGCCGCTTCCTCCAGCATGGCGCGCGTGACCCGCTGCGGCCGCTTGCAGTGGATGCAGATGTTGCGGACCAGCCGCTGCGCCAGCACGCAGTTCAGGGCCGACACGAACTGATACGCCTCGACGCCCATGTTGAGGAAGCGGCCCAGCACGTCGAGCACGTTGTTGGCGTGGACGGTCGTGAACACCAGATGGCCGGTGAGCGCCGAGTTGATCGCGATCTGCGCCGTCTCGGCGTCGCGGATTTCGCCGACCATGATCTTGTCGGGATCGTGGCGGAGAATCGAGCGCAGGCCGCGCGCGAACGTCAGCCCTTTCTTCTCGTTGATCGGAATCTGCGTGATGCCGCGCAGCTGATACTCGACCGGATCCTCGATCGTGATGATCTTGTCCTCGATCGATTTGATCTCCGAGAGCGCGGCGTAGAGGGTCGTGGTTTTGCCGCTGCCGGTCGGGCCGGTGACGAGCACCATGCCGTACGGTTCGGCGATGTACTTCCGGAAGCGGCGCAGCTCGTCGTCGGGGAACCCCAGGATGTCGAGCCGCAGTTCGTGGAACTGCTCGCTGATCGATTCCTTGTCGAGGATACGGATGACGGCGTCCTCGCCGTGCACGCTCGGCATCACCGACACGCGAAAGTCGATCGTCTTGCCCGGCATTCTAAGCTTGAAGCGGCCGTCCTGCGGTACGCGCTTTTCGGCAATGTCGAGCTCCGCCATGACTTTCACGCGCGAGATGATCGTGCTGTGAAAGCGCTTGTCGATCGGACGCATCGCCGGCTGCAGCACGCCGTCGATCCGGTACTTCACATGCACCGCGTCGTCCTGCGTCTCGATGTGGATGTCGCTCGCGCGGCGCTGGATCGCGCTGTAGATGGTCGTATCAACGAGACGAATGACCGGGCTCGCGTCGGCGGTCAGCTTTTCGACCGTCAGCGCTTCATCCCCCGATTCATCCTCCCGGAGGATCTGCATCGTGAAGCTCTCGGTCGCATCCTCGAGGACGCGTTGCGAGCTCTCACTCTTTTTCAGGATCGACTGAATCGCAGAGGGCGTGCCGACCGTCACCTTGATCGGCGTCGCGAGCAGCACGCCCAGCTCGTCGATCATGGGCAGATCGGTCGGGTCGGAGACGACGATCACCAGCGACTGCCCTTCGCGGTGGTACGGCACGAAGCCGTAACGGAGCATCAGGTCCGCAGGGATGGCCCGGAACAGTTCGTGATCGATGCTGAACTGTGCCAGATCGACGAACTCGAGCCGATAGCGCTCGGCGAGCCGCTTCGCCTGCGCGACTTCTACCGCGTGTTCCGCGTCGGTTGGCTCGACACCGGTCGCGTAGAGATCGGTGTCGGTGGAATTGGTGTGAGTATCCAAAAGCTTCCAGCTCCCAGCTGCCAGCTCCCAGCAATGCGTCGTTCTCTTCCAGCTGGAAGCTGGAAGCCGAAAGCTGGAAGCTTACCTATGAAATCATCGACGACAAATTGAAGAGCGGCATGTACAGCGACAGCAGGAGCGCTGCGATGATGATGCCCATGATTACGAGAAGCGCCGGCTCGACGACCGTGATGAACCTCGTCAGGCTCGTTTCAATTTCTTCGTCGTAAAACTCCGACAAACTGTTCAGCATTTCCTGCAACGCACCGGTCGACTCGCCGACTTCGACCATCTTGATCGCGACATCGGGAAATGCGCCGCTCGACATCATCGCCGACGCCAGCGCGCGGCCTTCGCGCACCTGCTGCGCCGCGGTCGTCAGCTCCTGGGCCATGTACTGGTTGCCGATCGATCGAGCGGACACATCGATGGCGTTGACCAGCGGAATGCCGCCACCGAGCAGTGTCGCCAGCGTGCGTGACGCCTGCGAGGTGGCGAACTTCTGCGCAATCGGACCGACCGCCGGAATGTTAAGCAGCCATCGGTCGAAGCGGCGCCGGTTTCCAGGCCGCTTGAGCCAGGCAATCGATGCCGCGATGATCCCGCCGAGCGCCAGCACGAAGAACAAAAAATAGGCGACGGCAAAGTTCGAGAACGACACGATGATGCGCGTCGAGAGCGGCAGTTCCCGGCCGAACTGGTCGTAGAAAGCGCCAAACTCCGGCACCACCCGCAGCACGATGATCCCGACGACGACGCACGAGAGCGCCAGCAGAATCGCCGGATACACCAGAGCTGACATCGTCTTGCGCTTGACCGCGGAAATTACCTTCACGTACGCCACGTAACGACGGATGACCTGTTCGAGGCTGCCGCTCTTCTCCCCGGCCAGCAGGGAGGCTGTGTAGATCCCCGGGAACAGCGTGCCCTGCGCCTCGAAGGCCTCGGATAAGGAACTGCCGGCGCGAACCCGCTCGTGCACGTCATCCAGAACCGTCTTGAGCAGCGGGTTCGACACTCGCTGCCGCAGGATGTCGAGGGACTGCACGAGCGGCATTCCGGCCTTGAGCAGCGTGGCGAGTTCCTGATTGAAGACGAGAAACTCGCGGCTCGAAATCCTGCTGCGGCGCGGGAGCTTGAACGATCCGAGCGCGGCACGCCCCGCGCGTTGGATCGCGAGGACATAGAGGCCCTTATCCTCGAATTCGCGCCGGAGCCGCGCTTCGTCCTCCGCGACGTAGACGCCTTCGACGATCTCCCCGGTGGGGGTGCCCAGCCTGCAGCGGAACTCCATGTCTGTTAGTCGCTGAAGACCCGCGCGTCCGCGCAAGATCTTGTCTGTGTGGGCATTATCGGCCGATCTATCGGCAAATTATATATCAGGAGGATCGCCGACAGGACGAGGCTGCCCTTAGGTTAGACAGCGCCCG